>JACPTZ010000188.1 GCA_016192525.1 Planctomycetota bacterium
GCCCAGTTCGGCACGGATGAGAGCCCCGTCGCCGACCCGTGAAAGACAGACGCCCGGCCCTCGTTCAACTGACCGCTGCTGAAGGTGTACGCCCCGACGATGACGTCGCCGTACCCGTCTCCGTTCACGTCTCCCGCCGTCGAGACGGAATTGCCGAAAGAGACGTACTCCACATTGCTCTCGGCGGTCCAGTTCGCGACGGAGGTCACGCCCGTCGCCGACCCGTGGTAGACGTACACCCGGCCCTCGTCGGTCTGGCCATTGTCAAACAGAACCGCGCCGACGATGACATCGCCGTACCCATCGCCGTTGACGTCCCCTGCCGTTGAGACGGAGAGGGCGAACCTGGCATTTGCCTGGTCGCTCTCGGCCGTCCACACCGGGGTCGAGGCGAGACCACTCCCCGCGCCGAGGTAGACGTATGCCCGACCCTCGTCCGCCTGGCCGTTGTCAAGGTAAGGGGCCCCGATGATGACATCGCTGTACCCGTCCCCGTTCACGTCTCCCGCCGTCGAGACGGACTGGCCGAACCAGGCGCCGGCCAAGTCGCTCTCCGCCGTCCAGTTCGCAGTGGTCGAGAGACCCGTTCCCGACCCATGATAAACATACGCGCGGCCTTCATCTGCCTGGCCGTTGTCGAACTGATAGGCTCCGACGATGACGTCTCCGTACCCATCCCCGTTCACATCCCCCGCCGACGAAACAGAGTAACCGAAGCTGGCGATAGCCTGGTTGCTCTCCGCCGTCCAGTGGGGGGCGGTGGAGAGGGGATCGACCATCAACGGGTACTCCGCCGCATCATCCTCGATGGCCAGGGCCAGCTTTTCTTCCACGTATTCCATTCGGGACGGGACCGGGCGACCGGAGGCGTCGGTGACGACGAGTTTTCCGTACTCCAGCACATCCCGCTCGGGAGTCGAGAAAACCACGCGCTCGGGGGTGGCCACCGAGTGCCCCGGGGCCTCCGCCGCGAGGACGATCCGGAGCGTCCCGGTGCCGTCGGGTCGTTGCGCGATTTCGAATGCCTGCTCGATTCCCTCTTCTCGGTTAGCGTACCATTCCCGACCCCATGGGCGGTCGTAGACGATCCGATGACCGTCGATCCTCGGCTTCTGCGCCTTCGGCGCGGCTGCGGATGGCAGGCCGTGGGCCGGGGAGCCGGGAGAAGCCGCGGAAGGAGGGGGATGGGACGGTTCGTCTCCCGTTTCGTCTGCCGCGAAGTTCGGGTTTCCTCCGCCCCGGGTCAGACCTTCCAGCCGCAGCGCCACGCGCCAATTCCCGTTCCGGGCGCGCGGCTCGTACCAGACGCCGTCACGGCCAAAGTAGGCGCGAAGACCCTGCGACCGATTGGAGAACTGTGGAGTCGGCTCGGGGAAGGCGTTCCCATCGGCATCCCGTTCCTGCCAGGTCGGTCGATACTCCTCGCGGCGGATGTTTTCCTGGACCTGCAGCCACCAATCGGGGTTCGGCGCGGCCGGATCGCCTGCGGCCGCGCCGTCAGGGGCCGCGAAAGGAACCTCGACGCACGCCGCAAGAGCCATCTCATCTGCGGGACCGCCGTTGGGAGGCGCGGACGATGTGCCGTGAGCGGCGACTCCGAGGATTGTCCTCCCAACCTCGCTCCGCGGGTTGCGGCAGGCAGGGTCAGACACTCTGCGAGCGGAGTACGGCGTGTTCCCCTGCGAGAGGAGCAGCATCCCCAGAAACGCGATCCCCAACCCCTTCACCAGGAGATGGCCGGGCCCGGTGCGCCCCTCGCGATCCGGGTCAGAGAACGACACACGATCGCATGATGGACGCACGTGGATCATCCAAGAAAAGGTCTTGCGGCTGGAGCCACTGCGGCGATCCGGTTGCCCTCGCCCAGATGTTTCACAAGGTGAACAGATCGCTTGAATCTACGCGGGGACAAGACCCGGAGTCAAGGACATTCCGAGCATCCATTCCAGTGCCCCTGAGATTCGCCTTCTTCCTTGACTAATCGTCGATCGCACCCCAAACTTCCGCCTTGGAGACTCCCATGCCACGACTCTTCGGCACCGCCGGAATCCGCGGGGCCACAAACCGGGAAATCACCGTCGATCTCGCCCTTCGCGTGGCCCGGGTGTACGGCGATCACCTCGGGAATCACGGACGATGCGTGGTCGGCCACGACACCCGGTACGGGGCTCAGGCCCTCGCCCAGGCCGCGGCCGCGGGGTTGCGCTCGGCGGGAATCGACGTCACCGACTGCGGCTGCATTCCCACCGGCGGAATCGCCACCCTGCTGACGCGTGGCGGATTCGACGGCGGCGTACTCATCACCGGTTCGCACATGCCCCCGGATCGGATCGGCATCATCGTCCTCCTGCGGGACGGCGCGTACATCCCGGACGATGTCGCCGATGCCCTCGAAGCGCGACTGGCGATGTCCGAGGCCGCCCTCCCCCCGCCGGTACCGCCGGAGCGCATCGGCTCGTATGTTGCCGCGGACCGCCCCATCGCCCGTTACATCGACGATCTCCTCTCGCATGTGGACGTGAGCCGGATTCGCACCCGGGGCTTTCACGTCGTCGTCGATCCGGCCAACGGAACGGCCACGCTCGCCCTGCAGGAGGTGCTTCGGCGTGCCGGCTGCCGTGTCACCGATCTCCATGCGACGGCCGGCCCGGTCCCGGAACGGCAGGCGGAACCGCGGGCCGGAGTCCTCGGCGCCCTTCGGAAGGCGGTGACTGAGGCGAAGGCCGACCTCGGGATGGGGACCGACATCGACGCCGATCGGATCCTGTTCGTGGACGCGGCCGGTGAAGTCCTCTCGGAGGACTGCACGGGGGCAATTTTTGCGAAGCGGGTCCTCCCGGGGTCGAAGAGCCGGCTCTGCGTCTGCCCGATCAACTCCTCGGCGCTCATCGAGCAGACCTGCGCCGCGATCGGAGCGCGGGTGGAGTTCTGTCGCGCCGGTCAGCCCGCCACCGTCGAGGCCGTGAAGCGACTCGATGCCGACTATGCGTATGAGGAGTCCGGCAAGTACTACTTCTGTCGCGAGGCGCTCTGGTGCGACGGACTTCTCGCCGGCCTCAAGATGCTGGATCTGCTGACACGGGAGGAGAGGACGTTGGCCGCGACGGCCGCTGAATTTCAGAGATTCTATCAGGTCAAGCGAACGATCCACTGCGACGACTCGGCGAAGGCCCGGCTCATGGCCCGTGTCCGGGAGCGCTGGGAGCGGGAACTGCTCGAGGGGCGCGAGAGAGACCTTACGATTGATGGTCTGAAACGTTCCTACGCGGACCACGCCTGGCTTCTGGTCCGCGCCTCTGGAACGGAGCCGCTCATCCGGGTCTACGCGGATGCCCCGGCGCCGGATCGGGCGGCGGGCCTGGTCGCCTCGGGCGAAGCCCTGCTCCGCGCCGCGGCGAAAGACGTGGGGGCGACGCTGGCGACGTAAGTCCCGTCCCGCCGGCACGACTTCTTGCGGGCGCAATCCTCGCGGCCGCGCGCCATCTGTGCGGCATGACCGCCCGCCGGCGAATCGCCTCACGCGATGGGCTTGCCGCAAACCGGACAGTCTGACGGGTCGATCACTTCGGGGAGTCCCAGATGCCCACTCGAAAGCGGACGGCGGAGAATGTGGAGACCGCGGGTCGGAGGCAGTATCACATCGGGCTGGCGCCGGGAGAGGTGGCGCCGACGATTCTGCTGTGCGGCGATCCCGCCCGGGCGAAGGTCGTGGCGGGGATGTTCGATCGGGTCCGGGTGGAGCGGGCCCAGCGGGAGTATCTCACCTTCACCGGCGCCTATCGGGGCCTGCCCTGCTCCGTGATGGCGACGGGGATGGGGCCGGACAACACCGAGATCGCGGTGGTGGAACTGGCGCAGATCTGTCCGCGCGGGCTCACGATGATCCGGATCGGCTCATGCGGCGCGCTTCAGCGGCACATCGGGATCGGGGAATGCGTAATCTCGCTCGGGGCGGTGCGACTCGAAAACACAAGTCTCGCCTATGTGGTGGAGGGCTATCCTGCCGTGGCCGATCCCGAAGTGCTGATGGCGCTCCTGGACTCTGCAGCGGACGCGAAAGTGCGGGCCCATCTCGGGCTCACGGCGACGGCCCCCGGCTTCTACGCCGCGCAGGGACGCCGCATCGATGGATTCCCTCCACGCTTTCCCGCGATACCGGACGACCTGGCCCGCATGGGGGTGTCCAATCTGGAGATGGAGACGAGCACGCTCTTCACGCTCTCGACCCTCCGGGGTTTCCGGGCCGGCACGGTCTGCGCCGTGTTCGCCAACCGCCCCGCCAACAAGTTCATTCCGCCCTCGTCGAAACACGCGGCGGAGCTGGCCTGCATCCGGGTGGGGCTCGGTGCCGTGGTCGCGCTCGCCCGGATGGACGCGGAGAAACGGGCGGCCGGGGCACCGGTCTGGCGACCCGGATTTCGATCTTTGCGCGGCAGGTAGGGCATGGACCTCCTGGCCGAAAACAAGTCCTCGCGCGCCCCGGATCTGTGATTCACCCTCCCCGTTCCGGTCTCGATGTTCTCCGACGCGGAATGACCCTGGCGTGCCAGCCCGCCTCGTACTGGACGAACCCTGCAACTGGTGTGGAGGGGAACTCCTCCCGGGTACTGCTTCTCGGACGCGGGGCGTTTGTCTTTCTCGGCGGGTTCCTGCTGTACGGGGGTCTCTCGACGCTTCCTCACTGCCGGCTCCAGGGCCTGCTGCAAGAGCTGGTGGGGATGTTCGTGCTGCTCTCCCACAACTACGGTGCGGCTTCCCGGTGCCATGTCCCCTTTCCGGATCGCATCCACGGGCCGGCGCTCACGGGAGTGACCATCCTTCGGTTCCCGGCCTTTGCCGCCGGGTGGCATCATCGGACGGGTCGGGACTCGTCGACGAAGGACTTCGGAGGAGTCGTCTGAGGGGCGTCGGCGTCGTCCCGCGCGGCTCCCGGCGCCGGCTGGAGGCGGCAGTGGGGGTTCGTCGAGGGGGGTCGAGGGAAACACCTGGATGGCCCCCCACTGGATGTGCGGCAGGAGTTCCTGCCTTTCGGCCCACGCGACGACGGCGGGGAGTCGACGAGGATCGCCGACCCACATGCTTTCATGGAGACGGCGAAAACCGGCCGTGCCGAGGGTCCGCCCGAGCGCGATTCTCATCGAGTCCTGCCCGACGGGAACGTCGTAGCTGACGAACGCCTCGGTCCGTCGCACCCGCCCTCCCACCTGTCCCAACACCCGCCGGAGGACGGCCGGAGTCGGTTCCCGGCTTTCGCCGACATTGGGGACGAGGGAATGGCCGGCAGCGCCTCCCCTTCTCTGGAAGCGCTCAAGTTCCCTTTCACCCTCTCTGGTGAGCAGGACGGCCATCCGGTCCTCGACACGATGGAGTCGGACCAGCCCGGCGGCGGCGAGCCGCCGGAGGTAGACGTAGACCCAGGACCGATCCTTGTTCAGCCAGAGAGAGGCGCTCCTCGCCGATCGAAGCAGCACGTAGAGCTCCGCAACGGCAATCGGCACGGCGACGTGCCCCACCAGTAGGGCGAGCATCTCGAAGTGCAGCCTGCTCCTGAGCCTTCTGGGGTTCGGGATCATGGGACTCCCTCCTCAACGGCGGCCGGATCGAGCAAAGATTAACGTGGTGTTTCAGCTGCAATTATATGTTACTTAGTTAAGGATGCGAGTCAACGGAATTCGATGACTCTCCTGGACTTTCTGTCGACGCAACAAAGGGCGGGATGGCAGTTGCGGCGAGTGGGGATCAGAGCTCGACGACCATCTTCTCCTTGGCCGCAAACACCTTCATGCCGTTGAGGTGGCGTTTCTTCGCCTCGGCCTTCACCCGTTTCTCGACGGCGTCCATGCTGTCGTCGTTTCGGGTCGGCTCGTGGTGAAACAGCGCCAGCTGCTGGACGTGCGCCTTCTCGGCCAGGTCCAGGGCATGAATCACAGTGCTGTGCCCCCATCCCCGGTGGGTTTCGTATTCCTCCGGTGTGTACTGGGCATCGGCAATGAGCAGGTCCGCGTCCTTCACGAATTTGACCACGCGACTGTTGCAGTCCTCGACCAGTTTCTGCACATCGTCCCGGGCCTGAGTGACATCGCTATCCCCGGTCTCCGTATAGATGAAGTCGTAGTAGGGCTCGTTGTCTCCGGTGTACACCACCGTCTTCCCCTCTCCCGTGACGCGGTAGCCGAGCATGAACACCGGGTGGTTGAGAAAGCAGGTGGTGACGGAGAGCCCGTCAATATCGAACGACTCTTCCTTCAGATCGTGAAAGTGAAGCGAGGCGGCCAGCTGGTAGGTGCTGACGGGGAAATAGGAGTACTCCATCTGGTGCGTCACGATCTGCTCCAGCGTCTTCTCATGGTGCATCGGTCCGTAGACGTGGACTTCGCTCCCGGGGATATAGAGCGGCGTAAAAAAAGGAAAGCCGGTGATGTGGTCCCAGTGCGTGTGCGAGATGAGAATGTGACACTTGACCGGCTTCTTCCGGGACACCATGTCGATGCCGAGTTCCCGGATTCCCGTGCCGCAGTCGAAGATGCACATCGTGTCGCCCGATTCGAGGGCGACGCAGGAGGTGTTTCCGCCGTACCGGACGGTGGCAGGGCCGGGCGAGGGGATGGAGCCGCGGACGCCCCAGAAGGTGACTTTCATGGGCGTCGCCAGTATAGCACCCCTCCCCTCGAATTCAAGCCTTTCGCCGACGGCTCAGAAATGCCGCCCCTCCCACCGCCATCCCGACGAACGAGGCCCCGATCGGGAACCAGGCCCAGGGAAGGTAGCGGTACCACAAGAAGCCGAGCTGAGAAACCTGATACGTGCGGGGCTGACGGAGCAGATCGATTCCGTCCACCCCGTTCGCGATGGCCATGACCGGGTTGGCGTTCACCGCCAGATCCACGACCACCCGTTGCCCGCGCGGCCAGTCATCGCTCGCCCGCAGCAGCGGATCCGTCCAGAGCGGCGTGAGGCAGAGGGCCAGCCCGAGAAGACAGGGAACCGCCTGCGACACGATTCGGCTGCCGGACACGCGCTGAACGAACGATCCGATCCCGCAGAGCGCCACCCCGAAGCCCAGAAGACACGCGCAGCAGACTCCCCCGCCCCGCCCGCCGAACGCGAAACCGGCCAGGGCCGCCGAAGCGAGAAGCAGGCCCGCCCCCGCCGCAAAGTGAAGCCGGGTGCGCCGGTCCTCCCCCTCTCCAACCCTCCCCCCCCGCAGGCTCCACCACCACGGGACGGCGATCGACCAGAGCACGGGCAACCACAGAGCCCCCGCGAGGGGGACCGATCCGATGTTGCTCACTCCGACTCCTCTATGAATCTCCAGCGCCCCACCAGACTCCGCGACCCGATGCACCGTTCTCTCCCGCCCTCCCCGCGAACGACGAACAACGCCGCCAGTCTCTCCCGGTCCGCGACGCGCATTCCCTCATCCGGCCCGAGCACGAAGAGAGCTGTCGACCACGCATCAGCCCGCGCGGCATCGAAGTCCGCTACGGTCACGGAGAGGCACCCCTCGGCGGGAAACCCCGATCGCGGATCGATCACGTGCCCGTATCGCACCCCCGCGATTTCGATCGCGCGTTCGGCATTCGAGGTGGTCGATACGGAGCCCCCGCGAACCGCGAGCCACGCCCGAGCCTCCCCATCCGCCACGGGATCCTGGACCAGAACCGGCCAATCCCCCCCGCCCGGGGGCAGGCCGACGCCCGCCCACTGTCCTCCGAAATCGATCACACCGGAAGTGACGCCTCCTTCGCGCAGGAGGCGAACCACCTCGTTGAGCGCGACCCCCTTCCCGATCCCGCCCAGATCGATCCGCACTCCAGGGCGATCGAACCGCGCCGAACGCGAAAGCCCATTCAGATGAACGTGGCCCGGACCGATTCGTTCGCGCGCCTCTCTCAACTCCCCGTCGCCCGGACGAGAGCCGCGATCGGAGGCCCGTCTCCACACGTCCACCAGGGGGCCCACGGTGATGTCGAAGGCCCCTCCGGACCGGCCGCTGATATCGAATGAACGCGCCAGCACGGCGAACACCTCTGCCGGAAGGGTCACCTCTCGAGTCGCCCCGTCGCGGTTCAGTTCGCCGATCGGGGTCTCCGCGCGATAATCGCTGAGCAGAGCATCCCAGCGCTCGGCCTCGCGGAAGCCGGCCTCCAGAAGTCCGGCACCGGTCCCCTCGGGTGCCGCGTAGATCGTGATCGAGAGCAGCGTCCCCATCACCATGCGGCACCCGCGTACCATGGGTCGCGGCCCCCCGGCCAGCACCGACTCCGACGGCGAGTCCGGGGGGATCCTCCCGCCCGATTTCTCGCCGTCTCCCTCCGGAGCCGGCTTCGATCCGGACTTCGGAACCTTGCGCACCCCCGTAAGGTAGTAGTCCTTCAGGATGACGATCGACTTTCTCACCCCGCGGCAGAGGGCTCGGACCGAGAGCGTGGCGCCGGTGATGTTGATGACGTCCTTGTTGATGTGAATCGGGTCGTCGAGGCTTTTGCCGGCGAATTGCTTCAGAAACCGCCTCTTCACGATCTCCCCGCCCCGACTCTCGCGATAAACGAGCACTTCGACGTCCTTCACCTCCGCCCTTTCATCGAGGACCACCATGAAGGTGAAGGGATGATACTTGCCGATCTCCTCGGTGAGAACGGCCCAGCCGGGAGACGCCTCCCCTTTCATCGGGCGGAAGACCGTCACGGAGAGATCATTCACGGGCCGCTTCAGCTTCTCGGCGAGCGCCTTGCGGTCGGCGTCGCTGAACGCCCAGACATCTCTTCGAATGTCGTCCGCCTCGGGAAAGGCCCGCTTCAATACTTCGGCCTCGGTGGCGTAGACCGTGGGCTCTGCGGGAGGAGGGGCCTCCTGGGCGCAGACTCGCACGGAGAGCACGATCACGCACAGCACGGCCATCGGCAGCGGTCTCATCTCGGCGGCTCCACCTTCTCGACTTCGCGGGACTCCTCGAGGTCGGACACGGGCGCGGACCGCGAAGTCCGCCCGAACCACATCTCGCCGAGCGTCACCCCGGCCCCCCAGAGCGTGGCGGCGATGAAGACTCCCCCCGCCGCCAGAAGCGGACCCGCGAACGAGGGCGAATGGAAGCGAACCAGCCACGGACCCGCCATCATTCCGGCCCACGCGACGAACACCGAGAGGTAGCAGACGATCTTCGCCCGGTCCCCCCGCCGGGTGAGCTGGATGAAGTGGCACAGGACGAAGGCGAGGAGCAGGGTCGAGAAGGAGTGGATGTGGATCCACTCCAGCAGCTCGCCCCGGCTCTTCTCGACCATGATCTCGCGGGCGTCGGGGTTCCCCTCATTGCCGAGGTAGAACTCGACGACCCCCTGCGTCGTCAGGCCGGTGGGCTGATAAAACGCATAGACGGCCACGGCGAGGGCGGCGCACGTGCCGGCAAGGAACAGCGAGATCAAAACCTTGTTCGGGAGCGGCGTGGCCGACAGGCTGAACCGCGGCATCGAGTGATACTGGCTCATGCCGACTTCCTTCGATGGTCGTCCACCACGGCCCGGATCGCCTCCTCCGCGAGCGCCGCGCAGTGGTGCTCGTGAGGCGGCAGGGACATCGCCTGGACGAGGCGGGATCGGGTGAGCGTTCCCGCCTCGTCGATCGTCTTGCCGCGCATGTATCCCGCCACGTACGAGGCGATCGCCCGGGCCGTCCCGCACCCGAAGGCCCGGAACTGCACCTCCTCGACGATCCCGCGCTCGCCCACCCTCAGCTGCAACTTCATCACGTCGCAGCAGGTCCTGGCGCCGACGATGCCCGTACAGACATCGGGACCCGTCGCAGACGGCTTGCCGTTGCTCTCGGGGAGATCGGACACGGCTACTCCTCCCGGCGAAGCATGACCTCGAGGGAATCGATGTGACCCTGCTCCTCGAGCAGGATGCTCCGAACGAGGAACCCCAGAGCCACGTCCTCCTTCACCAGCTTCAGGAGGTCCAGATAGTGCGCCACCGCCTGGCGTTCGGACTCCAGTTCCTCCTCGAGCATTTCCCGCGTCGTTTGCTGCGGCCCCGGCTCAAACACCTCGCTCACCTTCACCGACGGGTGCCCTCCCAGGGCCATGATCTTGTGGCCGAGCGCCGAGGCGTGGGACATCGACTCCTTCGCCCCGTCCTGCATGTACTGCACCACCGGGCCTCTCCCGATCCCGGGCACGACGAACGAGTGGTGGAGATAGCGAACGATGGCCGCCATTTCGTGTTCCAGCATCTCGTTCAATTTCGCGATCACTCTCTTCTTGTCCATGGGCTCTACTCCTTGTCAGGAATCGACGAGGTCCCGTTCAGCGTCGTGGCGATCTGGTTCTCCACCCACTTTCGCACGTTCTCGTGCGGCAGAAACCCGCGACCGTCGAAGGCGTATTCGCAGATCCGAGGCGGGGTGGAGCATCCTGACGACAGGAACGAAAGACACAGAAGAGACAACCCTGCGGTCCGAAACAACTCAAGCGCCGGGAGGCGCTTGCGCGTGATGGGCTCCATCCGCTTCCTCCTCGACTTTGAAAGAACCCGAAAACGCCATGCACCGAAAACTGCGCATGATCGCCAGACTCAGGGCATAGCAGCGATGATGGGCGCGGGTGAAGACGCGGTAGTCCGACGGCATCCGGATGCAGCCATCTGCCGAGGTCGGGGCCCCGCAGATCGTCTCGATCTCCTGCGAATCGAAGGTAGAGGCCAGGATCACGTCCTGAACGACGCATCCCTTCTGCCATAGTCGTTTGCGTTCCGACATCGCACTCCCTCCGCCGTTCAGAACTCCTGTCCGTATTAGGGGGTGTACTGAAAAGGACAGAACCCCAGCCCGGCGGGAACCTTCGCCTGGCCCGCCCCTCGTTACGCCCCGTAGCACGTGCTACGGGGCTACTCGGGGCTACGGTGTTCTATTCCTGAATAGTCCGGGCTAGAAGTACGTAGCGATCGAGATCAGGAACGCGTTGTCATCCTTCTCGCTGAAGTCGCCTCCCTCATCGTTGAACTGGTAGTCGAACTTGATCACCGTCTTTCCGTTCGGCCGGAAGTTGAATCCCGGGGTAATACGCCGCAGCCGGCCCCCGTCGAGGTCGGTCTGGTCGTAGCGGACCACCGCCGTGAAGGTGGCGTCCTCATCGCCGAATACCTTCGGTCCCCACGTCTTCAGACCCTCAGGCATGAAATGATAGTTCGCCTGGACGTAGAAACCCCAGAAGTCGCCGGGGATCCCGCTCGCCTTGGCGAACGAGTTTCGCGAGATGTCGGCGAAGGCATACTCGCCCTCCAGCTCAAAGGGACCCGTCTGCCACTTCGCGTCGAGGGCCCAGATCGTCAGCCGGTTGTCCCCCTTCTCGTCGTAGAGGCCGGTGTGGACCGATCCCCCCACTTCCAGGGCAAGGAAAGGACTGTACCCGAGCCGCGATACAAGGGCCGGGGAGTTGTTGATATCCGACTTCTCACTCCCCTTCGCCCCGCGAAGGCCGTCGGTCTTCGAGATGAACGCCTTGCCCTTGGCGTCCAGCCCCTTGAACCCGTTCACGAGGTAGGCCTCGTAGTCGAGCTTGCCTGTTTCCCCCGGATAGAGCGATCCAAAGAGACCCGCTCCGGCCTCGCTCAGCGTGGTGGGGATGATCGTCCGATCGACGAGCGGGCGGTCGGTCAGATCCTGAATGGGCGAGTCGTGCACGGCATTCAGTTTTCCGAGCGGCGTCAGGAGCACGCCGGCCCGCACGTTGACGGCCTCATGGAGGAGAAGGTCCACCTGGGCGAACTCCACCTTGAGCTCGCCGTCGTCCTGGTTGTTCTGCGGCCCTCCGTGCTCGATCTCGATTTCGGTGGCGAACTTCACGTTCTCGGCCACGTCGCCATAGATGAACGGGATGAGGCGATGCTGGTCGAAGGTCTTGTTCTTGCCGCCCTGTTCGCGGAACTCGAAGTCGTAGTAGCCGCCGAGGTAGGTGTCGCGACCGAGCTTCGTGAGGAACGGTTTGGTGTAGATCCCGCCGAAGCCGGGGGCCGACTTCTCCTGCTCGAACTTCTCCGCCCGCTCCGGCAGCGGGCCCGGAATCCGCCGATCGGCCGGCGCCCCCTCCTCGACGACCGATTCCTCCGCTCCGGCGGCCGGCCTGAGCGCCTTCACCATGTCCTTCAGTTCGGCGATCTGCTTCTCGAGCGACTCGACGCGGGCCTTCAGCGCCTCGGTCTCCGCGGGAGCGCCCGGCTTCACGATGTCCTGGGACCAGACGGTTCCCCCGAAGAGACCCCAGAACGCGACGAGACCGACGATCATCGACCGACCTTTCCGGCCCTGCATGACTCACCTCCGTCACAATGGACGCGTCCCTGAAGAGGGCGCGTCGGACCCCGAGAACGGGGGCGGGGCTTGACGTCCTTCACCGCACGCGGCTACAATGCGTGCGGTGTCGGGTGCAAGCCCGATGCCCCCGGGCCGCCGGCTGTCCCCCAAGGATCCGCCGGCGGCCCTGCGTTTTTCATCTAGACCTCCATCCCCTCCTTCCCTTCGGACCCGCACGCGTGGCACGCCGTCTCCTTCGGCCGCCGGACACCGAGCAGGTCGAACATCCGCCACACCAGAAACGCCCCGGCGCCGGACACGATCCCCCCCACCACCCACGATTCCAGCGTCATGCGGCACCTCCCGGAAATCCGAGCGATCCGATCTGGTACGCCGCCACGGCGCCGAGCCAGGCGAGCGCCGTCATGTACCCGAACGCGAAGAGCGCCCATCGCCAGCCCGACTCCCGGGCGATCACCGCAATCGTCGAGACGCACTGGAGACAGTAAGCGAAGAACACCATGATCGCGATGGCGACGGCCGGACCGTACACCCGGCGCCCGTCGGGCCACTCCGCCGCGGCGAGACGATCGCCCAGGCGCTGCGCCACCTCGTCGTCGTCCCCCTCCTCCACGCTGTAGACGATCCCCAGGGTGGAGACCACCACCTCGCGGGCCGGGAAGCTGGCGAGCACGGCCATCGTGATCTTCCAGTCGAACCCGGCCGGGGCGAAGACCGGCTGGATCAGGTGACCGGCGCGTCCGATGTACGACTGCTCCAGATAGGAGGAGCGCAGGACCGGGGCCAGTTCGGAATCGAGAAGGGCGTCCGCCTCGCCGATCGGGATCCCGCGCTCCACCGCCACGCGCTGGGCCAGATCCCCCCTCACTCCTTCGGGGCGCGGAAAGTAGGTGGCGGCCCAGATCAGGACCGAGAAGGCGAGGATGATCGTCCCGGCCCGGAGGACGAACTCGCGGCCGCTGCGGAACATCCTCAGGCCGACGTCGCACAACCTCGGCATCCGGTACGGAGGCATCTCGAGGAGGAACGGAAGCGGACGGATTCGGAGCAGGAAGCGGCTGATCAGAAAGGCGATCGGGACCGCCGTGAAGAGTCCCAGGGCGTGCATCGCGAAGAGAGCCACCCCCGCCCAGAACACCCCGAACTGAGGCTGGATGAAAGCGCCGATCATGAGGACATACACCGGAAGGCGCGCAGAGCAGGACATGAGGGGAGACACGAGGATCGTCGACAGGCGCGCCCTTGGGTCCTCGATCGTCCGCGTCCCCATCAACGCCGGCACGGCGCAGGCGAAGGAGGACAGCATCGGGACGAACGACTTGCCGTTGAGACCGCACCAGGCGAACACCTTGTCCATCAGAAAGGCGGCGCGCGCCATGTAGCCGCTGTCCTCCAGGATCCCGATGAAGAAGAAGAGGATCAGGATCTGGGGCAGAAACACGGCCACCCCTCCCACCCCGGGCACGAGTCCGTCGACCACGAGACTTCGGAACATCGGCCACGCGGTCAAGCCGCTCGAGGCGGCTTCCGCCAGCATCGCAAACGCGGCGTCCACGGCATCCATGAGCGGCTGGGCGATCCAGTAGATCGACGAGAAAACGGCCAGCATCATCCCGGCGAAGATCATCATCCCGAAGAGCCGGTGCGTAAGGAGCCGGTCGATGGAGTAGCCCTGGGAGGCGAACGCCGGATCGGGTCGCGTCTCAATCCCGTCAAGCAGGGCGTCGATGTGACGGTAGCGGGTCCCCGCCTCCACCGTGACGGGGTTCGTCCCGCTGTCCCGAAGGGCCTGCCGGGCCCGCTCGATCGGCCCGGAGACCGCCCCGTTCCCGTCCAGATTCCCGGCCGCGGTCACCGTCGTCCCGTCGAACAGGAGCCGGGGGAGCAGTTGAGGACCCAGACGCGAGGCGAGCGCGGGAGACAGCGATTCGCGAAGGATCGAGAGCGCCGATCGCACCGGATCGGACCACACGACGGGCGCGAACTGCGCCGGACTGGACATCACCGCCTCCACGGCCTGCTGGAGGGCCCCGATCCCGGCCCCGGTCTTCGCCACGATGGGGATCACGGGAACCCCAAACCGGCGTGAGAGCAATTCCGCGTCGAGTCGGATCCCGCGCTTCTCGGCCTCGTCCACAATATTGAGGGCGATGACGAGGGGACGACCGAGGTCGGCGATCTGCGAGACCAGGAAGAGATTGCGGCGGAGGTTTGTCGCATCGACGACGGCCACAACCACGTCGGGGGGTTCCGTTCCGGAGATCCGACCCGCGAGAACGTCGAACACCACGCGTTCATCCGGGCTGGCCGGGGCGAGGCTGTAGGCGCCGGGGAGATCGAGCACGGTCGCCGTTCGACCCCCGGGGAAGATGAGCGTGCCGCTGGTCTTGTGGACGGTGATCCCCGGGTAGTTGGAGACGGTCTGACGCGAACCGGTAAGCCGGTTGAACAGCGTGCTCTTGCCGGTGTTCGGATTGCCGGCGAGCGCGATGGTCGCGAGGCGGGCGGGAGCGGCGAGGGCGGGTGCAGCGGTCGCCATCAGGGGACCTCCGTCCGGGACGAAGTCCGGCCGTTCGCCGGTTCGACCGCGATGGACGCCGCGTCACCCAGTCGAAGGCTGATCCGCCAGCCATCGAGGGCGATGGTGATCGGGTCGCCGAAGGGCGCCACCTGGACCACCTCGAGGCGGGCGCCGGGCAGGAAGCCGAGGGCCATGAGTCGCTGCAGCAGGTCTTCGCGACCGTCGAGGGAGACGATGCGTCCGGTATCGCGGAGGCGCAGTCGGTCCAGGGTGGTGACCCCGCTCATGTCGTGCTCCCGTGGATCCCGACGATCTCCCTCGGCAGATGCGCGGTCTGGGGATCAGCGGAGACCCCGCGTTTCCGGCAGGCGCGGCAGTAGCCGAAGATTTTGAGGGAGTGAAAGACCGAGACAAATCCCTCGCGCTCGGTCACCTGGTCCTGCATGTGTTCGATGCGGGGGTTCTGAAACTCGGTGATCTGTCCGCACCCGATGCAGACGAGGTGGTCGTGGTGCGTCCGGCCGAGGGCCTGCTCGTAGAACTTCCGCCCTCCGCCGAAATCGTGCTCCTCGAGCAGTCCGCTCTCCTTCAGGAGGGCGAGGGTACGGTAGACGCTGGCCTTCGAGACGGGCCGGGGGTTCTTGCGGAGGCGGTCGGCGAGCTCATCGGCGCTGAAGTGGTCGCGCCGGTCGAGGGCGGCCTCGAGGATGACCCATCGGGGCCGGGTGAGCTTCAGGCCGCGCCCGCGCAGGAACTTCTCGAACGCGGCCGGGGCCTGGGCGCGCGTCATTTCCCGCTCACCGCCGTCCTTGCCGTTCATGCTCCGGACCTCCCGGCCGACGTCCCTCTGAGATTGAGACTGATTCTCAATATCATAATATCGCCCCCGGGGAGGGGTGTCAACAAGTTTTCCGGAAGAAAAACGAGGCGCGATCGAGGCGCATCGGGTTCCGGCGACCGGCCGATCCCGGTCCCTGCGGGCGGCCGGCGTGGAACGGCGAGGGGGTGCGGCGCCGGGACGGATTCACGAACCGGCCGGAGGGGGGGTGCCCATGAGGTTGTTGCAGATGGCGTCGGTGGTGAGCTTCCCGCAGGCAAGGGCGCTGCGCTCGGTGAGGGTGTCCGAGCGGAGGTGAGGGCGGCGGTATCGTCGACGCGGGCCCGGCCCGGGGGAACGGGGCCCGTCGGAATCGCCCGGCGAGGACACGGCGCGCACGCGTTGCGACATGAGAAGAGTCTCCCGATCGAGGACCACGCCCTTCCCCCCTCGGCGTGAACGGAGGGAGATGTCGAATTTCTGGATGAAGTCGTGGCCGACCAGAACGTCATAGATCAGATCGAGTTCCTTGTCCTCCACGACGTACGCGTAGTGACGACACCAGAAGCCGAGGAGACGGACTTCCATGAACATGCCGTCCCGCGCTTCAAAGTGCCCGTTACCCAGGCCGCCGAAGTCGGCCGGGCGGGAGAGCCTGAATACGTCGCGCATCCCTGCACAGGCAGAGCGCTTGACGAAAGTGTAGGGCGACCCGGTATCGAAATAGAGCCGCAGGCGGCGGGACCGCTCACCCTTCGTCGATCGGACGGGGAAGGCACGGATCACGTCGCCCATGTGGCTCTTCCGGCGCGAGGCCCAGTCCTCGGGCACCCCCCATTTCAACATTGGAGCGCGACCGGGTCAAGCGGGATTCGAGGGCGTCTACGGAATGGTGAAGGCCACGATGCGGCCGTCGTCGCAGGTGTAGTAGGCGCGCTTCGGGGCGAACGAGAAGGAGACGCCGGTGATCCGCGCGCCCGGCACGCGGTACGGGAAGCCGGCCACGACCCCGTTCTTCCCGTCGTTGCCCGCGGCCGTGTCGTTGATCGCCGCCACCCGGTAACAATACCCCCGACCGGTGCCGAAGTACATCCAGCCGCCGAAGGACAACAGATTCGTCACCGCGGGTCCCTTCAGCCAATCCGAGGCAGGCCAATCCGAGGCCATGTCCGGAGGCCAGGTCCCGGCGCTTCGGTGGATCTTGCAGATTCGGGATCCGGCCGCCACATAGGCCCAGGTGTAACCGAAAGGGTTAATGACTTGGCTGGTGGGGGAAGCCCCCAGATCGAGCGAGGACCACTGCACGACTCCGGTCCCTCCATCGACGGCGAAGATCTGGGAGACTTGCGGCGCGGCGAGCGCCCAGGAAGCAGCGGCGCTCGGACTGATCCAGATCACGGGACGTCGGTTCGTCGTGGCGCTCCCCAGGAGGGTGGCTTGGTCGACCAGACCGGTCCCGGGAATGAAGGTGGCGATGTCTGCGCCGGACGTGTCGTTCGTCAGCGACCCGTAGATTCGATTGAGGCCCTTGCTGTAGAAGGAGGAGGGAGCGTGGTCGAGCGCGCGAGTGGTGTTGGGCCAGCCTGCGGCGAACGATCCGGAAAGATCGAACTTGCAGAGCCGCACCGGACCCGAGGTCGTCACGGCACCCGACAAGTAGACGTAATAGACCCCGGCCTCAAGCGCCCACGTGATGCCTCCGATCGGCTCGTGAAGTGCATTCGCTCCGTCCGTGTCGTCGATGACACCGTTGCCTGAAAACGTCACATACGGAAGCAGTGCCCCCACCGCCGCGGACGACGCGTGGGTCCCGGTAATGCCGGCGACGCCGGTGAACGATGTCGCCGTGAGCCCTGCATACGTGAAATCGTCGCCATCGACCCAGGCCGTCCCCGAGGCCGGAAACCCGGTCGTCGACGTGACCAGCACATCCCCTCCGTTGTCGGCGGGATCGACCAGTTCTGTCGATGCGGTGGCGAGGTCTCGAAGGCAAACGATCCTGTCTCCCAAAGGCGCGGTGCCGGTGCCATAGTCCTGCCCCAGAAGTCGCTTGTCGCCTAAAGACTCTGTCTCCGCGGGCTCCCCCGTGTCGACCGACACGAAGATGAGGTCGACCGGTGGAGGACCCGCTGTGGTGCGGACCATCACGGGAGTCGATACCACCCGGGCCGACGTAGTGCCGAGGAGACCGGCGAGATCGAGGGCGCGCAGGACCTGGCCCGTCGTCGGCGAAAGGGCCAGGAGCGAATTGTTGTGCATCCCCCCTCCGTCGCCCGTGCCGCCGTAGAGCAGGCCGGTCCAGAAGTTGAAATCCGCCGGCGCCTGAAACGCACCGAAGCGTCCTCCCTCGACCTCCGCCGTGGACCAGACCGGGACGGCGAGAGGGGTTCCGGCGCCATACTCGTCCGCTCCGACTTCCCAAGCCGCGCCGATCGGGCGCCCGTTTCCATCGATATCAACCGCGGGGGTGAAACCGAGATTGGTCCCCACGTCGATGTGCGCGGCGGTCGACTTCACGTGGAAATCGCGTCGGGCGGAATCCACATAGTCGGTGATGGCCACGCCGGTCAGGCATGTCGTGACGGCGCCCGAAAGGGTGTCGCCGGTCCCGGAGAGTGCCGTGTTCCGGATGGCATCGGCGGTGATCTTGACCGTGCCCTGGTTCGCCTCGTCGACCACCGTGCAATTGTCGACGCTGTCCAGGGGGGCGACCCCGCCGATGTTCTGGCCCGCGGCCGTCAGGGCGACGAAGCAATTGCGGAGAGTGCCCTTGCTCCCACTGGCCGCGCCACTCCCCTGGATCGAACCGTTCAGGAGCAGACCGTTTCGAAGGACAACGCCGGACACACCGGGAAACGTGACGGTGCCTCCCTGAAGGTCCGTCCAGGCCCACCCCCGCGGCTCCACGATGTTGTTCGTGGCGGTCGCGGCGTTCAGGGCGGCCTGAAGTGTGCCGTAGGTGGCGACGTCGCTTCCGCCCGACATCACCGTGAAAGCGTGAGCCGGTTCCTGTGGATCGGGAACCGGCGGAGGCGGAGGGGGAGGAGGTCCGCCGTCGACGGTTCGATCGATGTAGTAGACCGTTCCGTTGCCGGCACCGGCGATCACGAAGAAACTGGAGCCCACAAAATCCACGCTCACATCGAAAACGCGATCTGTCGGCCCGGCCAGTTGATAGGTGTACAGAACTGTCATCGGATCAGCGACGAGGTCGATGACGAAGAGCTTGCCGCTGTCGTTGCCCACGTAGAGGGTGTTGCCATGGACATAGCAGGCGGAGTAGATCGGGGTCCCGCCGTCGAGGAGGAGCGGGAGGCGCTGATCCGTGCCATCGGCTGTCAGATTGTATATGTAGCCGGCCGTGTCTCCGAACCGCACCCCACTGTAGTAGATGTCCGCAAGACGGGTAATCGCACCGGTCGTCGCATAGGGCCAGGAGTATCCCGGATATCCGTTCCCGGCGTTCATGTCAGGCAGCGATCCGGGCGAAGCCCCATCCAGGGCGTAAAACTTCGTCCCTCCTCCTCCCACATACACGACACCTGAAGGGTCCACGGCGACGGGGGCCATCACGCTGTTGTCCGTGACCTTCACCGCGTAGGGAGCCGACGAGCTCGAATCAACCACGACGCCGAGTATCCCGGGTGACCCCCCAGGTACCGCCTGATCCGCCCCGGCGAAGAGCCTCCACGAAAAAGGCGATCCGCTGAGAAGCAGCCCGGGCGCCGAACGCGTCGGTGCCGTGGCGCCCTGCACAAAGAAGTACTCGGTAGTTGAGGTCGGAAGCATGTCGTAGTCGAACGAGAACGCGAAGATGCCGTCGAGGCCGGCTTGCCCTCCGCCGAAGAAGAGGAAGTACTCATTCGTGGCCGTCTCCAGCGCCCCGACGACGGGCGAGTCCACCGATCTCGAGGGAGGACCCACGGCGACCGGGTTCGTGGTCCAACCCGGCCATGCAACGAGCGCCGCTCCCGTGTCCTCGAGGGCAAACAGATATCCGCCGGACGTGCCGAAGAAAACCAGATGCTCGTTGGGCGCCACGGGGTTCGTCTCCCACCACGGGACACCGACGACCTCTCCGTACGCCGCGTCCGGGATGGAGTACGTGTACAGGGTAGCCCCGTACTGATCGAGCACGGCGATCCTGTCGTCCGTGGCGGGAAGCCGCGAAGCCACATAGGTGCTGTACCAGACGCCGCTGAAGAGATCGTACGCGGGCGTGACGAAGAGCTGGATGTCGCCCCCGACGTCGGTATTCGCAGCTACGATCCAACACACGACGGCCCCGCCCATCGGCGATTCGGGCGACCCATTCTCATCCGCGTCGGCGTCGGAATCATAGGTCTCGCCCTCTCCCGCGCCGGTGGCGCCCGCGACCGTAATCGACACGTCCCCCCCGAGATCCGAGTCTGAAGCGGTCACGTTGTACTGCCCGCCTCCCAGAGCCGGGAAGATGCAATCCTGCACCAAGGCAGCCAGGGCGGACGCCTCAATCCGCAGGCAAGTCCCTCCGGCGGCGGGAACACCGAACGAGACGCCCTTCATCCGAGTCCAGGATGTGGGCTGGCTCAGGAACAGCCCGTTCGTGTCGGCATCGCTGAACGCGAGACCGTCCACATCGACCATGCCCGAGACCTGGAACGGGAACCCGCCGCTCCCGGCGGGCGTCTTCGCGATCCGGCCGCCCACCCCGCCCACGGTCCGGGTGGTGATGAAACTGCCGGTCACGGTGAATCCCCCGGTGCTGTCGAAGAGGATCTGCGGGTAGTTGGCCCCGCTTGCGTCGAGCCGGAGCGTGCCCGCCAGCGTCGAGTTCGACGCCCCGTTGCACTGGAGCGTAGGCCCGGGGGCCGCCGAGCCGGTGGCGCGCAGCGTGGCGCCGGAAGACACGGACATCGTCCCGGCCACGGTGAGCGTGTTGGCGCCGACGCCGAGGTCGAAAGTCCCGCCCAGCACTTCAAACAGGCCGTTCGCGGTCGAGGAGCCGCCCAGCGTGACCACCCGCGTCTCGACATTGATCTGCACCCGTCCGTACGTCGCGGGGAACAGGGTGCGGTCGGTGCTGGAGTCCTGGTAGCGACAGAGCGAAGTCGCCGCCATCGTAAAGGTGTCCGGGGCGGTGACCGCCGAGTTGAAGTTGAGCGTCCCCGCCCCGGTCCAGGTCAGGCTCCCGCCGCTCCCGTTGAACGTCCCGTTGCAGGTGAGCGTGCCGGTTGAAGCGGTCAGGGCCCGCGTTCCGCTCACGCCGAACGTCAGGGAGGCGCCGGAGGGAACGGTCACCGTCCGGCTGGCGATGTCCAGCGTGCCCTCGGTGATCTCGAGCCCGCCCGCTCCCACGTTGAGATTCCCGCCGAGCGTCACCTGTCCCGCCGTCTTGTTGAGCGATACGTTCAGGTAGGGGGCGATGCCCGGCGAAAAACTCTGGTTGCGCGTGCCGACGAACCACAACGCAGTCCCGGGGAACATCGTGATCGATCCGCCGCAGGAGAGGTTGCCACTCACGGAAAGGCCCCCGCCCGAGAGGAACTCGACCGGCGCCCCGCCCGTGATGGTGAGGTTTCGGCAGGACGCGGAGGTGGACAGGTCGGGGTCGTTCACGACGTTTGGAATGAGGACATTGTCGGCAATCGTGGGCGGACCGGCGGGGGACCAGTTGCCGGGAAGCGCCCACGCCGTGTCGACCGCTCCGGTCCAGGTGTAGGTGAAGATCCAGTCGATCGAGCCGGGGGAGATCGAACCGCCCGTCGTGCGGTCGTCCTCATAGGTCTGTCCGGCACGCCCCCCCGTGGAGTCGAGCATCTCGACCTGACTGTCAGCATACGCCACAGGGGTTCGGACGTTGTACTGGGCGAAGTTGGTCCCGGGGAAGTCGCATCCGGAAATGCTGTACGGACCGCCGACCGTGGTCTGCAGGTTGAGCCAGACTCCTCCCGGATCGACCCCGTACGAGAACTTGACGTTGGCCAGGTTGTTCCCCGTCAGCGTGGCCGTGGCGCCGATCACCATCCCGGAGGCGTTCGTCGACCCCACGTTCAGCCCGTCCACCGTCACCGTCCCGTTCAGCACGAGCCCGTACCGGTCCATCCCCGGATTCGTGCTCGTCACCGTCGGGAAGTTCGGACTCGTCCCGCTCGCGGAAAACGCCCCATCCACCTGGAGCGTGGAACCCGCCCCCACCCGCAGCGTGCATGCGTTCGTCAGCGTCAGCGTACTCGACGCGTTCACCGTCACGTTTCCCGTCACCCGAAGGTCCGATCCCCCCGCCAGCGCCAGCGTCCGCGCCGGAGGCCCCGCCGCCACCGTCAGCGTCCCGTCCGCTGTCGCCGTCCCGTTCAGCGTCACCGTGTACCCCGCGTTGTCGATCAGGACGTTCTGGTAGTCCACCGCCGCCATCGTCTGGTCCAGGGTCCCCAGATACTGCACCGTCCCCGACCCCGCCGTGAACGACGCCGTCGTTCCCAGGCTCGTCACCGCCCCCCTCAACTTCAGGACCGGCGTCCCCGTGAACGTCATCTTCCCTGTCGCGTTCGCGTTCACGCTTCCCGTCACGTCGATCGTGCTCCCCGCGCTCGCCTTTACCTCCTGCCCGTCCGAAATGGCGAGGCTTCCGCCGAGGGTGATGCCGTTCGTTGCGGCGTCCAGGATGCCGGCTGCGATCGTTAGATCGCCGCCGAGGGTGAGGGACCCCGCCGTCGTCGAGGTGAGCGCGGCCCCGCGATTCAGGACGAGATGATGGTAGTTCGAGGGCGCCGGGACAACGATCTGCTGGTCTCCCCCGGCCGTGCTGCGATACGACACGGTGCATCCGGAGAACGAGGTGAAGGTCCCGAGGCTCGTGACCGCCCCGCGCAGCGTCAGATTGCCGGCCCCCGCGAACTCGGTGCCTCCTCCCGTGGCATTGTAGGCCCCGCCGCAGTCGAGCGTGCCGCTGCCGATCTTCAGGGTGGAGCCGGTGTTCACGCTCACGGCGCCCGAGACAGTCGCGTCATACTGGGAAAGGTCGAATGTTCCCCCCCCGCTCACCGTCAGATTCCCGGCCACGGCAACGTCTCCGCCCAGCGTGGCCGTCCCGACTGTCTTCGGAATGTCGAGATGGTAGTACTGGGCGACGTTGTCGACCGTCTGAGCGCCTCCGGAGTTGTATCGCACCGTCCCTTGAGAGGCGGAGAGCGAGCCGAGATCTGTAACGGCCCCGCCCAGTTCCAGAAGCCCGGCGCCGGAGAACGAGATTGTCCCCCCCGTCCCGTCGAACGTGCCCGTGGTCACATCGAGCGTCCCGGCGCCGATCGAGATCGTCCCCGCGTTCGTCACGTTGCCGGAGACGGTCGTGTTGGCGCTCCCCACCGAGAGGGCGCCGAGTTCCACCGCCAGGTTGCCTCCGACGTTCACCCCGACCCCCGCGGGCAAAGAGACGGTCCGCCCGCTCGATCGGATCGTCAGGTGGTTGTACCCCGTCACGCCATTCCGGCTGATCGAGTAGTTGGAGTCCGTCCGATCGAAGCGGACCGAGCTGGTGGACGGGGTGAGCCAGACGGTCGGGTCGGCGGGGAAGGCGACGGCGCCGCCGAAGTCGACGCGGCCTCCTCCGCTGAAGACGATCGTGGCGCCGGAGGTGATCGCGCAGGGGCCGTTGAGGTCGAGGACGCCGGTGGAGATGGAGATCGAGCCGACGCCGGGGGGAGTAGGGTCGGACAGGGTCGTCGTCCCCGCAACCGTCACTGTCCCGGAACCGATGTCGTAGTTCCCATCCGAGACCGTGAGATCGTGCGCCACCGTGGTGTTGCCGGCCGAACCGGACGCCGTGCCTGTGGTCTTGTTGATGGTCAGATCGTAGTAGTCGTAGGCGTCCACGGTTTGCGCGCCGGGTCCGTCGAACACCACCTTCCCGGTTCCCGCCGTGAAGGCGCCGAGCGCCGATCCGCCTTCGATCCGCATCTCCCCACCCGTAGTGAAGACCAGGCTCCCGCCGGCCCCGTTGAAGGTGAAAACATCCAGGAGGTGACTGCTCCCGGCGGCGAAGGTGATCGTCCCGTCGTTCGTCGTGGTGTTGAGGACCTGGACGGTGATGCCGTCGGCGATCGTCGTATTCGATCCGATGCTCACCGTCCAGTTGTCGAAGGCCGCGCCGAGCGTACCGCCGATGGTCTGGGACGAACCATTGAAGGTGAAGGAATCCGAGCCGCCCGAGGAGAGCGTCCCGCCGTTCCGGGTCCAGTGTCGGCCGATCGTGAACGAGGCGTTCCGCGCGGCGAACGTTCCGGCCGCGGCGTCGAGCGTGAGGTCGCGGGCGACGTTGACGGCGGTGTTCGCGGTGGCGGGCGCGGAATCGGCGTCGAATCCGCCGGTCGCAAGTGTGAAGTCGTTCGAGAGGTTCAGGGTCCCTCCATCCGGGACCGTGGCGAACGCCCCCCCTCCCAACTGGAACGTGACGTTGTAGTAGGTGACCCCCGTCGTGAAAACCGTCTGAGCCACCGAGGCGTCGTAGATGAAGATGCTCGCCCCCGCGGTGAAGGTCCCCAGGCTGGTCACCGCGCCCGAGGCGCGGATCGTGGAGGCCCCCACGCAGGTAAGTGAGCCGCCAACGAGATTGATGGAGCCGTTGGCATCCAGCGTGCCGGTCCCGATCTGGAGCGTCCCCGTCCCGCCGGCCGTTTGCACCGCGCCGTTCACGGCCAGGGTGACGGTCCCCACGTTGAGCACCCCCGCCGTCATCGTGAGGTTCGCAGCCACCGTCGTGTTCGTCGTGAGCGTGGCCGTGCCGCCCGTCTTGTTCGTCGTCAGATTCGCGATCTGCCCGTCCCCGGCGACCGTGCCGCCGGGGTTCAAGTTCTGGTCGGCGGACCCACGGATCGAGACTGTCCCGGCCGTCATGTTCAAGGCCCCGGTGGAGTCCACGGTGAGATCACCGTAGACGTCGAGGATATTGGCCGCGCTGATCGTGAGAAGGCCATTCGTGATCAGGATCGACTTGCAGGCGCCGTTTACGTCGAGGGTCGGATCGTTGATACGATCGTCAATCCGGATGGTGTCCGTGGAGAGGGGTGCATTGGCCGGGCTCCAGTTTGTGCTGACGCTCCAGGCCGTGCTGGTGGCACCCGTCCAGACCTTGTAGACAGCCCAGACAATCTCCCCGGGCGTCACGCTCCCCGCCTCGCTGTCGTTCTCGCCCGCGGCGCCCGCCCCGGCCCCGGAGGCGGAGAGCAACTCCACCGTGCCGGTGAATCCGGCGCCGGAGCTGGTGACGTTGTATTGCGGTGGCGCCGCCGCCGGGTTTACGGTTCCGAAGGAGCAGTCCGAGAATGAATACGCCGTTGCCGAAGACTGTCGCATGTTCAGGAAAGAGCAATAGCCGTACGACACCGCCGCCGTGGCGATGTTGGAAAAGGTCACATTGTCGATGTCGCAGGATGTGGAAGCATCGCTCATCACGTGAACACCGTCGCCATTCGTGTAGGAGAGGTTGAGCCCGTTCACCGCCACCCGGCCGCCGTTCCGGACCGTGAGGGCAAAGCGGAGGGGAGTGACGGGATCGGTCGTGGTGATCGCCGGCGTCCCGCCGGTGGAAGAGGTCGCCAGGGCGCCTCCGGAAGTGACGGCAGTCCCGATGGACAGCGAAGTCGCGAGCCGGAGCGTGGAATTCCCGGCCATCGAGAGGGTGGAGACCCCGGTGACGGTCGCTCCGCCCGCCACCTCCATCACCGACGACGCCGGAAGTGAGAGCGTGCCCGCGACGACCTCCAGAAGGCCGCCCACCGCGATGGTCCCTCCGGTCGCGGCCGTTACGATCTGGCCCGTGGCGTTGACGCGCAGATCGTAGTACGGGGCCACGCGGAGCGTCTGGGCCGATCCCGTGTCCTGGTAGATCACCCGCGAGGTCCCGGCGGTGAAGGTGCCGAGGCTCGTCACGGGTCCGTCCAGTTCGAGGACGGCGCTCCCGCCGGAGAGATTCACGGCGCCGCCCGTGGCGTCGAAGGTCCCGTCGGCGTGGATTGTACCGCCGATGGCCCGAAGGACGCCGGGTACTGAGATGTGGCCCGAGACCAGGATGCCGCTCGAGCCGAGGTCGAGCGTCCCCGCGGTGATCGTCAGATTCCCGCCGAGGGTGAACGCACCCGCGGCGGTGGATGTCTGCCCGGACCGGTCCAGAGTGAGGTGGTGGTAATTCGAGGGCGCCGGGACGAGAACTTGCTGGTCCGCCGCCCCGGGCTGACGGTAGACCACCGTGCACCCGGTGGCGCTGGTAAACGACCCGAGACTTGTCACGGCGCCGCGGAGGGTGAGCGTTCCGCCGGAGGTGAACGCCACCGACCCGGAGGCGTTGGCCGTGAAGGCGCCTCCTGCATCGAGGGCGCCGGAGTCGATCGTGAGCGTGGCTCCGTTGGCCACGGTGGCCGCGCCCGAGACGGTGACGGTGTACCCCCCCACATTGAACAGCCCGCTCGTCACCGTGAGCGCTCCTCCCACGGAGAACGACCCGGTGACCAGACCGGTGGCCGCGGTGAGCGCGATCTCGAGGTTGTTGTACGTCACGGGCCGGACGCTCTGGGTCAGGCTGCCGTCATACCGCACCGTGCCCGATCCGCCCGAGAAGGTCCCGAGACTGGTCACGATCCCGCCCAGACGGAGCGACCCCGCGCTGGTGAAGGTGACCGCCCCGCCGGAGGCGTCGAACGAGCCGTTCGCATCCACCAGCCCCGCCGGCTGGATCTCCAGCGTGCCCGGTATGACCGCGGATCCGTCCACGGTCAGGGTGGCCCCGGTGACCGCGAGGGTGGAATTCACCGTGAGCGTGGCGCCGGTCGAAACCCCGACGGCCGCGGTGATCGACTTCGTCCCGGTCCCGGAGACCGTCAGAGAGGCGAGCGATGTGGCGACCGCCCCGCCGAAGGACTGCGCGGCGCCGTCGAGGGTGACGAGACCCGTGGTCACGGTGAAGGTCCCGGCCGAGTGCAGGAAGTTGCCGGCGAGATTGAGGTTCTGGGCGCCGAGCGTGAAGGTCCCGGAGGAAGACATCGTGAGGGCGCCCTCGACGTCCAGCGCGTTCCCGGCTGATAAGCTCCCGGCGTTTTGCACGGTCAGGTTGCCGTTCACGTCGAGGATTGCGAGCGCCGACGCGGTGGCCGTGGATGCCGCCGACTTGTCGATCGTGAGATGGTTGTAGGTGAACAGGTTCGAGGGAATCGTCTGCGCCGATCCGCCGCCCAGGACGATCGTGCCGGTCGTCGCGGTGAACGGGGTCGAGGAAAGACCGGTCAGCGTGGAGTCCAGGCGCAGGGTTGCGTCGCCGGAGAACGTGAGCGCCCCGGTCAGGTTGAAATCCGCGTTCGCGTCCAGGAGGGCCCCGGACCCGGCGAGAAACGTGATCGCCCCCGACCCGGCGACGGCCCCATTGGCGGTCAGCGTCCTTCCGGCGGCGATCTGCAGGGTGCCGGTCACGGTGAACGTCCCACCGGCCGAGATCGTCGCCGCCCCGGACGGGTTGACCTGCACCGTCGATCCGCCGGCGATCTGGATGTCATTGAAAGTGGACGAGGCGCTGCCGCCGATCGTCTGCGTCGCCCCGCCGTCGAAGGTGAACGTCCCCGCCCCGGCGGAGAAGGTCCCGCCGTCGTGCGTGAAGTGGCCCGCCAGGGTGTGCGGAAAGGCGCCGGCGCTGAAGGTCCCGGCCCCGGACTCGATGGAGAGGTTCCCGGCCAGATCCATCACCGCTCCGGCGGTGAGACTGCCTGAGATGAGTCGCAGATTGCCGCTCAGAACGAGTGTGGCTGCGGCGGAGGTGGTCGCGGTGCTGCCGCCCGTCTTGGCGATCTCGAGGTGGTTGTACGTCACGCCGAGCGTCCGAACGGTCTGTGCTCCCCCGCCGTCGTACGCCACCGTCCCGGTTCCGGCCGTGAATGCGCCCAAGCCGCCGGTCGGCATCGTCCCTGCGAGTTCCAGCCGCCCCGCCCCGGTGAACTCCACGGTCCCACCCGACGAGGCGTCGAAGGCCCCCTTCACGTCGAGTCGCCCCGTGCCGATGCGCAGCGTGCCGGCGGCGCCGAGGGTGACGTCACCAGCACCGGTGGTGCCGACCGTGAGCGTGTTCGAGCCCACGTTCAGGGGACCGCTGGTGACCGTCAGGTTGTTGATGACGACCAAATCCTCGAGGAGCGTGACGTTGCCGCTCCCGAACTTGTTCACCTCCATGTTGTAGAACGGCGAGCCGCCAGGCGAGATGCCGGGAAGGTCGCCGCGGATGACGATGGTACCGGCCGTCATCGAGAGCGTACCGGTGTTGATGAAGTCGCCGTAGACGTTGAGGGGAAGGCTCGAATTGATGGTGAGAACGCCGGTAGAGATGTTAATCGCGGCGCATGTTCCCCCGGCACCGTCGAGGATGGGGTCGTTCGCGACATCGGGGATCGTAACATCGGCATCCTGCGTCGGAATGCCCCCGGTCCAATTCCCGCCGTCGTTCCACGAGGTGCCGATCGCGCCCGTCCAGATCGTGCCAAGCACCCATTGGATCGTGCTGGTCGGACTGGCGTTCGGGTCTGTCCCGATGTCGTGATCGTTCTCGGTGGCGGTGCCCCCGTTCGTGAAGAAACTCATGTAGATCTGGCCGCCGGCCCACGAGGAGTCGGTGCGAACGGTGTACTGTGGCGATCCGTTGTACGTGTGGCCGGTAAAGGAGAGACTCACCCCGCCGGCGCCGAGTTCCATGTTGAGAAACGCGCCTGTGCCCTCGGGGTTGTTGAAGGTAATGTCGTCGCAATCGATCCCCGTGGTGAGGGCCCCGGGGTTGAAATGCAGCCCCCGGTTGGCGCTGGTGTAGGGGCTCGTCACCGTCAGGCCCTTGATCGTCGCCAGTCCTCCGGAGAGGATCTCGAAGCCGAACCGGGTCGTCCCGGGCATGTCGCTCGTCACGGTGGGAAACGACGGACCGGTGTTGGAGAGAAGTGTCCCGCCGATCGCGATGATGGTGGTGTCCGCCATCGTCACGCCGGAGCCGGTGGCCCCGCCCTTGAGTTCCAGCGTGGCGCCGAAGGAGACGATCAGGTCGTTACCGGCGCCGCCATCGCCTTCGACCCTGAAATCGACCGCCGCAGGCACGAGGAACTTCCCCGAGGAGACGGTGAGAACCCGATCAACGGTGAAATCCCCCTCGGCCGTGAGCGTCCTCGCCGCGCCCGGATCCAGCGTCAGATTGCGATACGTGAGCGCTTCGACGGTCTCCTCCCCGCCGGTGTAGTTGTAGAGCACCGTGCTCGAGCCGGCCCCGGCACTGAAGAAGTCGAAGTCCGTGACCGGTCCCGAGAGTTCGAGCGTGCCGGCGCCCGTGATCGTGACGGTGCCGCCGGTCGCCACGAACGAACCGTTCAGGTCGACGGTCGCCGTGGCGAGGCTGATCTCGCCGGCCACGGTGGCGGTCCCGGCCACCGTCAGGTTGTTTGTCAAGAGGTCGAGAACGGTGTCCAGGCCTCCATTCTCAGCGATGGTGAGGTTGTTGGAGACAATGATCGCCCCGACGGCCGTGGCGGTCCGGGCCGCCGCACCGCCCGTCCCCTTGCTGAGAACGAGGTTGTAGTAGGTGGTCCCCACCACGGTCTGTCCGGAGATCGCGTCGTCGTACACGATCGTCCCGTTCCCGACCGTCAGGGTCCCAAGGCTCGATACCGCCCCGCCGAGCAGGAGCTGCCCCGTTCCGGAGGCGCCGAACGAGACGATCCGGCTCCCGAACCCCGCTCCTCCTCCGAACGAGGTGTTGGCGTCGAGGACGGAGGATCCCGTGATGTATATTCCGCCCCCCGCGAGGATCTCCGTATCTGTGACGGCCCAGCCGATCGTGGCCGTCTGGCCGCCGTTGTCCACCTCGATCTCGTAGTAGCCCCCCTCGGCCGGGATCGTCTGACCGGCCGACGTGTTGGCGAAGCGGACCCGGCTCGTCCCGGCCGTGAAGGTCCCCAGATCGATCGTAGTCCCCCCGGTGAGGTTGATCAGCCCGGCGCCGGTGCAGGTGACGGCCCGCGGCGCCGTGACATTGATCCCGCCGGCCGCCGTGAGGATCGAGGACCCGACCACCGTGAGCGTCCCGCCCAACGACGCGTCGGTTAGGGCCGCGGCCGCCGTGGCGGTGCGGGCGGAGGCGGTCCCTCCAGCCCCCTTGTCGATCACGAGGTTGTTGTAGTTCACCGACGCGATGTTTTGCCCGGCGGTGGTATCGTCGTAAATGACGGTGCCCGTTCCCGCCGTGAACGTGCCCGTCCCGGCGACGAGCGCGCCCACCGACCCGCTCAGATTCAGTGTCTCGCCGCCGACGAAGGTGACGCTCCGGTTCCCCGCTCCAGAGAGATCGAACGCCGCATTCACGTCCAGAGTGGTACCCACGTCGAGGGTGAGGGTCTGGATCCCGGACGTGGCGCCGTTGCCGAGGGTCGTCTGGTTCACGGCGAAGCCGATCGTCGCCGTCCCGCCCCCCGAAAACATGAGGTTGTAATAGTTGTAGGCGAGGACGGAGAAGTTCGTGACCTGCGAGTAGTCGATCGTCCCGTTTCCCGGCATGAGGGTCCCGAGGCTGGTCACGCTGTCGTCCAGCCGAAGGATGCCCACCCCGGAGGCCCCAAACGTGATGGTCCGACCTGTGGCATCCGTCGTCCCGAAGACCGACGCCATGACGGAGGGGGGGGCGTCATCGGTGATCGTGAGGGTGTTCCCGAGGTTGGTCGGGCTGATCGTCTGGATCGTGACGAGGTTGCCGGGCGCCCCGATGCGCCCGATCTCAATGTTGTAGTAGTTCACCCCGGGAATCGTGAGCGAGGTGTCCCCGGTGTACTGAACCGTCCCGTTCCCCGCGGTGAAGGCGCCCAGCGAGGCGACGGTCCCGCGGAGGATGAGCCGGCCGGTCCCGAGCGCCCCGAAGGTCACGGTCTGCCCTGTCTGGTCGAACGAACCCGAGCAGTCCAGTGTCGACGCGCTGGAGAGCGTCAGACTGTTGTCGATGCTGGTGGTGGTGACGGCAAACCCGATGGAGGCGGTGCGGCCGCCGTTGTTCACTCGGAGGTCCCAGTAATTCGTGTTGTAGACGGTCTGATCGGCCGCCGTGTTGTCGTAGATGACCTCGCTCGTCGCCCGGGTGAAGACGCCCAAGTCCGGCGTCACGTCGCCGCTCAGGTAGAGTTTGCCGGTGCCGGTGAAGGCGACGTTGCCGCCGGTGGCGCTGAAGAGTCCGTTCGCGTCGATAATCCCGGTGGAAGCGCTCAGGGTCCTGCCGCCCAAGACGGCGGTGTTCCCGTTGATGGTCAACGTGTTGGCCCCGACGGCGAACGCCCCCATCTCCACGGACAGGTATCCTGCAAGGGAGAGGTTCTGACCGAGCGTGATGACGTCGGCCGCATCGACCGGGCTGATCACCAACTCGTAGAGTTGGTTCAGCTGGTCCGTGTTGTTGATCCCTGAAATGGTGTATCCCGCGGTGGCGCCGGTGATCGGCGCGAAGGACAGGGTACCTTGGGTAATCGTGGAGCCGACAGCCACGGCGATCGGATTGCCGCTCTCGCGTGTGAGCGTAGTGGAGAAGGCGCCGTCGTACTGACCGCCATTCACGGTGAAGTTGTTCGTCACGGTCACACTCCGAAGCAGGGTCGTCTTCTTGCCCGGGCTCGCCGCGTTGAGATTGAAGAAACTGGGGTCGCTCGCTCCGGAAATCTCGCTGACGCCATCAAGGGAACCGGTCATGCTGACCGTACCCGCGACGGCGCCCTGACGGGCGACAAACGTGGCCGCGCCGGTCCGCCCGCAAACAAAGTCATTTCCGATGCTGTGGGACCGGGCGGTGGTGGTGGTCGTCCCCATCACCGTCGTCCCCGCCTCGATCAGGAAGTCCTTCTTGCACGACATATCGAAGTCGAGCGTGAGGGTGGCGCCGCCCGGCCACCGGGCGCGAACGGTATGCAAGTTGTCCGTGACGCCCGTAAGCGTGACGTTTGCGACGGCGGGACCATCCACGAACAGCTCTATGTTGTTTACCGCGGAGCCGACGGTGACGTCCACCCCGTCCCCGTTCCGCGTCAGTTTCAGGGTGTACTCCGCTCCCGGGGTGCTCGTGTCCAGCATCCCCCCGTTCACCGTGAGGAGGTTCTTGCACGTGATGTGCGAGGCGAGGCGGGTGATCCTCGTCGCCACGGCGAGCGTCAGATTGAAAAACCTGTCGCCGACCGCTCCCGCAACCAGGGGATCCGCCACCGCCGGGCCGGTGATGACGCCGTCCCCCGTGAAAGTGACGGTCCCGCCGGTGAGATCGACCCCGGCGCCCGAGTTGTTGGTCCAGTTCCCCGAGACGGTGATCGTCCCGTTTGAAGCCGTCACGGCGCCGCCGGGTTGGATCGTCAGATTCGCCGCCCCGCTGTTCACATTCAGGGACCGGTTGAGCGTGATGCCGACCGTGATCGTGTTTCCGCCGGAACCGATGGTCAAGCCCGCCACCGAAACCGTGTTCGCGTTGATCGTGACGGTGTAGGCGCCGACGAAGAAGGTATGATCCAGGATCACGGTGTCGCCGATGGCGGGACCGATCCCGATTCCGTCGTCAGCATTATTGATGATATTGTCGGGGCCGTCGTTCCGCCAGTTGCCCGCCGTCCCCCAGTTTCCGCTTCCGGCAAGGCTCCAGTAGACCGTCTCAGCGCCCGCCGGCGCTGAGAACCCCATCAGGGCGGCGAAAATCAGCACCGCCAGAAGCCGGCGATCGATGGCCCGGATCGGGTGCATGGTTCTTAGTTTTCCCGCGATCCAGGAGGGGGAAACCACGTTCCGACAGCCCGCGATCTCAAGCCTGTCCATACCGTGCCTCATCATCGCGATCCGCCGCCTCTACAACGCTTATGCGCGCCCGCCATTCGCGTGGCGGGGGCGCCCCGCGAGTGCGTCCCCGCGCGTCACCGATGCCCTCAGCGGCCTTGACCGGATCTTGACCTTTCGGGCACAGGACTGTAGATTTCCTCCCATGGCCAACGGAAGAAACGGCGCCCCCGTCACCCGAAGCGAACTGCGCGCGGAACTGCGCGGGGCGCTGAGACCCTACGCGAAGAAGACGGATCTCAGGCGATTCGCGACGAAGAACGCCCTCGCGGAAGTCGCAGCGCTGACGCGACAGAACGCCGAAGTGATCGCGAAGAACTCCGAGGCGACCGCGGAGAACGCCAAGGCGACCGCGGAGAACGCCAAGGCGACCGCGGAACTCATGAGGAAGATGGCGGAGAACACCAAGGGGGTCGCGGGCAACACGGCTTCCATCCATCACATCGGTACCGTCCTCAACAAGATCAACGATCGCCTCGACCGGATCGAGGCCACGATGGCCACGAAGGCACAAGTCGACGGTCTCATCTCCGCCTTAGACACCTCTCTCACGAGGACCGACGGGCTCACGGCAAAGTGTCTCGTCCACGACGACCGGCTCAAGTCCTTGGAGGAGCGGGCGGACCATCACGAAGTCCGACTGAGGACCCTCGAAGGCGGCCCCGACACTCCCCCGGGCGCGTGACTCAGGGACCTGGGTCCGGACCGTGATGTATTCCCAATGCCCCGTTCCCCGGACCGCATCGCTAGTTGTCCTTCTTCCAGGACTGGGGAGGGCTCCGGTCCCGCCGGCGGCGATCCCGGCCAGGCGGGGCCGAGTTCCGGGGTGTCCATGCCATGCTTCATCGCGGTACGCGGCCTCAACAACGCGCCCTGACGCCTGCCCGCTCCGCCACACAGATGGCGGACGTGCACCCTTGTGACGGAGGAACAAGTTCCCGCACTCCTGATCGAGCAGATTTCGCACGCCTGACGCCGACGATACCCCGTGTCGCTCGACGACGCAAGGGACATGCCGGAGCGTTCGGGCAATCCCCAACGGCCGATCAGCAAACCATTCAGCAGTAATATGTTGCGACTGCATGCGCTCGTGGACGGGCCATCAGACGCACACGTGGATTCAGAGGTGTGTCAAAGGGCGGCATTCATGAAGTGACTGGTGGATTTGCTTTACCTGGCATAGATTGTGGTACGATGAGCAGTTGGGTCGAATGCGGGCGAGAATTGCCGTTCGCCATGCCACAGTTTCGTGACAGTGCCGGGTGGAAGAGAAGCCAAGTGGTCGCAGGGACATCGAGGCGCCCCAAGCACGGCCGAGGCCAGGCCCCGGCTGTACACCGGGCGGGTCCCGGCCTCGGCGCCGCGGGAGAGATCACCGAGCGGATTGGATGCGCGGGTGCGGGACGGCCGCAAGACTCGCGGTGACCGGCCGGTCCCCGCCCCTACCGGCCCCTGCCCCCACCCCCAACCCCGCCCCCCAACCCCTGACCCCCAACCCCTGACCCCCAGCCCCTGACCCCCAGCCCCTGACCCCCAGCCCCTGACCCCC
>JACPTZ010000189.1 GCA_016192525.1 Planctomycetota bacterium
GCGGCCCTGAGCGCAGCGAAGGGGAAGGATCACCAGCTCAGTGCTCAGCCGGTTCCAGACTGGTGATCCTTCGGCCGCCTGCGGCGGGCTTCTGAGATTGTCTCCAACCGAACGACGGGTGACGGGCAGTTGTCTGGGGGGAGGAAGGGCTTGGAAGGTGGGAGGACGAATGACCGGGACGGAGGAGCAGGAGTCGACGGAGAGCGGGGCCAAGCGTCCGATGGCTGAGGGGTCACAGGGCTTCCGGGCGCGCGCGGAGCCGTTCCTGGAGATCGACGAGTCCGGCCCCTGCGTGGTCCGCTCCCCGCGCGGACAGAAGCGCCGGATGGCGATCACGCTCGAAGTGACGATGCTGCTCTTCGTCGTCCCTGCAGCATGGTTCGGATACCCGTTCCTCGCGGCCGGTGCGGCGGCGGTGCCGGTTCTGCTCTACCTGTCCACCTTCAGCGGGGTGATGCGGGTGGAGATCGATGACGCGGGTCGGTTCCTGACGGTCACCCGGAGTTCGCTCTTCGGGCGTCGAGTGACGGTGCGAGTCTCCTGGTCCGAGGTGCGCGAAGTCGGCGTCCGCCCGGCCGAGGAAGTGAGCCTCGATCACACCTACATGCGGCCCTTTTCCGTCGTTCTTTCGATTTTTGCGTTGCACGTCCTCTTCCCGTCGATGCGGGTGCCGGTGGAGGTGTGGGATGTGACGATTCGCACGGCCGAAGGGGAACGTGTGCTGATCACCTCGTACGACCGCGGGACGGCGGAGCGGGCGCGCGATCTCCTCGCGAGGAGAATCGGGGGCGGCGCCGCGTAGGGAGGTGGGGAGATGTCCCTCACGCGCAGGAGACTCGGGGAACGCGGCGAGGCCCTCGCGACGGTCTTTCTGCGCCGGGCCGGCTACCGGATTCTCGCCGGCAACTGGAAGTGCCCGGCGGGTGAACTCGACATCGTCGCCGAGGAGCCGGGGCGCGGGACGATCTGCTTCGTCGAGGTGAAGACCCGTTCGGGAGACTCGCACGGCACCCCGCACGAGGCGGTGGACCGGCGCAAGCGGGAACGGATGGCCCGGGCGGCCAAGGCGTTTCTCTGCGCGAAGCGATGGTCCGAGGCCCCGGCCCGTTTCGACGTCATCTCGATCCGGACCGATCTCGACCCGCCCTCCATTGAGCATCTCCAGAACGCCTTCCGGATCCAGGACGCCCTGCCGCGGGCTTATTGGTAGAAGAAGCCGCTCTCATCCGCCTCGCGATTTCCGCCCACGGTTCGTCGAGTGAGAATGCGAAATCATAGGAGGGCGTGCGCTCGCAGATCGCCCGCGCCAGGGCCAGGAGCCGGCTGACCTGATCGAACGATCGGTCGAAGAAGAGACAGCATCGCAGAAGTCGGACGCACGCCTCACCGGGAGTCAGGGGAGCGCACTCCCGGGTCCTCCCGCGGTGCAGAAAGAACATCCCGCGGAGGGGGAGCGTTCGGTTGATCCCCCCGGTCTGAAACTCGCCCTGAAAGGGGGTGCCGGACACGGCGACCCCCCCCTCCCCCAGACGCACGGCCGTGAGTTCGTCGCTGAGCACCCTCGTCCGGCCCGCCTTGCGCGACAGCGTCGACTTCCCCGCTCCGCTCTTGCCCGGGCACAAGACGGCCTGTCGCCCCAGCATCAGTCCCGCTCCGTGGACCAGGGCTCCTCCGCGTTCCAGGAGCAGGGCGGTGAGCGAGACGCGGATGGCAGTATCCAGAGAGTAGGGATTCGAGGCGCACCGGCCCGTGAGCCTCATGGTGACCGTGTCGAGGGTGAGGTCGAAATCACGGCGGTGGATTCGGCAGGAGTCGGTGCCGCTCCACCGGACGGACGGGAGACCGATCCGTATACGGGATGTGAGGGGATGGAAGTTCGGGGCCACATGGAGCCGCTCGCCGTTGCCCCTTCGGAAGGCGCGAAAGCGGCTCTCCATGGAGCGGCGGAGTCCCGGGGTGCCCGCGAACAGTCGGAGGGAGAGGCCGGCGATCCGGGCGTGGAGGCTATTCCTGCTTGTCGTATCGGCTGACGCCCTTGATGACCCACTTGCCGGAGATCTTCTGGCAGGAGAGGAGAAGCACGGCGGTCTGTTTCTTCCCGCTCTTCTCGTCGATGTATTCGTAGTCGTACTGCGCAATGGGGTTCTCGGCGTTCCCGCGGTACTTTCCGTCCTGCAGCTCGAGTTTTCGGGGCAGCACCTTCTCAAAGTACCGCTGCATCAGTACAGCGGCCTGGTCCTTGCTGTACTCCCCACCTCGCTCGTCGATGTCGATCCTGACCTTCTCGGATTCCGGAAAGGTCTTGGCCACCCCTTTGTGGTCCTCTTTGAGAAAGGCGTTGACGAAGGCCTGGAACACGGCTTTCGCCGCCGAGGGGATGGCGTGATCGTCGGCCTGGGTGGGTGAAAGGAAGCTCACCAAGATCAACACGACCCAGCCTGCCCTGTCCCACCGTATTGAGCGCATTGCCGCTGCCCCAGTCTACGCACGTCGACTTCCCTGTGCCGACTTACCGCAAAGTTCGTGCCGCCTGGGACTTGGAAATGCAATCATAACTCCTTATTTAACAATTACTAAGGACCGCTTCGAGAACATACGCCAGAGGCTGTCCCCGGAGCAGGTCACCCTCAACTTCACCTGACTTTCCAGAGGTACAGCATCCGCGGCGTCTCACCCTGGAGGGCGCCGGCGAGGCCCCCCCATTCTCCGGCCGCGGAAGCGGCGCTGGCCGCGCGCCTGGCCTCCACTTCACCCGTGAGCAGATCGGCCAGGGTCGGCGGACGAATGTACTCCACTACCCGGGCCCGGCTCAGCCCGGCGAGCTTCCTGGCCGAGGCGACGGCGTCGTCGAAGTAGCCGACCGCGTCGATGAGCTTCACATCGAAGGCCTGCTGCCCGGACATGATGCGGCCGTCGGCCACCTCGCGCAGCCTGGCTTCGGTGATCTTGCTTCCCCGTCCGCTTTTCACGACATCGATGAACCGCTCGAACATCTCGTCGACGAGGGCCTGGAGGATTTTCTGCTCTTCGGGATCCATCTCGCGCCACATCGAACCGATGTCCTTGTGCGGCGCCGACTTGATCACCACTTCGGTCACGCCGTGCTCGGAGGCCAGCTTTCCGATGTTCAGGAAGGACATGATGACCCCGATGCTGCCGGTGAGGGTCGTGGGGTGGGCGATGATCTCGTCGGCGGGAGCGGCGATGTAGTAGCCGCCCGAGGCGGCGATGTCGTTGAACAAGGCGACGATCTTGATGTCGCCCCGCTCCTTGCGGAGCTTCCCGATCTCCCGGACGATCAGGTCGCAGTCGGTGATCGACCCTCCCGGAGAGTCGATGGAGAGGATGATCGCCTTGACGTCGTCGTCTTTCGTGGCATGGCGGATCTGGGCGATGAGGCGGTCGATGTTCACGAGACCGCTCATGAAGGGTGAGACTTCGCCGCTCATCAGGATTCCGCGCACCGGGATTACGACCACCTTTTCGGTGGCGTCGCGGTCTCCTTCGAGGAACCTCTCCACGGGTGCGCGTCTGGGATCGACCGACGCCTCGAACGATCCCATCGAACTGGCCGAGAGTCCGAGGGCCAGGAGGAGGTTGAGTCCAATGCTCCCGATGAGGAGAAAGAGGGCGAAGAGCGCCACCCAGAAGGAGGCGGGTCGACCCGTCCGGGCCGGGGGGGCCGCCGGGGAGGCGTACGGGATGGGCCGGGGCGGCGGCGCCTCCGGAGCGCCGGCGGAAGGGGGAAGGTCGGGCATGGCGGAACTCCTTCTTCGGCGGACGACATCGTCCGCGCGCCACCGAGGATAGCAGAGTGGTCCGGGGTCGTGCCAGCGAAATGGCCGTCAGCGCCGGCTGCCCTTCGCCGGGCGGAAGTGCTCGATGTCGTTGATGCCGCCGGTGCGCTTCTTGCGGTCCTTGAGGACCATTTCAACGCGGTCGCCGATCCGGAAGGACTGGCCGGGGGCTCCGCCGAGGCGGTGGACGAGTCCGCCCGCGCATCCCTCGAAGGTGATGAAGGCGAGGACGTGCGGCGGATCGAGCGGCTTTCCGTCGAGGTCGACGTGCGCCGCGGTGAGGGAGTGGACCGTTCCCGAGGAGGGAACGGGGACGTACTCTTCGAGGCGGGTGAAGCACTCCTCGCAGAAGTGGCGGGCGGGGACGAAGGTTCGCTCGCACGACGGGCAGCGGGTGCCGAGGAGGCGTCCCTTGTCGCGGAGATCGACGAAGAAGCGGTCGCCCGCGATCCCCGCCGTGTAGAGGTTTCCCACCGGGATGTTCCCGCGATAGTGACGGAGTTCCTGGTTGGAGGAGGATTTCTGGATGAGGCCCATGGAGTTCTCCCTTACGCCGGGGTGAAGTGCAGGATGTCCGTGATCGCGCCCTCGCGTTCCGCCGCGGGCTTCCAGACCGCCTTCACCTTCATCCCGATCCTGACCTTCCTGGGGTCGCACCCGCCGATGAGGTGCATGATTCCCATCCCGGCGGAGGCGCCGTCGATCTCGATCACCGCCGGAATCTGCGGCGTCTTGAGCGGCTTCATGTCCCACGTGATGTTGCAGAGCGAGAAGGTGTTCACGATTCCCGTGTCCCTGACGAACCGCCACTCCGTCGTGGGACACCAGCAGAGTTCGCAGAACATCCGCGGCGGGAGCATCGTGCGGTTGCACCGCTTGCACCAGCGGGCGATGAGGCGACCGTTCCTGAGCTCCTCGAGGTAGCGCGAGATCGCCGGCCCGCAGTCCCAGGCGTACTCCGCGTGCGGCTCGCCGGTGGTCGTGATGACCTTCCCCTTCGAGAACTCATCCGCGGAGAGCGCGGTTCCGCGGAAATCGAAGTCCTGCATGGATCGAACTCGTTTGGCCATGGCTTGCTCCGGGTGGAATCGCTACGCCCCCATGACGACCACCGTACCGACCTGCATCAGGTCTCCCCACGCCTGGGCCACTCCCTTCCGGGGCGTCCCGGGCACCTGGCGCTTCCCGGCCTCGCCGCGGAGCTGCCAGAAGAGTTCCGCAATCTTCATGAGACCGGCCGCCGCGATCGGGTTGCCCACGCCGAGCAGACCGCCCGAGGGGCAGCAGGGCAGCCGGCCGTGGCGCGCGGTCACGCCGTCGGCCACCAGTTTAGGGGCCTGGCCCTTGCCGCAGAGCATCAGCCCTTCCATGTGGTGGAGCATCTTGTAGGCGAAGGGGTCGTACGGCTCGGCGATGTCGATCTGCCGGTCGGGCTCGGTGATTCCGGCCATGTCGTAGGCCATCCGGGCGGCCGTCTCGACGTAGCGCGGATAGTAGAGATCGCGCGTGCACCAGTATGCGGTGTCGAGGGTCCAGCCGACGCCGTCGATCCAGACCGGCTTCGGCGTGGCTCGGCGCGCCACCTCCTCGCTCGCCAGGACGAGCGCCACGGCGCCGTCGCTCGTCGGCGAGACCATCTCTCGGTGGACGGGCCAGGCGAGGACCTCAGACTCGAGGACTTCCTTCACCGTGGTCTTCTTGCCGAGCTGGGCGCAGGGGTGATCGAGCGCGTTTCCCTTGTTCTGCACGGAGACGGCGGCGATCTCCTCGAGGGTGATCCCGTGGGTCTGCATGTACCGGTTCATCTCGAGAGCGAAGATCCAGAGGAGATTGGGCCCGAGGGCGCGCTCCGTGGTGTGGTCGAAGATGGTCAGGAAGGCCCCCTGGGGATGCGGCTGGCAGGAGGACATCTTTTCCTCGCAGACGACGAGGCACGTGTCGAACATCCCCGAGGCGATGTGGTACCACCCCTGGATGGGGGCGAAGACGCCGGTGCCGCCGCCGACGTAGTTGCGGGTGTACGGCTTGCCCACGCCGCCGCTGCCGTCGCACAGGTACTCGGCCTTCATGTGGACGCCGTCGAAGGCGTCGGGCGCGGTGCCGTGGACCACGCAGTCGATGTCGTCCCGCGTCATCTCGCACGAATCGAGGGCCATTCTCGTGGCCTCGAACGAGAGTTCCTTCGGGGTTTCTTTCGCCCGCCGGACGAATCTCGTCATTCCGGCCCCGATGACGGCGACGCGTCTCATGCCCATGGATGGTTCCTCGTGTTCGTCGGTCTACGCGCCCAGCACCACGCACGCCCCGCTGGTTGTCGGCACGCCCCGCCACCCGAAGGCGAGAGCGGTCTTGGCGTCCTTCACCTGCACCTGGCCGGCCTCGCCCCGAAGCTGCCGCACGCACTCGACGGTGCGGAAGAGCCCCGTGGCATCGAGCATGTGGCCGCAGCCGAGCGATCCCCCGGAGGCGTTCACCGGGGTGGCGCCGTCGATCTCCGTCTCGCCGCGGGCGGTTCGTTTTCCGGCCTCGCCGCGGTCGCAGATCCCGAGCGCCTCGAGGTGCTGGAGTTCCTTGTAGGAGAAGGTGTCGTCGATCTCGAAGCAGTCGATGTCGCGCGCCGGGTTGCGGATTCCGGCCATCCGGTAGGCCCGCTGGGCGGCCGCCTCCGCGTAGAGGGCGCGCGCCCAGGAGCGGGTCTCGAGCGTGGGGGAGTCGTTGCTCCAGCCCACCCCCCGGATCCAGACGGGGGAGGCGGCCCGGGCGGGAAGGCGATCCTCGGCGGCGAGCACCACCACGAAGGCCGCATCCGAGGGGGGCGCCATCTCCAGCGCGCCGAGCGGGCAGAAGGCCGCTGGGCCGCTCAGCACGTCATGAACGGTCACCTTGGCCCCGAACGCCCCGTTCGGATTCGAGAGGGCGTTGCGCCGGTTCTTCACGACCACCCACGCACACTCCTCGGAGGTCGCCCCCGACTCGTGCATGAAACGGCTCATCTCGAGCCCGGCCACGTAGAGCGGGTTTTCGCCGAGGGGGCGGTTGAGCACCGGGTCCATCGCGTAGTTCATGATGTGATGCGGGGTCAGGACGTTGGACGCCTTGCTGTGCGCCTCGACGACGGCCGTGTCGAAGAGGCCGGTGGCGATCTGCATGTAGGCCGTGGCGATCCCGTGGATGCCGTCGCCGCCGATGGTGTGAACCGGCTTGAGCACGGCGCCGAGCTGGTCGTTGGAGTACTCGTCCGAGATCGAGATCCCCTCGTAGAAGTCCTCCGTACAGGGCATGAAAGTGCCGATCTCGCGCGGTTCCACGCCGGCCTCTTCGTAAGCGCGGACGGCGGCCTCGTGGATGAGTTCCCGGTACGAGAGTTCCGGGGTGACGGGGCGCGGGACGGTGGCGCCCACTCCGATGATCGCAACGCGGCGGGGCATGGGGACCTCTCAACCTGGTGGCTGCAGGGGCGAGACCTTGAGCGGGCGGCGTGCGATGCATGGCGAGACCGGCGCGACCGCCCCGGGGGAGACGGAGGATAGCAGGGTCCCGGGGCGCGTGCCAGAAAAAAGCGCGACCCTGAGACGACTCCCCGGTTCGCTGACGAGGGCGCCGTTTGAGCCGGGGAGTCCATCCCGCCCCGGGATGCTGAACTCTTGACATTCCGAGCCTCATTTCCATAATGATGCACCTGCATTATTATGGAAATGAGGGCGCCAGGCGGCCGTGGGTGGCGTGAGCAGGTGGCGTCTGAGAGCGGCGTCCGAGGACGGCGTGAGCAAGTGACGTCTGAGGGTGGCGTGAGAGGGTGTGGAGGGATTTATGATCAAGAGTCCTCGTCAGCTCCGAAGCCGATTGCACTTCGAGATTCTGGCCCTGCTGGTGGGGCACGTTCAGGTTCCGCTCCTCGTCGCCGAAATTCACCGAATCGGGTACCAGTCCCGCTCCTTCTCGGCGGCGCTCCACAACCGAAAGCCCATGCTCTACAACTACCTTCACAGGTTGGCGGAGGCGGGTTGGGTGAAGATCGAGCATCGCAGGAACCGACTGGCCGTCCTGCTCACGAAGGAGGGGGAGCGCGAACTTGCACGGTTTCGGGAGTGGGGCGGAACCGCCGGCACGTCGCTGGTGCCCATCGTCGCCCAGCGCGCGGAGGCCCAGCCGGGCGCGGTGCGTCGGGCGTTTCAGAGGATTGGAGGAGGAGTGAGAAGCGTTCAGGCTTTCGTCAGCTACGACGTCCCGGTGGGCGCCGACAACCTGCGCAACGGCCTGGCCCGTGCCCTCCGGACGGCGGGATTTCAGCACCTGCATGAGAGCATGTGGACCGGCGATCCTCGCCGCCTGCCCGCCCTCATCGCCTGGGCGGAACGGCAGGAGCTGCTGCCCCACCTGCAGTGGGGGGCCATCCAGGTGTTCACCGGTCGCTATCTCAACGGGCGGCCCCCGCGGATTCCGGGGATGGGAGACCCTCAGGCCGGTTGAGAGACCTTCGGCGACGGCGGATCTGTGGGTTCCTCATCGTCCGGGCAGGCCTGGATCCACTCCCAGACCGAGATCAGGTCGTCATACGTCAGACTCCGCTCGATGCGGGCCACGATCTTGTCCTCATCGCGCCATTGCGTCAGGATGTCGTTGTCGTGCTTCACCGCATCGATGAACGCATCCTGCAGCGCCCCGAGCTCGTAGCTCCCAACCAGGGTCCACGAGATCCCGACTTCCACGAGCGGGTCGTAGACGGTTTTCGCGGCGAGTCTTGTGAGCCATGAGAAGCCGTGTTCGAGCCGGGAATAGCGGGGGGGCCAGGATCGGCCTTCCGCGTCGTACACGACATATCCCGCCTCGACGTTGTCGATCAGGGCCGACTTGGGGACGATCTCCCGGTCCGTTTGCGAGGAGACGTCGACCCCGTGGTCCCGGATGTAAAGGATAAAGTAGGGTGTCGCCGGACGACTTGGCATGACCGGTCCCGGACGCAAGCGTCGCGGAGGGGTGAGTGCGCCGCGCGCTCTAGAGCACTCGATCTCCCCCGCCCCCGCCGCGCTTCTTCTGGTCCATCTCGGCCATGATGACGTGCTTGATCGCCTCGCGCTCCGACTCCCCGATTTCCGTGAACTGGACGACCACCTCATGCTGCTTCACGTCGGAGATGAAGTGGACGCGCGTGGCGATCCCCACCGCCTTCACCGCGGCGGTGGTGTGAGGCAGTCCGATCTCCAGCCGGAGCGTCGTCTGGGCGCCGATCGCCTCCGAAGTGCGGAGGGTGAGTCCCGTCGTGCCCAGGTTGTCCGCCGTCACGCTTCGTGACTTCTTCAGGAACCCGTCCGTGGCGAGACGGTAGGTGACCAGGATCGGACGGCGCAGCTGAAACGTCTCGCGTCTCAGCAGTTCCGTGGCCGACTTTCGCCTGAACACGTTGGTCAGCGCCGTCCGCACCACCCCCTTCGTAAACGGCTTCTTGATCTGGCCGAGGGCGCCGGCCGACATCGCCTCCGCGAGCAGAATCTTGTGCGCGTCGTCGTATGAAACCACCACCCGGGCCGGCGGCGCCAGTCCCCGGAGCTTGCGGATGACCTCGATCACCGGCGCCGGGGCGCCCACCGCCGACTTCCCGAGGAGCGGGACCACGACCACGTGAAATTCGCGGGGAGAGTAGCGCCGGAGCGCCTCCTCCGGCTGCGACAGCATCTCCGGGACGAGGTACTCCGTTCCGGCGACCGAGTCGAGAAACGACTTCCGGTCCACGGGATCGGGCTCGACAAGCAGAACGCGCGGGTTCATGGACCTTCCCCTGCGGGCTGAATACCTTGGGGGAGCGCGGAGTGCGGCGGATCAGGCGACCGGCTCCTTGCGGCGCTTGAGGCTGCTGCGGATGTACTCGACGATCTCCGAGATCGGCGTTCCCGGGCCGAACAGCCGCCCGATGCCGAGCTTCGTGAGCGCTTCCGCATCTTCGGGAGGGATGATCCCGCCGCCGAAGAGGAGGACGTCGTCCAGGCCATGCTTACGGAACAGGTCGAGGAGGCGGGGAAAGATCGTGTTGTGAGCGCCGGAGAGGATGGAGACGCCGACCGCGTCGACGTCTTCCTGGATGGCGGCCTCGACGATCATCTCGGGCGTGTTGTGGAGGCCGGTGTAGATGACCTCCATGCCGGCGTCACGGAGCGCGCACGCAACCACCTTCACGCCGCGGTCGTGCCCGTCGAGCCCGGCCTTCGCCATGAGAACGCGGATCTTCGAGGCCATGACGGCACCATAGCAGAGCGATCCCGGGGGGTTCCAGAAAATCTAGTAGGCGCGGGTGACGAACGCCCGCCACTCCCGTTCGAGATCGTCGATCGACCATCCGAAGGCCTGCTGGAGGGCGTCCTCCTGCTTCGCGCCCTCCCGGAGCGCGTCCAGGAACTTCAGGAACTTCGACTTGTGCTCGGTCAGGAAGAAGTCGATCACGCTCCACCCCTTCACCGCCAGCGGGGCCTTCAGGTTGTTGATGTCGATGTGGAGCACCCGCTCCATCTCCGGATCGGCCTCCTCCTCCACCATGTCCAGGACCGTCGCCCGCCACTCGCGCGGGTCCGACCACCCCTTGCCGGCGAAACCGCCGGTCCCCACGAAGCCGATTCAGAACACCGTCGCCTGCTGCATGATCCGGCGGGTGAACGTGTACGACATCCCCTCATACAGCCAGGGGATCACCGCGCCCGTCCCGCCCCGATGGACGAGGTAGATGTGGATGACGTCATGGATGACGCTCTCCTCCGGATCGTTTCCGGCCGCCTTGAACCCCTCGGTGACCGGCGGCTGGTACGAGACGTCTCCTCCGGCCTGTCGGGCGAGGCTCTTGTCCTCGTTGGGACTCAGTTTCTCCACATACTCCAGGTGCTGCTTCTGGGTCTCGAGCTGGATGATCTCCAGCCGGTCGGCTACGAGCGGAGGATCGTCCGGGATTTCGAGCAGCTTCAGAAACTCGGCCCGGGCCACCTCGGCCAGCTTCAGACGTCTGGCCCCCCGATCCGCGCCGTCCACCGTCTGGATCCGGAATCGTCCGGTGGCGCGCTTCGCCAGTTTGATCCCGAGGGTCTTCTCGACCTCCGTCTCCTCCTTCACTTCGTCGCCGCCCGGAGCCTTCTCCACGTCCGAACGCAGCTGCTTGAACTGCGCCGACTCCTCCGCCGTGACCCACACCTCTCTTTCCAGCAGGTACCCGAGCTTCTTGCGGGCCTCGGAGTGGTCGGGATTGTAGCGGATCGCGAATCGCCACGCGGCCGTGGCTTCCGCTGCGAGCCCGTTCTTCTCGGCGAAGCCCCCGAGCGCCGACCAGTCGTTGGCGACCTTCTTCCGCATCTCCACCCGTTTCCCCTCGTAGGTGAGCTTCAGTTCCTCCTCGAGCTGATAGGTGGCGGGCTTGTTCTCCTTCTCGGGCTTCGCCTTCGGATCGCGCGCCCAGGCGCCATCCGTCTGCTGCTTGTACCCCAGCCGGATGCGCGCGTCCTTGTGGTCCGGCCGGAGACGGATCGTTCGCGTGAACTCCCGATGCGAGATCTCGAACATGCGTTTGTCGAAGAAGATCTTGCCGAGCTTGTAGTGTTCGTCCGCCGCCTTCTTGAGCAGCGTCTCCCGCCGGGTGGTGAACTCGGCCGCGGGGGATTTCGACTCCTGGGCGTCGAGGACGATGGCCGACAGGGCCAGGACAGCCCAGCCCAGCACGCGCGGGACGCGCCCGGAGAGGTGACTCATCGCGATCCTCCTGCCGTTGGGGGTGACCAGACTATTGTAGCGGGGACGGCGTTGAAGTCAATCGGGCGCTGCTGGTGCGGGGCGGTGTTCCCGCAGGGCGACCAGGACCGACGCCATGTCCTCGGGGAGGGGAGCCGACAGCGTGAGACGTTCGCCGGTGATCGGGTGCTCGAAGGTGAGCGACGCGGCGTGCAGGGCGTGACGGGAGAGGAGGGGCTCCGGCGCTGCCTCCGGCCCGGCTTCAGGCCCCGGGGCGGCCGCGGCCGCCTCGTTCTCCCCGGCCGGTGAAATCGTCGCCGGTTCCGTCGGCATCGGCATCGTGAGGCTGGCCGCCCGGGCGCGACGGCCGCCCCGTTTCGGCACGATCCGCAGGCGGGGTCGCGGAGGCGGCGCGGCGTCGCCGGCGAGATCCCGCAGGTAGAGCGTCTCCCGATGCCCGTAAACGCCGTCGGCCACGATCGGATGTCCGATGGAGGCGAGATGGACCCGGATCTGGTGCGTCCTCCCGGTCTTCGGCAGGCACCGCACGAAGGTGAATCCGCGGAACCGCTCGATCACTTCGTACCCGGTTACCGCCTCCTTCCCCTCCGGGTCTCCGACTTTCCGGATGGCCATCCGCTCGCGCTCCTTTGGGTGGCGTCCGATCGGCTTGTCGATGACGTCGGCGTCCAGCTCGATATCCCCCTCGCAGAGCGCGAGATAGGTCTTCTCGATCGATCGGTCCTGGAACTGCTTCGAGACGTCGTGATGGGCGCCCGTCGTTTTCGCGGAGAGGATGACGCCGCTCGTGTTCTTGTCGAGGCGGTGTATCACCCCGGGCCGGAAGATGTCGTCCGTCTCCGGCAGCACCCCGCAGTGGTGGAGAAGGGCGTTGACGAGCGTCCCTTCCCAGTGGCCGGCCGCCGGATGGACGACGAAATGCGGCGGCTTGTTCACCGCGATGATGTAGTCGTCCTCGTAGATCACTTCGAGCGGGATCGCCTCGGGGACCGTCTGCGCGAGGATCACCCTCGGGACCCGGACGACGAGGCGGTCGCCGAGATTGATCTGGTACGACGGCTTCGAGCCGTGCCCGTTGACCTCGACCAGCCCCTCCCGGATGAGACGCTGGACGAGCGACCGAGAGAACTGTTTGAGCCGCTTGGTGAGGTAGACGTCGAGGCGGTAGTCCTCCACGCCGTGGTTCCGGACCTGGAGTTCGACGGTCCGAAGGGCGTTCATGTCGATCTGGATGCGTTTGCCGCCCATTGGTGCTCCGTAGAGGCGCCGTGCGCCGCCATCGAATGGAGCGCCGCGCGCCGGCGCTGCGGCGGGACCCGTGCGGGAGGGATCCCGCAGCGCCGCTCGCGCGGCGCGCCCCGGCGACTATCCCGGCCCGCGATACCACTCTACGGTGCGCCTCAGCCCCTCCTCAAGCGGGACGGCCGGCGCCCATCCAAGGGCCGCTTTCGCCGCGGAAATGTCGGCGAGCGAATGCTTCACATCCCCCACGCGCGCCGGCTCGTGCCGGGCCTCGACCTTCGTTCCGCATGTCGCATTGACGGCATCGAGCAGGGCGTTCACGCTGGTCTGCCGCCCGCCGGCGATGTTGTACGCGCCGCCGAAGGTGCGGGCGTCACGGGCGGCGCGCAGGACGGCTTCCACCATGTCGTCGACGAAGGTGAAGTCGCGCGTCTGCTCGCCGTCGCCGTAGATGGTGGGCGGTTCGTCGCGCAGGACCGAGGTGATGAAGCGCGGGACCACGGCGGCGTACTGGCTGGCGGGATCCTGACGCGGTCCATACACATTGAAGGGACGGAGCGCGATCGTGGCGAGGCCGTAGTTCGCATGGAAAACGCGGGCGAGGTGCTCCGCCGAGATCTTCGAGGCGGCGTAGGGGGACATCGGATCGGGCCGCATCGACTCGATCTTGGGGAGCGTCGGCTGATCGCCATACACGCTCGATGAGGAGAAGAGGACGAACCGCTCCACCCGGGCGTCGCGGGCCGCCGCAAGGCAGTGGAGCGTCCCTTCGATGTTCACCCGGCAGGTGCCGACCGGATCCTCGACCGAGCGCGCGACGGAGGGTCGGGCGGCGAGGTGATAGACCTGTTTCGCGCCGGAGACCGCCGCGCGGGCGACGGCCCAGTCGGCGCAATCCCCCCTGAAAATCTCGATCTTCCCCGCCAGCTCCCGCAGGTTGTCCTCGCGCCCGCTCGAAAAGTCGTCGAGGATGCGCACCCGTCGTCCCTCGGCGACGAGTCGCCGGACGAGGTTCGACCCGATGAACCCCGCCCCGCCGGTGACCAGAATGATGTCGGACATGGATCAGCCTCCCCACCGGAACAGTCGCGCCGCGTTCTCCGTGGTCACCCGTTCCGCCTCCTCCGGCGTCATTCCGGCCGCCTGCGCCACCACTCCCAGCGTATGCGCGACGAACGCGGGCTCATTCCGCTTTCCGCGCACCGGCTGAGGGGCGAGGAACGGGCAGTCGGTTTCGACCAGGAGCCGATCGTGCGGGACGAGGCGAACGGTCTCCCGGAGCGCCTGCGACTTGGGAAAGGTGACCGTCCCCGAGTAGGACACGTGGTACCCGATCCCGGCGGCCTGGCCCGCGTCGTCGGCCGTCCCCGAGAAGCAGTGGATCACGCCGGCGGCGGGGCGGCGGGTCGGATCGCCGAGCAGGCGCCAGCAGTCGGCGAAGGCGTCCCGGCAGTGGATGATGATCGGTTTGCCGAGGTCGCGTGCAATCCGCATCTGCCGTTCGAAGGCCGACTGCTGCACTTCGCGCGGGGCGTAGTTCTTGAAGTAGTCGAGGCCGGTCTCGCCGATGGCCACCACGCGCGGATCGGCGGCCATCCGCTCGAACTCCGCCCAGTCGGCGTCGGAGAGGTGGGCGCTGTCGTGCGGGTGGATCCCGACGGCGGGGACCACCATCTCCGGGAATTGGGCGGCGATGGCGATCGCCGCGCGGGACTTCTCCAGCGTGGTCCCGATGGTGACGATCCGGGTCAGTCCCGCGGCCCGCGCCCGCTCGACGACGGCGGCGCGGTCCGGCTCGTACTCCGGAAAGTCGAGATGAGCATGGCTGTCGACGGGCACAGGACGTTGATAGCACAATGGGATTCCCGGATCAACCATCGCGATCCGGACGCCGGAGGCCGGGGGAGGGCGAAGTGTCGACCGGGGAGACGTCTGCAGAGCGCGCACTTGCTGGAGAGCCTGCAGCGTGCGATGTAGAATGCAGGTCATGAAGTGTTATTTCACTCCCGCAAAGACCCTCGGACTCGTGATCGTGGGGATCGCCATGGTGGTGGCGGCCTGGTTTTGCACTACCTTTCCGGGACTCAAGCCGCGGGTTATTGGCTGGATCGGACTCGGGTTCTTCGGCCCCGCGCTTGTCGTCATCGCCTGGCAGGGGCTGAAACCAGGTTCGGTGGTCGAGATCACTGAAGAGGGAATCCGGGATCGACGCACTTCGCACGGACTGGTCGCTTGGGGCGATGTAACCCGCGTCCGGGTGGGTGAACTGAATGGGACTCGATTTCTCTGTATCGAAACGGCGGATGAGGAGGCCCGGTTCTCCCGCCTCTCATCCGTTTCCCGGGCGATGGCCGCGGCGAACAGGGGGCTGGGGTTTCCCCTCATCACGATTTCGTTTGTCGGACTGACGCCCGGGATCGACGAGGTCTGGAATCATGTCGCGGCGGCGCATCCCGAGAAATGCACCGGCGGGTGATCCATCGACGTCCTCCGCCGGAGTGTGGACACGTCGCGCTTTCCGTCGTACCATGTCGGCAGGCGGGCGGTCAGGTGGCAGATTCGTACCCGCCCGGGAATCCGAGAGCTGATCCGGAAACGCCAGTAGAACTGCTGAGTCCTCTGCCCGTTCCCATGCCCCCACCCCCCCCCACAGCCCTGACCTTCGGCGAAATCGCGGTGGCCCTCGGGCTCACGACGCGCGAACGCGTGGCCGAGGCGCTCCTCACCCAGGAACAGTCCACCTCCACCGGGGCGACGCCGAGGACGGTCGGTGAAATCCTCGTCGAGCGGGGCGTCCTCACGGCGAACCAGGTCCAGCAGGTGCTCGTCGAGCAGGCCCGGCGGGTGGGGAAGTCGCAGATCGCCGGCTACCGGCTGCTGGAGAAGATCGGCCAGGGGGCGATGGGGGCCGTCTTCAAGGCGAAGCAGATGTCGATGGACCGCATCGTGGCGGTCAAGATCCTCGCTCCGAAGTTCGCGCAGAACTCGAAATTCGTCGAACAGTTCTTCGCCGAGGCCCGTTCGGTGGCCCGGCTCAACCACCCCAACATCATTCAGGGGATCGACGTCGGCGAGGCAAATGGCCTCTACTACTTCGTGATGGAGTACGTCGACGGCCCGACCGTCGGGGACCTGCTCCGCCGCGGCGGCGCGCTCGACCAGAAGCGGGCGCTCCAGATCATCCTCCAAATCGTCTGCGCCCTCAACTACGCCCAGAAATACGGCCTCGTCCACCGCGACATCAAGCCGGACAACATCATGCTCACCCGCGCCGGTCTCGCGAAGCTCTGCGACCTCGGCCTCGCGAAACTCGTCACCCGAAACGCCCCCTCCCGGACCGATTTCAGCGGCTCGCTCGGCACTCCGTCCTACATCTCGCCGGAACAGGCCCGCGGTGAGCAGAATGTCGACACGCGGAGCGACCTCTACTCCCTCGGCGCGTCGTTTTATCACATGGTGGTGGGCGACGTCCCCTTCCCCGCCGACTCGGCCGCGGTGGCCATCGCGAAGCACCTGACCGAGGAACCGATCCCCCCGCGCGAGCGTAACGGCCTCGTTTCCGAGGGGGTGAACATGGTCGTTCTGCGCCTCATGCGGAAGAAGCGGGAGGACCGGTATCCGTCCCCCGGAGAACTCCTCAAGGATCTGGAGGTGCTCTCCGCCGGAGGCCGCCTGGCCTCTCCAGGGGTCCCGGCGCCGGCCGAGGAGATCGTGGAAGGGATTCCGGTCGCACCACCGCCCCCGCTCCGGGTCCGCCGCTCGGCGCGGAGGAGGCTGAGGAGGTAGCCGAAGCTACGTCTCCCCTTGCGGCGCCGGCGTGGATTCCGTGATCGGCGTGACCGGCTCGGGCGGGGTCGGTGTGGCGGCCCCGGGAGCGGCGGGGGATCCCGCCGATTCGGGGTGATGCGCCTTTGCGGCGAGGAGCCGCACCGCGATCGCCGCGCCGGGGATGTCCAGATCGGGGCCGGACGGATCGGGCGTGGCGGGCGTCAGTTCCATGTCGCCGAAGTCGCGCGCCTGCGCGACCGACACCCGCTGGAGCCGCGTCAGTTCGAGCACGGCGAGAAACGTACCCACCACCCGCGGCTTGTCTTTCCGGTCGCCCACGACCTCCGAGAAGCACACCCGACCGCTGAGCGCAATCCGCTTCGCGATCTCCTCCATGAGGAGTTCGATCGGGACGTCGCTGTACAGGATCGAGGCGGTCGTATCGAGTCCCGTTTCCTTCGCCATCCGGGCGTAGGCGCGGACGAGGTCGAAGAGGTCCACCACCACCAGCGGCCCCTCCTCGGGCGGGGTGGAGGGGGCCACGGGTCGCGCCGGTCTTCCGTACCGGAGCGCCTGCGCCGCCTCCATCTGCCCCAGGCCGCGGGCGAGGTCCTTGAAGCGGCGGTACTCCAGCAGCTTCCGGATCAGTTCGAGTCGCGGATCCGGTTCCTCCTCCTCGCCTTCGACTTCCGGCGGGACGAGCGTCCGCGACTTGATCTCCATCAGCGTCGCGGCCATGACGAGGAACTCGCCCGCGAGGTCGATGTTCATCTTCTGCATCTGTTCGAGGTAGGCGATGTACTGCCGGGTGACCCGCGAGATGGGGATGTTCAGGATCTCGACCTCGTCCTCGCGGACGAGATGGAGGAGCAGGTCGAGCGGTCCGCAGTAGTTCTCGAGCTGGATCTTGTGGGGAAGGAGGTCCATGGGATTCTGGATTGCTGATTGAAAGGAGATAAAGACGAGCCGTCTCCAGAGGCTCGATGAATCAGCGCGCGACTCTGCGACCTACACCGGGAACACCGCCTCCTTCACCTCCCGCATCGTCCTCTGCGCCACGGCCCTCGCCTTCTCCTCGCCCTCGGCGAGGACGGCCCGCACCGCCTTCGCGTCGTCCGCCATCAGCTCCGCCCGCCTCTCGCCGATCGGCGCAAGACGCGGGATCATTCGGTCGGCGAGACGCATCTTGCAGTCGATGCAGCCGATCTTCGCCCCGCGGCACTCGTCGGCGGCCGTGGTCAGGAGGTCCTTCGCAAAGGCCTGGTACCAGGAATAGACGTTGCACTCCTCCGGTGTCCCCGGATCGCTCCGCCGCACCCGTTTCGGGTCGGTCACCATCGTCTTCATCATGGACCGGATCTGCTCCGGCTTCGCGGAGAGTTCGATGGCGTTGCCGTACGACTTGGACATCTTGCGGTTGTCCGTCCCGTTCAGTTTTGGCGTCTCGGTAAGCTTCACCCTGGGCTCGGGGAAGATGTTCCCGAAGACGCCGTTGAACCGGCGGATGATCTCGCGCGCCACCTCGAGGTGCGGTTCCTGGTCCTTGCCGACGGGGACGAGTTCCCCCTTGTAGAGCGCGATATCGGCCGTCTGGAGCGCCGGGTAGCCGAGGAAAGCCACGCTCGACAGGTCCTTGTGGGAGAGTTCGTGGATCTGCTCCTTGTAGGTGGGGCAGCGCTCGAGCCAGGAGACGGGCGTCACCATCGAAAAGGCGGCCCAGAGCTCCACATGCTCCGGGATGGCGGACTGGATGAAGAGCGTGCTCCGCTTCGGATCGACCCCGCAGGCGATCCAGTCCGCCACATTCGAGATGGAGTGTCGGCGGAGCGACTTGGTGTCCTTGAATTCGCTCATCACCGCGTGCCAGTCGGCCACCATGTAGAAGCACTCGTAACCGTCCTGCAGCGCCGCCCAGTTCTCGAGGGCGCCGACCAGGTGGCCGATGTGGAGGTCGCCGGTGGGGCGCATGCCGGAAAGAATTCGGGGGCGGGTCATAGCGGCTGTTGTCTCTCGATGAAGGTGAAGAGGGGGTTCAGGAGGTAGGTGCCGATCGGGCCGAGGACGGGTCCCAGGGCCCGCATCGAGACCAGGAACAGCACGATCACCAGACCGTAAGGCTCGAGGGAATCGTAGATTCGCTGCGGTTCCTTCGGCAGGAGGAGGCGGAAGACCCGCGAGCCGTCCAGCGGCGGGATCGGCACCAGATTGAATACCCCGAGATAGACGTTCGCCACGATCCAGAAGAAGAGGACATGCCAGATCAGGAAGGCGTTGATGGAGCCTTCAGGCGCCCTCGAACTGAGAATCACGGCCACCCCGGCGCCGGCCGCCGCCAGGATGAAATTCGAGACCGGTCCGGCCGCGCTGGCCAGCGCCATTCCGCGCTCCGGGTTCCGGAAGAGAAAGTGGTTGATCGGGACCGGCTTGGCCCCTCCGAAGGGGATGCCCGTCATCAGGTAGCTCGCCGCCGGGAGAATCACGCTCATGAAGGGGTCGATATGCGCGAGGGGGTTCATCGTGATGCGACCCATCCGGTATCCGGTCGGATCACCCAGCCGGAACGCCACCCAGGCGTGGGACATCTCGTGGAAAGAGCACGACACGATGATGATCGCCACCACCATCAGCGTGTGGAGGAGATCGGGGTCCGCCTGCATGGGGCCACCTTCCCCGCCTCGAGTCTCCCCCCGGTGCTGAGTCTATCGGCCGCCGCGGATCGCGGCAAGGCAAAACGCCCGGTCCGTGCCAGGCGAGGGGCTCGTACCCGGACGCCCCTGGATTTACACAATGTTGCATCCGCATCATTGCAACTGTGCGCTACAGCGATGACGTTTTTCTTCCGAAGTCATTTTTTCGCACAGCCCGAGTCGGTGGTATCGTGAGGAATTCCATTGCGCCACGCCAGCGCCTCGCGATAGAATCCTAGATCATCTCCCTACGCGAGCGGCCAATCATGGCGACAACTGAGATGCCGGAGCGATTCTGGCTGGGGGCTGCCGCCCTGTCTGCGATAGTGGGCGCTTTGTGCTACTGGCTGGGAAGCATGGCCAACGCCCCGCGTGTCGAGTACGTGACTCGGATCGTACCGGCTGCCCCTCTCTCCACCCAACAGCCGGAACACTCCGATTCAGGAACCCTTGGCCAGACCTCTCCGACAGTAGACCAAGGGAATCCTGTGAGAGGGACGAATCCTGTAGGAACCGTTCCATCGGAGAGCAAGGTTCTCACCTCAAATACCGGATCACGGGGACCCTGGCCCGGGTGCAAGATCAATAAGGCCAATTCCCTCCAGGCGCGGTCGCTCGGCGAGAGCGCGTTCATCGCGTCCAGCAAGTCGGACTTCTCCTTCAGGGTGTTGAAGCTCTTCGAGGCGGTCCCGCATCTTCGGGCAGAGCACGCCGACTACTTCGAGAAGGTCGGCGAGAACATCGCCCGGCAACGGTGGAAGTTCCTTTTAGGGTTGGATCAGGACGGGAACTCACCGGCCCACATCGACTTCATGAATGGGAACCTTTTCCGGCAGGCGTCCGTTCTGTCGGCGCTCTTGTCTAATTCGCTCGGAGAGGACAAGGAGGCGATTTTCGGGCGCGAACAGGCCGACCAGAGAATTCGGGAGTGGGTCGAAGAGGCATTCCGTGGCAACTTCTTCGACAGGATCGACGATCCGCCACAATCCACGCAGAGGGAGGAATAGGCGTGGGTAGCAGGGTGATGAGGCTGCTTGGTGTGGCGTCCGTGTTGGTGGGAGCCGTGGCGCTGGCCAATACGGGTGGCCCCGCAGTCACGGTGACGTGGCTGGATTCGTCGGGAGGGATCGTCGATCCAGAAGGTCCCGGACTGCGGGCGCATGAGGCCGCAGCGGTGAACGTCAAGATCGACTGCTGCCCCGATGAGCCCGGGCCTGATCAGTGTCAGGTCGTCTTCACTGCCGTTCTGAGCTACATTGGCCCTGATGGGAAGGCCGAGATTATCCATCAGTTCAGCGGATCGGGTAATGGCAGCCCGTACGAAGCGCAAGCAATGATCAACGGGAACCTCACAAACGCGCCCGGGTCGTTGGAACTGGACGTAGACGCCTCCTGTATCTGCCCGGGGGAGGAGGAGACGAAAGTCGAGGACTTGAAGTTCAAGATCGGGCTCAGGAACCCGAAACGCGGTAGGCCCGACGGCAGGAGGATCGAACCTCCCGGCGGTGGAGGAGTGCCCACGCCTCCGCGTTAACGAACTCCGAAGCGTACCTGATTCGACCCGCGCTGTTCACGCAATGGCGCGGGTCGCTTCATGCCAGTAACCTCAAATTAGGACACTGCCCGGGGGGCATTTGGCTTGTCCGCGGCGCACCCCCTCTGCTATCATCGCCCGCCATGCCGATCGACCGCGAATATGCCCGGGAAGTGCTCCGCACCGAGGCCGCCGCCATCGTCTCCCTCGAGGGGCGACTTGGCGAGACTTTCTCCCGGGCCGCCGAGATGATCCTCGGGTGCCGCGGACGCATCGTCGTCACCGGGATGGGAAAGGCCGGACTCATCGGGGCCAAGATCTCCGCTACCCTGGCCAGCACCGGGACCCCCTCGCTCTTCCTCCACCCCGCGGAGGCGATTCACGGCGATCTCGGGAGAGTGGTCAGGGACGATGTCGTCCTCGCCCTCTCGAACAGCGGCGAGACGGACGAACTCACCCTGCTCCTCCCCGCCCTCAAACGGATCGGAACGCCGATCCTCTCCATCACGGGGAGCCCGCAGTCGACGCTCGGAACGCTCAGCGACCTCTGCCTCGACATGGGGCGGATCGAAGAGGCCTGCCCGCTCGGCCTCGCCCCCTCCGCCAGCACGACCGCGATGCTCGCCCTCGGCGACGCGCTTGCCCTGACCGTGCTCAAGGCGCGCGACTTCAAGGCGGAGGACTATGCCCAGTTTCATCCCGGCGGCGACCTCGGCCGGCGCCTGATGAAGGTGGGCGAGATCATGCGGACGGGCGAGCGCGACCCGCGCGTCACCGAGGCCCAGACGGTGCAGGAGGCGCTCACTGCGATCACGAAGGCCCGCGCGGGCGCCGTCACCGTCGTGGCCGCCGACGGTCGCCTCGCCGGGATCTTCACCGACGGGGATCTGCGGCGGCACATCGCCGGCGACGTGAGTGTGCTTCGAGGCTCCGTTGGGCGCGTCATGACCCGCCACCCGGTGACGGTGAGACCGGACGCCCTCGCCGTCGAGGCGCTGCGGATTCTCCGCGAGCGGAAGATCGACGAACTCCCGGTGGTCGATCCCGAAGCGCGTCCGCTCGGGATGCTCGACGTACAGGATCTCCTGGCCGCCGGACTGGTCTGACCCCGGGGTGAGACACGCATGCCGACCTCTCCCTGGTCCCGGATCCGCCTCCTGGCCCTCGACGTGGACGGGGTCCTCACCGACGGGCGAATCACCGTCGATGCGCGGGGTCGGGAGACCAAGTCGTTTCATGCCCACGACGGCCAGGGGATCGTTCTCCTGGGCGAGGCCGGCGTGAGAGTGGCGATCGTCAGCGGACGGAAGTCCGGCGCGAACTCCTGGCGTGCCCGGGACCTCGGGATTCGCGACATCATCCAGAACTGTCCCGACAAGGCGGTCGCGATGCGCGCCCTCTCACGCAAACACGGGGTGATGCGGGACTCGATCTGTTTCGTCGGGGACGATCTTCCCGATCTGGCCGCCTTTTCCGCCGCGGGGCTGCCCGTGGCGGTGGCCAACGCCCGGCCGGAGGTGAGGCGGGCGGCCCGGTACGTCACCCGCGCCCCGGGCGGGCATGGCGCCGTCCGCGAGGTGTGCGACCGGATCCTCGCGGCGCGCCACGGCAGAAGGAACTGAGAACGATGCGTCCCCGCCTCCTCGTCTTTCTCGCCATCTTCATCCCGGCCCTCGGGCTTCTCTGGTGGTTCGCGGGGGGAAGGATCGAGCCGGAGTCGCGCCAGAAGCCCCCGCCCAAGCCGAAGCCCACCGATGCGGGCGCGACCACGCGCACCCCCGGCCAGCCGGAGATGTCCGCCGGTAATTTCCAGTTCCCCCGCTACGAAAACGACCGCCTCGTCATGGAGGCGACCGGCAAGGGGGTCAAGATCATCGCGGAGGAGCGGGTGGAGGTGCAGGACCCCACCGTCGTTTACTACTACTACGATCCGAAGCGCCCGGACGATCCCCCCCTCGTCGCGAAGATCCTCGCCGACCGCGGCGTGATCGACAAGCGGCAGGACTTCGCCGAACTCTCGGGTCACGCCCGCATCGTGGTCAGCGACGGTTCGCTCATCGAGACGGAACACATCCTCTCGCACTTCAAGGCGAGGGATGTCTCGACGGAGGAGCGGGTGCGGCTCGTCCGCGGCGGAATGACCCTGGCGGGGACCGGCCTGAAGGCCGACGTGCGGCTCGAACATCTCGAGTTTCTCCGGGAGGCCGAGGCCATCCTCACCGGCCGGCCCCAGACGCTTGTCGATCTCACCCGGGCGGCGCCCGCCCCGGAGATCGCCGCGGGAGTATCCCCCGAATCGATCGAGATCCGCTCGGCCGGTTCGATGGTCCTCGATCGTCGGGCGCCCTCGGAGGCGGATCCGGTCGCCCGACTCCATCTCACCTTCCGGGATTCCGTGATCCTTCGGAGATCGGCCGGCGGCCGCGTTGAGGGCTCGGGCGCGTCCGGGACGATTTCCGCCGACCACCTCGCGCTGGATCTTCTGGAGCGACCCGCGACGACCGGGACCGGCCAGCCGCAGGTGGCCCTCGCCTTCGAGAAGGCCCGGGCGGAGGGGCATGTGAAGGCCGACGCGCCCGAGGGGAGGGCGAGCGGGGACGCCCTCGATGTGACTTACGCGGCCGACGGCACGCGTCACGTGACGCTGACGGGAGCGCCGCCGACGATGACCCTCGCCGACAGCGGGGGGTTCAAGCTGGTCGGCGACACCCGGGCGGACAAGCCGTCGGTGCCTCCTGTCGCGACGAATCCGTCGGACCCGTCTCCCGCGGAGCCGGTGACCATCACCTGCACGAATCCCGTTCAGATTGACTTTCCGCCCCCGCCGGTGGCCGGCGCTCCTCCCCGGCCGGGCACGGCGAAGTTCAGCGGCGCGGTATCGGTGAAGTCGGCGACCAACGATCTCTCGGCGGAGGATGTGGTGATCACCTTCCTGCCTCCGGTGCCTCACACGTCCGGGGGGTCACTGGAGCCGGCCCAGGCGCGGCTGCAGGACCTCGTGGCGACCGGGGATGTCCGAGGCAAGAGCGGACCCAGCGAGATCGCGGGCGATGAACTCGCGTGGCGTTTCGATGAGACACTGACGGTCAAAGGCGCCCCGGCCGTTCTCACGCAACCGGACGGGCGCATCTCCGCGTGGCTTCTGGAACGTCTGCCTGATGGAAGGATGCGATTGACGGGAAAGGGCCGCGCTCCCGCGACGGTCGAGCAGAGGGACAGCCGGATTTCCGCCGGGTCGCTGATCGTGGAGCCCGATCGGGGGTTGCTGACCGCACGGGAGGGGGTCGAGGCCACCTTCACCCCGCGCGAGGGCGATGAGGGCGGCCCCCGTCTCGGCATGGGCGCCCAGGATGGGGCGACGGACGAGAGGCCCGAGCCGATGACGCTCAAGGCGGAATCGCTCGACGCCACCTTCACCGGCGAACCCCGGGAGATCGTCGATCTCACGGCCGAGAAATCGGTCGAGATCCAGGTGCGCCGCCAGACGGCGACCGGGGATCGATTCACCTGGACCCGAGCCACTCACCTGACCCTGCTCACCGGCGCACCCGCCGCGATCGCCGAGGGGGAGACCCGGGTGGAGGCCCAGTGGATCCTCGCCGACCCGGATGCCGACCGGGTCACGCTGCGGGGCCGCAAGCGACTCACTATCGTCCGCTCCGCTCCTCCCCCTCCGGATCATCCGGAGCAGGCGCCCGGCACCGAGCGATTCGTCGCCGACTGTCGTGGGGCCCTGATCGTCCTGCGCGGGCTCGGACGAATCGAGTTCGAGGAGGAGGTGCGGCTCCGGAGCGACACCACCACGCTCGAGTGCGATCACCTCGTCGCGCTGCTGGGCGCCGACGGACAGACGGTGGAGCGGCTCCTCGCCGAAGGAAGCGTCCGGATCACCGACCCGCACGGGATGGCGACCGGGGACCAGGTGAGATGGCGGGTGGAGGACCAGTCGCTCCTCGTCCGGGGGCTTCCCACGGCCTCGGCCTGGAAGGGGGCGGACGTGCTGGCGGCGGAGGAGATCCGGATCGATCGGGACTGGCAGCGGGTGGTGGCGACGAACCGGTACCGTCGCGTGGAGGCCCGGATCCGGGAGCGGGTGGCGGCGCGTGAGCCGAGGGCCCCAGAGTGAGCACGGTCGACCAGGCCATGTCGGTGCTCGAAGCCGGACGTCCCGAGGAGGCCGCTTCGCTCCTCGAACGCGCGCTCGCGGCGGATCCGGCCGATGCCGCGGCCGCCAACAATCTCGCCTGCATCTATGCCAATCTCGGACGACTGCGGGACGCCGCCCGCGTGCTCGAGCCGGCCATCTCGCGCGATCCGAAGAACGTCCTCCTCCGGAATAATCTCGGCTACATCTCTCTTCAACTGGGCGACACGGCCGCCGCGGTGCGTCACCTCTCCGCCGCGGTCCGTCGGGCGCCGCGCGATCTCGAGGTGCGGGTGAATCTCGGGCTGGCGCTCAGCCGGGCCGGAAAACACGAGCAGGCCCTGCGGGCGTTCCGGGTCGCCACGCAGCGGCACCCGACCTCCTCCGAGGCGTGGAATCAGCTGGGGCTCCAGCTGGTCTCTTCCGGGAGGTCGGCCCGCGCGGTCGAGGCCTTCGAGGAGGCGCTTTCCTTCGATCCGGAGAACGCGGAGGTGCGGAACAACCTCGCCAGCGCCCTCCGGGACGGCCACGAGTTCGAGCGGGCCCGGTCGGAGTTCCGGCGCATCCTGTCGCTGCACCCTGAGGACGCCTCCGCCCACTTCAACGTCGCTGTGCTTCACGTGATGCGGGAGGACCGCGAGCAGGCTCTGCACCACTTCCGCCGCTACGAGGAGTGCGCTCCGCACGGACCGCACACGGGCGAGATACGGAGGTGGCTGAAGAAAATCCGCGGGAAGACGGCGGGGAGACGACCGCGCCGCCGCAAGACGGAAACGGCGTGACCGTCTACTCTCCCTTCCCGGGTGTCGATTCGCGGCGCGGGGCGGGCGTCCTGGCGCGGTAGGGGAGCACGCTCAGGGCGACCCCGCGGACGCCGGGGTTCGAGACGCTGGAGTGGAGGGTGACGGTTTCTCCGGCCCCGGCGTGTTTGAGTCTCCACTTGCCGGTGCCCTTGGGCTTGAACTCCGTATTCGGCGAGTCGCCGAAATAGCGCGTGTAGAACATGAAGTCGAGCGGTTTCGCCGTCACGTTCTTGAGGGTGAGGGTGACTTCGCTCCTCCCATTCAGAGGGACGATCGACACCTCCTCGACCCTCAGCGCCTCATAGCAGAGCCGGTCGCCGGGATGGGTGTAGGTGACGGGGACCGCCTGGTTCCCGCCGGCCTTGTTGCGGGCCTTGCTGGGGAGACCGCCGCGGTCCACCGGCGGGGGCGCCGGCTTCCGCTGAGTCTCGCAGCCGGCGAGCAGGAATCCGCAGCAGAGGAGGGCGACGATTCCGCCGACTCCATCTCGTCGTTGACCGCCCGGCGGATGGGCGGCTAGAATCGGGGATGGCTGCACCGCGAGGCTCCGCATGTTCGACTCCATCGGCTGGCTCGAGTTGTTCACCGTCGGCGTGGTCGCGCTCCTCGTCTACGGAAAGAGCCTTCCCCGGGTCGCCCGGGAGGCCGGCAAGGTGCTCGGCGATCTCAAACGGGGGCTCCGGAACCTCGAGGACGACCTCAAACACCAGGTCGATCTCTCGATCGAGGAGGAGCAGAGGTCCAAGTCCCCGCCGGTCGCCCTCGTCCCCGCCCCTCCGTTCCCCGAACTCGAGGCGTCCCCGTCCCCGGGCGTGCCGGCGGCGGCTCCTGAAGTCCCGACCGTGCAGAATCCTGCCGACATCCAGCCTCCCCCCTCGATTACGCCACCGCCGACAGTCTAGGACATTCCCCAGCCGGAGTCGAGAGGAAACCGGCCGGTGCGCGGCTACCGCCCCTGATGTTGTCATCCTGAGCCCCGTAGCACGTGCAACGGGGCGAAGATCACC
>JACPTZ010000091.1 GCA_016192525.1 Planctomycetota bacterium
TGCCGGAACTGATCGCTGCCATCACAGAGTACCTGGAAACTCACAATCAGAACCCTCGCCTCTTCACGTGGACCGCGTCCGTGGAACGGATCTTGACCAAAGTGGCCAAATGTAAAGAAGCGTTAGGGACACTACACTAGATGACCCTCCTCGATCGTGTCGAGCGCCTCCCGCGGGCCGTGATCCTCGCCCTCGGATTCGTGATTCTCCTCTCCCTCGGCCTCGTCGACTACTTCACCGGCGTCGAGCTCGCCTTCTCGGTCTTCTACCTCATCCCGGTCGCCCTCATGAGCTGGCTCCTCGGCTGGCGCACCGGGATACTCTTCTCCGTCTGCGCCGCCTCCCTCTGGCACTACGGGGAGCTCATCGGCGGGCGGACGTACAGCATCCCGCTCTACGCGTATTGGAATTCGTTCATGCGGCTCCTGATCTTCGCCAGCATGGCCACGGTGATGGCCCAGCTCCGGATCACCCTCGACCGCGAAAAAGAGGCCCGCGAATTCGCGCGGCGCGCCTCGGAGGTCAAGTCCCAGTTCCTCGCGAACATGAGCCACGAGATCCGGACTCCCATGAACTCGATCCTCGCCATGGCGGACCTGCTCGCCGAGTCTCCGCTGACCCCGGAGCAGCGTGAGTATGTGGAAGTCTTCCGTCGGGAGGGAGGCTCTCTCCTCAGGCTGATCAACGACATTCTCGACCTGTCGCGGGTGGAGTCCGGCCAGTTCACCCTCGCCCGGATCCCGTTCGACCTGGAGCAGGTCGTCCAGCAGTCGATCTCGTTCATGGCGGTTCGCGCCCGGGAGAAGGGGCTGGAGCTGCGGGCCGCCTCCCCGCCGGATCTGCCGCGGCATCTGTTCGGAGACCCGGACGTCCTGCGCCGGGTCCTTCTGAACCTCCTCGCCAACGCAATCAAGTTCACCGACCGCGGCGCGGTGTCCCTGACGGTCGAACGGGATCCGGGGGGACGGGGAACGCTCCCGCTCCGGTTCACGGTCACGGACACCGGCATCGGCATCCCCGAGGAACACCTCCCGCGACTCTTCGACCGGTTTTCACAGGCCGACACCTCGATCACGCGGCGCTTCGGCGGGAGCGGCCTCGGCCTCAACATCTCGCGGATGCTCGTGGAGCTGATGGACGGGAAAATCGGCGCCAGCAGCCGACTCGGGGAGGGGACGACGCTTTTCTTCGCGGTGCCGTTCGAGCCGGTCCCCACGGGCATGGTCCCGTCCGTCCTCGAGCCCCGGCCTTCCGGCGAAGGCGCAACTTCCGAAGCGCCGGACGCGCGCCCGCTCCGGATTCTTCTGGCCGAAGACTACGCCAGCAACGTCGTCATCGTCCAGGCCTTCCTCAAGGGGACGCCCTACGTCCTGGACGTGGCGAAGGACGGGGGGGAGGCCGTGGAGCGCTTCCGAAGCGACCGCTACGACGTGATTCTGATGGACCTGCAGATGCCGGTGAAGGACGGATACGCGGCCACCCGGGAAATCCGGGCGATCGAGAAGGAGCGATCGATGCCGCCCGTTCCGATCGTCGCCCTGTCGGCCACCGCCATGCCGGAGGACATTCAGCGGAGCCTCGAGGCCGGCTGCATCCGTCACCTCTCGAAGCCGGTCCGAAAGGCCGAACTCCTGAAGACGATCCGGGAGGTGGGAGGGGTGACGGTGTAACGGAGTAAGGGAGTAATTGAGTGAGGGAGAAGAAGTTGTGGTGTACGAAGTTACCGCCTTGTCATCCTGAGCGTCGGGCGCAGCCCGACGCGAAGGATCACCAGCGCATTAGCGCGAACGCGCCTTGCGACGGTCAGGGCTGGCGATCCTTCGCTTCGCCCGCCAAACGGCGGCGGGCTACGCTCAGGATGACAACATCAGGGACGGTAACCTCGTACGTTGTGGTTACTCCGCTACTCCGTTACTCCGCTACTCCCCCCCCCCTCGATCTTGCGGTACAGCGAGGATACGTCGATCCCCAGCGCCTCGGCGGCCGCCTTCTTGTCCCCCCCCATCTTCTCGACGACGCGACGGATGTGCGCCCGCTCGAAGGCGAGCCGGGCGAGTCGGAGATCGTCCACCACGGTCTCGCCGGGGGCGGTGAGGATCCCGGGAAGGTCCGTCGGGACGATCCGATCCCCCTCGCACAGGATGAGGGCCCGCTCCAGGACGTTCGCGAGTTCGCGGACATTGCCCGGCCAGGCGTACCGTTCAAGGGCCCGCATCGCCTCGGCGTCCGGCACGGCGGGCGGCCGGTGGAGGGTCCGCGACAGCCGGTCGATGAGGTGGCGGGAGAGGGCGGGGATGTCGCCGGGTCGTTCCCGGAGCGGCGGCAGCGGGATCTCGAAGACGGCGAGACGAAAGTAGAGATCGGAGCGGAACCGCTCCCCCTTCACCCGTCCTCTCAGGTCCCGGTTCGTAGCGGCGACGAGACGCACGTCCATACGGAACGGGACCGTGGCCCCCACCCGAAGGGCCTCGCGCGTCTCGAGCGCCCGGAGGATCTTCGGCTGGAGGGAGAGCGGCATCTCGCCGATCTCGTCGAGGAAGAGCGTCCCCCCCTCCGCCACCTCGAAGAGTCCGCGCTTGTCGCGATCCGCGCCGGTAAAGGCCCCCTTGACGTGCCCGAAGAGCTCGCTTTCGAGGAGCGTCTCCGGCACCGACCCGCAGTTGATCGCGAGAAACGGGCGGTCCCTTCGCGGGCTCCCCTCATGCACGGCCCGCGCCACCAGTTCCTTCCCGGTCCCCGTTTCGCCCGTGATCAGCACGGTCGAGCCGGTCGGCGCGACGCGCGCGATGAGCCGGAGCGCCTCCTGAAGGAGCGGGCTCTCCCCGACGAGCCCCGCGGGCGGCGCCTCCGCGGCGAGCGCCCGGCGCAGCCACCGGTTCTCCGCGAGGGCCGCCCGATGCTGGAGCAACGCCTCGATCTTCCGGCGGAGCGCCTCGAGCGGGATCGGCTTCAGCAGGTAGTCGTGCGCGCCGAGACGCAGGGCCTCGATCGCGGTTTCGAGCGATCCGAACGCCGTCATCACCACGAGAATGGCATCTGGAAGACGGAGCGCGGCCTGCTTCAGGAGGTCGATCCCGCTCCGGCCCGGCATCCGGAGATCGGCGATGACGGCATCGAACACCTCCCCTCGGATCCGGTCGAGGCCCGCTTCGGCCGTGCCGGCCTCCCCTACCTCGTGGCCGGACGCCCGGAGGACCTCGGCCACCGAGATCCTGAAGTCCTTCTCGTCATCGACCAGGAGGATGCGTGCCATGCGGTGGGGTCCCGCGATGAAGCGCCTTCTGTCATCCTGGGCCCCGTAGCCGGTACCGCGGGGCGAAGGAGCCAATCCGGCAGCGCTGTTTGCCCGAGCCTCCCCCCCACCCGAGTCCCCGAGTAGCGCCCCGTCGTTTGGGGCGCGTATCGAGGGGACGGGGCCCACGGATGCGGTCCCGCCGCGGAGCCGGTCATCGAGACGACCCCGCAGCACGTGCTGCGGGGGCGAAGTTCAGGATGACAGGGGCGCCGGCAGATGAATCGTAAAGGTCGAACCCTGTCCAGGCGAGGATTGTACCTCGATCCGGCCCCCGTGCGCGCGCACAATCGACTCGCTCACAAAGAGCCCGAGCCCCACGCCGCGCCCCGGCTCCTTCGTGGTGAAGAACGGGATGAAGAGGCGGCGGATGGTCTCGTCGTCCATTCCCCGGCCCCGGTCCGTCACCGAGATGCGGACGCCCGCCGGCGTGGAACCGTACGAGACGCGGATCGTGGAGGGGACCTTTGAGGCGTCGGAGGCGTTGAGGAGGAGGTTCAGGAGGACCTGAATGATCTGGTCCTCCACGACCTTCGCCGCCGCCGGCGCATCCGGCCGCTCGATCTCGACGGCGAAGCCCTGCGACTTCTCGTGCAGGGCGAAGATGCGGTGGGCCTGGTCCACCAGGAGGCCGACGTCGCTCGAGCCCCGCTGCTCCGAGGAGGGCCGGGCGAATGAGGCGATATCGCCCACGATCGAGCCGATGCGCTTGAGATGGGTCTCCATCGCATCGAGCCTCTCGCCCACCTCGGGCGGGGGATTCCGGAGGCGGAGGACGTCGACGATCCCCGACAGCGAGGAGAGCGGGTTTCCGATCTCGTGCGCGATCCCCGCGGCGAGCAGCCCCAGGTCGATCATCTTCGACGTGTGCATCGCCTGGGCCAGAAGCCGGTGGTGCTCGGTCAGGTCCCGGAACACCCAGACGACTTTCCTCCCCTCCCCCGCATCGACGAGCGCGTGACCGAGGCGCCGGTCGGAATAGAGCGTCTCGAACTCTACGGAGGCGCCGTTGAAGGAGGCGAGACGGGCCGGGACGCCGAAGTCATGGGCGAGCCCGGTGACCGAGGGAGACTTGATGAGCCCGGGGATCAACCGGCAGGCCGACCGGTTGGCGCACACGACCGTCCCGTCGCGATCGAGCAGCGCCACCCCCTCGGGCAGAATCTCGAGGAGCATGAGCAGCCGGGTGTTCTGCTGGTCCGCCCACTTCCGGGCTTCGCGGGCATGTTCCGGGATGACGCCGAATCCCCACGACAGGCCGAACGTGAGGAGTCCGAGGGCGATCAGGCGGGCCGTCTCGTACCCCCATCCGCGGAGGCCGGGCGAGGCTGAGCCGTACCGGCAGATCGCTGAAGGGTGGGCCGGGCCGAGGTGCACATGGCTCAGGGGGATCGGCGAGGCGTCGAGATGGGTGGCCAGGAGGAGCAGGAGAAGGCAGACTGGCGCCAGGGCGGCCAGCGCCAGCCCAACGCGACGTGAAAGAAGGGCGGAACCCGCGATGGCGGGGAGGGTATAGGCGAGAAGAACCGGGTTTTCAATGTCGCCGGTGAAGTGAAGAAAGGCGGTCAGGGCGAGGACATCCAGCGCGAGGGAGGCGCCGATGACCAGTCGCGCCTCGTGGCGGAGGGCCTTCGAGGCGGCCATCGCGAGGTTGTACAGTCCGATGACGCCGCAGACGAAGAGCGCCGGCCACGGGGAGGCCAGCAGGCCGAAACCCCGGGCTGCGACGGCAACCGTCGCGAGAAGAACGATCGCCACCCACCGGACCCGCACCAGCCGTTGATAGTTTCGTCGGGCGTCTTCCATCCCGCTCCGTTCTTCGGCACTCGGGGACACCGCCCCGACGGTGGGCCGGAACCCCGGACTTCCTTCGCTGGTTCGGAGCATGCGCTTCCCCTGCGGGACCACCCGCAGGGTATCATTGCTCCCCGGAGCAGACAAGCCCCGGCAATCGCCATGCCGGACCTCAGGGCTGAGAACGGGCGGGCCCTTCAGTCGGCGCATTCCCCCTCATTCGAGCCACGGGCGCCGCTTCCGGGGCGCACTCCAACGCCACAGGCGCCGCTGCCGCGGCGCCAGCGCCATTGGAGTGCGCCGCGGAAGCGGCGCACGGACGGCGTGATCGAGCCGCCCTGCCTTCGCCGAGTTACGCCCGCGACCTTCGCGTTCCTGCCACGGTTTTCTCATTTCCACCACTCGCCCCCCCCCTCGGCGCGCCGGAAGGCTCCCACCGCCTTTCCCGCCGGGCATGACGGTTGCGATCCACCCGGGTCGGGAAGCAGAATGACAAGGGGAGACGTACGAGGTTACCGCCTTGTCATCCTGAGCTCAGCTGGCCGCTCCGCCACACGGATGGCGGACAGGCGTTTGGCCGGCTGAGCGAAGGATCGCCAGCGGCGGAATCTGCGAACCGTACACGCTGGCGATCCTTCGCCTCGCCCCGCGGGGCGAGGCTCAGGATGACAATGCAGTAACCTCATACCAAGGAGACGATCATGATCGCTCACCGCCACACCGCCCCCCGGGCGCCGCTTGTCTGGCTGGCCGTTCTCGGGGCCCTGACCTTCGGCGCAGTGCCGTCGACGCTCCGCGCCCAGGAGTCGGCTGCGCCGACGACCCGCGTCATCAAAGTGCCGCTGGCCGGGTTGACCCCCGCCCAGGCGACGACACTCCGGGATCGTCTCGCGGCCCTGCCCGGGACACGGGACGTGAAGGTGGGCGACGCCGACTTCTCGTTCGGCGTCCAGCCGGGAAAGACCGTGGATCTGGCCGCCCTCAAGAGGGTGGTGGGAGAGATCGCCGGGGCGGAGGGAAGTCTCAAGATCAGGGAGGACGAGATCGTCCTCGATCAAAGCGTGGGGCTCACCATCAGCGGGCTCGGCTCAGATAACGTCGCAGCGGTTCGGAAGGCGCTGAAGGGACGCGAAGAGGTCGGAATGACAACCCCGGCCGGGGAGGGGAAGATCGACGTGATCTTCTCGCCGCGCAAGAGCCTGACGGTGGAGGCGGCGAACAGGATCCTGGCGGACTTCAAGTCGGCCGACGGGACGCCGCTCAGAATCGCAGGCGTGTCGTGGACGGCCCCCGCTCCTCCAAGGGGACCGAAGGTCAAGGTGCGGTAGCCGGGGAGGGGGGGATGGCCCCGCCCGCCAGATACACGGTCCGCGTGGGATAGGCGAAGGAAATCCCCTCCTCCAGAAACCGTCGCATCAGGGCAAGGTTGATCGCCTGCTGCGCGTCCATGTAGACGGCGTACTCGGGCGCCTTCACGTAGTACACCACTTCGAAGTCCAGCGACGAATCCCCGAACCCCTTGAAGTGCGCCCGGTCGAACCGGATCCGGTCCTGCGCTTCGATGATCCCGCGGACCATGGAGGGAATCGCCTCCACCTTCGCCAGAGGGGTCTCGTAGAGCACGCCGAACGTGAAGAGGACCCGACGTTCGAACATCCGCTTGAAGTTCCGGATCCGGGCGCCGAGGAGATCGCTGTTCCGGAACACGATCTGCTCCCCGTCCAGACTCCGGATCCGGGTGGTCTTGAGACCGATGTGCTCCACCGTCCCCATGAGTTCGTCGACGATCACGAAGTCGCCGATGGCGAAGGGGCGATCGAGGACAATGGAGAGCGAGGAGAACAGGTCCCCGAGGATGTTCTGGACCGCGAGCGCAATGGCGATCCCGCCGATCCCCAGCCCGGCGACGAGGGCGGAGATGTTCACCCCGAGGTTGTCGAGGACGACCAGCGCGACGACGGCGAAGATCGCCAGCTTGCCCAGGAATCCCACCGCCGTGAGCGTGGTGGCCGCCCCGGGGTCCTCCTTCAGCTTGCGCTCGCGGTAGCGCGCCAGCCAGTCGTCGAAGACGGTCCACCCCCAGATCGCGGACTGGGCCACGACGGCGAGGACCGTCGCGCCGCGGAGGAACTCCCGCCACTCGACCGGGAGCGCGAGCACCATCGAGCCGGCCAGGATCGCGACGGCCAGGAGGAAAAAGAACTTCGTCCGGGCGAAGAGGCCGACGATCAGGTCGTCGAAGTGCGTCTCCGTCTTCGCCACCAGGGCGGTCATCCTGAGGACGAGCCACTTCTGGAGGAGCCAGAGCAGCGCGTAGGTCGCGACGGCGACTCCCGCCCCCAGCGCCCACAGGGTGACCGTGTTACCGGCGTAGGATTCGTTGAGGAAGGGCATGGGTAGAAATCTCCGCCAGGCTGAATCGCGCGGGAGCCTATCCCGGTAGGGCGAACCCTCGTAGGGGCGGCCCTTGCGGCCGCCCGCCTCCGGGCGGGATGGACCGCAGAACGGGCGGGCGGGGGCAAGCCCCGCCCCTACGTCTTGCTCGCAGAAACCGGCCAATCAACGCACCGTCAGTCCTCCTCGGCCCGGGGAGAATCCGAGGTGATCTCCCGGACGAATACCTCCGGCTGAGCCCACTCGCCTGGCCCGGCCTCACGCCTCCACCGTCACCAGGCCGCTCCGCCCGCTCCGGACGAGCGCGACGAGGACAAGATAGTCTCTCAGGTGCCGCGTGAGCAAAAAATTCTGACGCACATGCTCTCGTCCGTTCCGACCCAGAGCGGCCGCCTCTTCGGGTCGGGACAGCAGATACTTGAGATAGTAGGCCGCGCCGTCCACCGAGTTCACCAGCATCCCCGTCAGCTTGTGCTTGATCTGGATCGTGATCCCGCCGACCGCCCCGGCGATCACCGGCTTCCCTTTCCAGAGTGCTTCTGACACCGTGAGACCGAAACCCTCCTTCGTAGACTTCTGGAGGATGATCGTCGAACCCCTCTGCAGGGCATTGATCTCGAGGTTGGCCGTTGGAGGCAGGCACAGGACATGGATGTCCTTGTCCTCGGCGGCGGCCTCGCGGAGACCCGCCAGCACACTCGCGCCCTCAGGGTCGTCGTCCGCCGACCCGCCGGCGAGCACGAGCTGACAGGGGAAGTCCTCCTTCACCTTCTTCCAGGCCTCGATCACGCCGAAGGGGTCCTTGAAGAGGTCGAACCGCGATACCTGCGTGATCACGGGCCTCGTGGGGTCGATGCCGTGGTCCTCCAGCACCTGCCGGACTACCGACGGCTCGAGCTCCCGGTTCTTGTCGCTCAGGGGGTCGATGGAGGGCGGGATCACGAAGGTCCGAACCCCGGTTTCCCGGGCGAACTTCGGGGAGGAGAAGATCGTCCCGTCGTACGACGAGACGCGGTCGCGTAGAAAGTCCCAGTACGCCGCGTCCGGATGCGAGAGGTCGATGTGACACCGCCAGACCCAGCGGGCTTTCCCCCGGGTCACGGCGGTGAGCAGCCCGGCGGGCTGCGGGTCGTGGATGATGACGATGTCCCCCTCCAGGTTCAGCGTGGAGCGGTTCGCCTCCTGCGCCTCTTCGTAGACACGGCGCATCTCCTCGGTGAGAGGAAGGTTCTTCCCCTGCAGGGCGTTGTGCATGGACTTGGTGACCGCGAAGAAGTCGTCCGTTCCGCGCATCACCTCCCAGCGGGCGTCGATCCCCACCTCCTTCATCAGGGGGACCATCCGCGAGAGAATCTCGGCCACCCCTCCCCCGACGGCGGTGGAGTTCACGTGGACGACCCGCCATCCGCGCAGCCGGGACGCGATGAGTCGAATCTCATCCACCGCGTCGCGTCCGGCGACCGATTCGTAGTCGGAGAGGTTCATGGCTGCTCCTCGAAATCATCCCGCCTTGTCATCCTGGACGAATCCGGCGTCGTTTGGCCGCCCTGAGCGCAGCGAAGGGGGAGAATCACCATTACCGGATCGTACGAGGTTACCGCATTGTCATCCTGAGCTCAGCTGGCCGCCGTTTGGCCGGCTGAGCGAAGGATCGCCAACGTCGGAGTCTGCGAACCGTACACTCTGGTGATCCTTCGCCTCGGCCTGCGGCCGAGGCTCAGGATGACACACGAGACTCATGAGACCACCCTCCACGATCGCACCAGATCGATGATGCGGGCGCGGATCTGCTCCAGCGTCAGAAAGTAGGGATCGAGTCGCGCGATCTTCCGCGCCAGCCGGGGCTCGCCGATCTCGTGCGTGATCCAGGCGGAGAAGTCATTGGGGTCGTGGTCGAGGCGGATCTTCGATTCGAACATGTGGTGATAGATGGAGCTGATCGACACCCGCTCGATCGCTGCCGTGAAGGAGTCCAGGTCCACGGCGACGTGGCCCGTCGGAAGGACCAGGCTGTTGGCCCGCATGAAGTAGAAGTATGTCCCGTCGGGGGCCTTTCCGCGACAGCCGGGCCGTTCGCGATGCTTCTGAGTCGTGCTGGTAGAGGAAGTGATAGGTGTGGTGGAAGATGCTGGAGCCGTCCACCGCGCGCATCCCGTCGAGGAGTTCGTCCACCGTGGCGGCCACGCGACCGGTGTACTCCGGCAGTTTGATGGAGGTGTGAAACACGAAGGGGGCGGTCATGTCAGGCATACCTCCAAAGGCGGCGCGGCAGAAAGTGACTCCGACACCCCCCCTCTCGGTGGGGCGCTGCAGCTGTCATCCTGAGCCCTGCCCGCCTCTCCGCCACACGGATGGCGGACAGGCGTTCGGCGGGCAGGGCGAAGGACCACCAGTACTGGAGCGTACCTGGCGTATGAGCTCCTGTCCGCCATCTGTGTGGCGGAGGTGATCCTTCGCGTCCGCCTGCGGCGGACGCTCAGGATGACAATTCGGCGCCTCGGGCCTCGCTGAGACTCCAAGTCCCTGCGCACGGCAGGGGGGTTGCAAGTATTCGATTCGGGCGGCTTGGGCGCCATCATGCGGACCTTCGCTTTCCGTCAGCATCGAAGTAGTGCGCGCGCGTCGGATCGATTCTCACCCGCGCTGTTCCAGAGGGGGCGTCGCGGGAGGTGACCAGCACGGTGATTTCGAGCGGCCCGCGCCGGAGCGTGAGCAGAGTTCGCGACCCGAGCGATTCGCGGAGTGCGACCTCGAGCTCCAGCGGGCCGTCGGCGCAGATCGTCACGTCCTCCGGCCGGACGCCGACCGTTCCCCCGCCGCCGGGCGTCAGAACGTCGGCCGGGAGCAGGTTCATCCGAGGACTCCCCACGAACCCGGCGACGAACGTGGTGGCGGGGCGATCGTAGACCTCCTCGGGCGTCCCGATCTGCTCGATCCGCCCGGCCTTCATCACGGCGATCCGGTCCGAAAGCGTCATCGCCTCCACCTGGTCGTGCGTCACGTAGAGCGCGGTGGCGCCGATCTGGCGGAACAGCGTCTTGATGTCCCGCCGGGTGCGCTCGCGGAGCGCGGCGTCGAGGTTGGACAGCGGCTCGTCGAGCAGAAACGCCTTCGGCTCACGAACCAGCGCCCGCGCGAGGGCCGTCCTCTGCTGCTCCCCCCCCGAGAGCGCCCGGGGCCGCCGGTCGAGCAGCGCCGCGAGACCGAGGCGCTCGGCGGTTCGGCGAACCCGAGTCTCGATCTCCTCCGGGGCCATCCCTCGGACCCGCAGCGGAGAGGCGATGTTCTCGAAGACGGTCATGTGCGGATAGAGCGCGTAACTCTGAAACACCATCGCCACGTCCCGCTGCCCCGGCTCGAGGTCGTTGACCCTGCGGTCGGCGATGAGGATGTCTCCGGCATCCGCCTTCTCGAGTCCCGCGACCAGACGCAGCAGGGTCGACTTTCCCGACCCGGACGGACCGAGGACCGTCACGATCTCGCCGTCGCCCACCCGGAGGCTGACCTCAGCCACCGCGGGAACGGGCGGCTCGAACATGCGACTGACCCGGTCGATCCGGACGTCGGCCATACTCGCACTACCTCGGGGAACGCGTCGCCGCATTGTCATCCTGAGCGAAGCCCCGCCATCCGTTCGGCGGGGCGAAGCGAAGGATCGCCAGCCTTTCCTCGGAACAAGCGCCTTCACGGGGCAGGCCTGGCGATCCTTCGGTCGCCTTCGGCGACCTCAGGATGACATCTTCCTGGCGCTTGCACACCTACCCCTTCAACGCCCCGGCCGTGAGCCCCCCCACGATCCACCGCTGGAACAGGATCACGGCGGCCACCACCGGGAGCGTCGTCATCACGACGGCGGCCGAAATCTGCCCCCACGGGACTTCGTAAACGGTGACCCCGCTCAGCATCGCGATCCCGACCGGCACGGTGCGCACGTCGTCCCGCGTCAGCAGGGTAAGCGCCAGGGCAAACTCATTCCACGAGAAAATGAAAACGAGGATCGCGGTCGCCGCGAGTCCGGGGGCGGCCAGCGGGAGGACGATCCGGCGGAGGATCTGAACGCGCGAGAGGCCGTCCAGGCGCGCCGCTTCGAGCAGTTCGCCCGGGATGCCCCGGAAGAAGGCCGTCAGCATCCAGACGGCGAACGGGAGGTTCAGCGCGGCATGAATCAGGATCAGCGCCAGACGGGAATTCGAGAGGCCGGTGAGGCGCGCCGCGTCGTGGAGCGGAATCACGAGCAGCGCGGGCGGGACCAGCGCCAGGAGGAGCAAGGCCTTCTCGAAGGCCCCCGAGAATCGGATGCGCAGCCGGGCCAGGGCGTAGGCGGCGAGCGACGCCGCCCCCAGGGCGATCAGCGTCGATCCCGCGCCGACGATCAGGCTGTTCCCGATGTACCGGGCGAAGGGCCTCTGCTCGAAGACCCCGGTGTAGTGCTCGAGGGAGGGCGATTGGGGAAAATACGTCGGAGGGATCGAGAACAGTTCCCGGCCCCCCTTCAGCGAGGTCAGAAAGGACCAGACGAAGGGGCCGAGACTGAAGACGACCAGGAAGGCGAGGCCGGAGGCAAGGCAGAGCCGTCTCATCGCATGCTCATCCAACGTCAACAAGGAGAAACGTGCGCCCTTACGGGACGCACTACGAGCGGCAAGGGGCGTTCTGTAGTGCGTCCCGTAAGGGCGCTCTGTTGTTGTCTCTCCGCTTTCGTTTCTCTCGGAAGGGTGCAGAAGACTACCTCGGGTCGCTAGGATGTCGTGCCGAGGGAGGAGTCCATCGCTCGAACGTGTCTCATAAAACCGGCTTCCCCCGCACCGCGGCCCCCACGCCGCTCGCGAGAAGGAAGGCGCCCAGGACCACGGCCGCGGTCAGCGCCGCTCCGTATCCGAGATTCAGGTAGCGGAAGAGGGTCTCGTACACATACTGGGCCAGGGTGCGGGTGGAATCGGCCGGACCTCCCCCGGTGAGCACCCAGACCAGATCGAAAATCCCGAGGGCCTGGATCATGCGGAACGTCACCGCCACGGCCATCGCCGGACGCAGAAGCGGCAGCGCAAGCGAGAAGAACCGCCGGACCGGTCCGGCCCCGTCCACGCTCATGGCCTCGTGGAGATCGCGCGGAACCGATTGCAGCCCCGCGAGCAGGATGATCGTGACGAACGGCGTCGTCTTCCAGACATCGGCCGCCACCAGGGCGAAGAAGGCCGTGCCGGGACGCCCTAGCCATGCGATCGGCTCGTGCAGAAGCCCGACCTTCAGGAGCATGTCGTTGGCCACCCCGTACACGTCGTTGAAGATCCACCGCCAGGACATCGCCATCACGGCCGTGGGAAGCGCCCACGGAATCAGCGCGATCGCCCGGAAGAGGCCCCGGGCGCGGATCGTCTGCTGCAGAAGAAGGGCGAACCCCAGCCCGATGGCCATCTCGAGGGTGACCGAGACTGCCGCGAAGGCGAGGGTCGTCAGCGCGACGCTCCCCAGGGTGGCGTCGGAGAAGAGCGCGGCGAAATGGCCGCTCCCCCGCGACACGGTCAGAACCAGCGGCAGGCCCAGAATGCCGAAGACCAGGATCGCCGCGGGAAGGAGATAAAGATGGCGCATGTCACCGTCCCACAATCTTCCGAATCTCGGCCGCCGTATGCTTGAGCGCCTCCTCGACCGCCTCCCGGCCCACGAGCGCTGCGCTCACGTGTCGCTGGATGGCGTCGGAGATCTCCGGGTAGCGCGGGTGCACGGGCCGGGGGCGGGCCGCCAGCAGGACCTTGTACAGATCGGGATAGTGCGGGCTCTCGGCCAGGACTTCCGGATCCTGAAAGAGCGATCGACGGGTGGGAATGGCGCCGTTCCGCAGATGGAGCGTCTTCTGCTGCGCCTCCGCCGTGGCGAAGGAGATGAACTTCCAGGCCGCATCCGGGTTCTTCGCCGATTTCGCGATGCCGAATCCCCAGCCGCCGAGCGTCGCGGCCGAGGACTTCCCCGGGGCGTGCACCATCGGGACGATCCCGACCTTTCCCCGGATCGGCGATCCCTCCTCCTGCGCCTTCGTCCAGGCGTACGGCCAGTTCCGCATGAAGAGGGCGTGCCCCTCGTGAAATACGTGCCGGCTCTCCTCCTCCTGATACGTCGTCACTCCCTCGGGGGAAACGTCCCGCACGAGTCCGCACATCCACGTGAGGGCGCGCACGGCTTCCGGGCCGTCCAGAATCACACGACCGGTCCCGTCGAACACGTCCCCCCCGTGACCCCAGAGCACCTCGAGGAAGTTGCACACCAGCCCCTCGTACTGCTTCGCCTGGAAGACGAACCCCCACATCCCGGGCGGTTTCTGGTGCTCCCGCGACAGGCGCACCAGGTCTTCAAAGGTCTCCGGGGGGGTCGTCACCACATCGCTCCGGTAGTACAGCATCCCCGCGTCGGATCGCATCGGGACGCGGTAGATCCGGCCCTCGTAGATGGATCCTTGTATGTCCCCTGGGAGGAACTTCTCGCGCTCGTTCGGGGGGAGTCGGTCGTCGAGCGGAAGCAGCCACCCCTGCGCGGCCAACTTGGGGACCCAGATGATGTCCATACAGATGACGTCGTAGGTCGAGTCGCCCGATAGAAACGAGGCAGTGTACATCTCCTCCCGGGTGTTGGTGGAGGCGGGGCCTTCGACAAGTTCGACGTCGATCTCGGGGTGGGCCGCCTCGAATCGGGAGACAATCTCCTTCCAGCCGCCGCCGTTGTCGGGCCCTTCGAGGAACCGCACGACGGTCTTCCCTTTCGCCGGGCCGCCGCCCCTGGAGTCGTCCTTGCCGCAGCCGCCGGCCGGAAGACACGCGACGGCGAGAATCGTCATGAGGACAATGGTTCTAGTCATGTTCTCTCCCTTCGGAGAATCTTTCTGGTGATCCGTCACAGCAAATCCGCGGGTGAATCCGTCCGTCCTGAGCGAGGGCGCGGCTCCGTCGCCGCGCCCGAGTCGAAGGACGAGCCAGCGACCGCGACCCACCCACCCTTCGACTCGCCCGCCAGACGGAGGCGGGCTCGCTCAGGGTGGGCGGACTTACCCGCGGGACAAACTGTGACACCTCACTAGTGATCCGTCAACGCTCATTCAGCGAGTGGCCTTTCGCTCTTTCCCTCCCCCCGCAGGGGGGAGGGTAGGGAGGGGGGCGCACGCCTGCACCCGGAAGGGCCGCGCCCCCCCCCCCCCCCCCCCCCCCGCGGGGGGGGGGGTTGACGGGTCACTAGAAGCCGCCAAGCCGGGACAGAAAGAGCGATCCGAGACTGAGCACGGCGAAGAACCCCGCGGCATCCGTGACCGTCGTCACGATTGGGGCCGTACCCGCCGCAGGATCCCATCCCCGGCGGTGAAGCAGGATCGGCACCGCCCCGCCGACGAGCACCGAGAGCGTGGTGTTGGCGGCCAGGGCCAGGCCGGCGACCAATCCGAGCCAGGGGTTTCCTTTCCACGCAAAGCCGACGAGCCCGATCAGGGCGCCCAGGATGGTGCCGTTGATCAGCCCCACGGCGAACTCCCGCCTGAGGACCCAGAGAAGCCGAACCGTCGAGGCCTTCCCCAGCGTCAGTTCCCTGATGCTCACCGCGGCGGCCTGCACTCCGGAACACCCACTCATGTTGGAGATGATCGGCAGGACCACGGCGAGGGCGATCGCCTGCCGGAGCGTGTCCTGATAGGCGGCGACGACGGCCGCCGAGACCACGTTCAGCCCGATGTTCAGCGTCAGCCAAGCGAGCCGGGGCGTCGAACGCCGGAGGAGCGGCATGTCGCGACGCTCCTCCCCTCCGAGGATCCCGGAGAGGCGAAGCATGAGCGTCGCCGCCTCCGCCCCGGCGGCGCGGACCGCGGTTTCCTGCGTCACCACGCCGATCAGACGTCCGTCGGCGTCAACGACGGGGAGAGCCATGAGGCGATACTGTTCGAACCGCTGGACGAGGGTCCGCCGATCGCAGTCTACGCGAACATGGGTCGGTTCCCGCACCATGACGGAGTCGAGCGAAGCCCCGGACGCGGCGAGCATGAGATCGCGAAGGCGCACCACTCCCGCGAGCCGCCCTCCCTCATCGAGGACGTAGATGTAGCTCACCGGCATCGCGGCAATCTCGGCGGCCCGGGCCCGGAGCCCGGCGAGAACCTCATCTACGGTCTGGACGTGGGGAAAGGCGACGAACTCCGTCTGCATGAGCCCGCCGGCGGTGTCGGCGGGATAGGACATCAGCTCCCGCGCGCGGCTCGCCTCCCCCGCCGGCATCCCCCGCAGGATCGGATCGACCTGCTCGGCCGGAAGTTCCTGCAGAAGGTCCGCCTTCTGATCGGACGTCATCTCGCGGACGATCGGGGCCGCCTCGGTGGCGGACAGCTCGGCCACCACCTCGGCCGCATCGGTATCGGGAAGATCCTCCACCACGTCCGCCGCCCTCGCCGGTGAGAGGAGCAGCAGGAGCGCCTTCTGCTCGCGCCGCAGAAGGTGTGACACGAGGCGGGCGGCATCGTTCGGGTGCATCCCGGAGATGATGCGGCCGATGGATTCCCGGTCGGCCCGGGCGACCGCGTCCCGCAGATGCTCGACGTCCCCCGGGCTCTTCATGTCCCTGATTCCTCGAAGAAAAACGTGGCTTCAACGTCGGATACCTCCATGATCCCGACGAGTTTCTCGACCGCGCGGTGCAGCCGGGCGATCTCGTCCCCGGAAAGACGCTCCAGCCCGTGGAGCAGTTTTCCCTGCGCCGGCTCCGGTGCGTTGCGCAGGAGGGCGCGCCCCCTTCCCGTGAGGCGGACGCGGACGATCCGGTGATCCGCGGAGTCCCTCTCGCGGGCGATGAAGTCGCGCTCTTCCAGCCGGTCGAGCACGCTGCTCACGGTGCTGATATGGAGGTACATGCGGTCGGCGATTTCGCCCACGGTCAGGGGGGAGGTGTCCTCGAGCGTCCGCAGGAGCCACAGCTGCGGTCCGGTCACCCCGAACTCCCTCAAGGCCTGCCGGGAGTAGGTGTGGATCGCCTTGAAGACGCGCCGGAGCGACTGGACGATCCGGGCGATTCGCTGCTCGCGGGGCACCCGGCTTCGCCCCGGCGCCGCCGTTTTCATGCCCCCGACCCCCGATCGCCGGGCGCGAGCCGCAGCGCCTCCTCGATCAGCGTCCCGGCCCACCGAAAGACGTTGAATTCACGAACTCGGGACCGGAGCCGGTCCATGCGGCGCTCCTGCTCGCCGACGGACATGTCGAAGGCGATTGCCAGCGCATCCGCCATCCCATCCACGTCGTATGGATTCACCAGCAGGGCCTCTTCCATCTCCCGGGACGAGCCGGTGAAACGGCTCAGGATCAGGACCCCGCGCCGATCGGAACGGTTCGCGACGAACTCCTTGGCGACCAGATTCATCCCGTCGTGGAGAGACGTCACCAGGCAGACATCCGCCAGGCGGTAGTAGGCGGCGACGATGTCCGAAGGGAGGTGCTCGTTGATGTACACGATCGGAGACCACCGGTCCGTCTTGTAGCGCCAGTTGATCTCATCCACCAGAGTGGCCACCTCCTGGGAGATTCGCTTGTACTCCGGGATGTGAATGCGGCTGGGCGCGGCGATCTGCAGGAGAACGAACCGCTCCCGAAATCGCGGGTGACGGCCCAGGAAACGATCGACGGCCCTCAGCCGCTCGGGGATTCCCTTGGTGTAGTCGAGACGATCGACGCCGAGCGCGACCGCTTTCCCCTGCAAGCGGTGGCGACGGTGGAGCCTTTCCTGCAGGGCCGCCGTTTCCGGCGCCTCCCCCCGGGCCTCAAGGGACGCGAAATCGACGCTGATCGGCACGGGACGAAGGTAGGTGAGGCTCTGTCCGTACGAGATGGCGAATCGCTCGCGGTCGGGACGAGCCTCGATCTCCCGATCCACGGTATCGATGAAGTTGTTGCACTGGTACTGGATGTGAAACGCCAGCAGGTGATTGCCGAGAAGGCCGTCGAGGATCTCGTGCTTCCACGGGCAGATTCGGAACGCCTCCGGGTTGGGCCAGGGGATGTGCCAGAACTGGGCGATGAGGGCGTTCGGCAGCGCCTGGCGGAGGAGTCTCGGCAGCAAGGCGAAGTGGTAGTCCTGCAGGAACACGAAGGCGGGCGCGTCGCCCGCTTCCTCGACCACGGCCGAGGCAAACTTCGCGTTGACCGCGGCGTAGTGTTCCCAATCCTCGCGCCGGAACACGGGCCGGGTGTAAGCGACGTGGCAGAGCGGCCACAGGGCCTCGTTCGCGAACCCGTAGTAGTACCCGGCTTCCTCCTCCTTCGTGAGCCAGACCCTCCGCAGGGTGTAGGCCGGACGGTCCGGGGGAACGGCGAGATGCCCTTGCGCGTCGGCCGTCTCCCGGTCCCCGCTCCCGGCCCCGTGGGCGATCCACGTCCCTCCGCAGGCCCGCAGGACGGGGTCGAGCGCCGTCGTCACTCCGCTGGCCGGACGAATGAGCGTGAGATCCCCGGCGTTCTCGACATGCATGTACGGTTCGCGATTGGAGACGACGATGAGCTTCCGCGGCCCCAGGAGGGCCCGCACCCTCTCCCTGAGGGCCTCCTCCGACCAAAGGCGGTCCAGGGTCACAGGGGTCATGGTCCGTCCTCCTCGAATGCGCCCACGTCTTGACCTGTCATCCTGAGCCCTGCCCGCCTCCGTTCGGCGGGCAGGGCGAAGGATCACCAGTTCGGATGCGAACTTGGCGTACGAACTGGCGACCCTTCGCGTCGGGCTGCGCCCGACGCTCAGGATGACATCCAAGACGTGCGCGTACTGAATCCGTCCTCGTTGATTCTCTTTACGCCCGCTATTATTTTGTATACAAAGTAATTCATGCGGAAGGGCGAGTCAAGGAAAACCCCGCCCCGGTCGACACGATCCGACGCCACAGCCCCGTGGGCCGGGCGTCCCCGCCCGCCCCGGGGGGGCACGCTGATCGAGTCGCTCCGGCGCCTGACGGGATGGGACGATTCCCCGCCCCTCGCGCTCATCTTCGATTTCGACGGGACACTCTCGCCGATCGTCCCACGCCCGAAGAACGCCCGGCTCGATCTCACCCTCCGGCGCCTCCTGGAAAGGCTGGCCTCCCGGCGCAAGGTGTCGATCGCCGTGGTCAGCGGGCGGAGCCTCGCGGACCTGCGCTTGCGCACGGGGCTGTCCGGCGCCGCCTTGTTCGGCAACCACGGGGCCGAATTCCGGTTCCCGGACGGCCACGAGAGCCGGGGGTTCGCGCGGAGCGGCCGGGAGAGCATCCGCCGTGCTGAACGCGCGCTCTCGCAGAAGCTCGCCGGATGCGCCGGGCTTGAGATGGAAAACAAGGGACCGGCCCTCTCGATCCACTATCGCCGGGTTCGGCGGATGAACCGGGCCGCCGTTCGTCGCGAGGTCGATGCCGTCGCGCGCCGGTACGCCGGAATCGTGGAAACGCTCCGGGGGAAGTGCGTGCTCGAATTGCGGCTTCGCGGACTTCCGGACAAGGGCGATGCCGTCCGCCGTCTCCTGCGGGCGCTCGCGCCGGGGACGCACCCCGTCTACTTCGGCGACGACATCACCGACCGCGACGCCTTCCGGGCCGTCCGGGGGCGGGGATGGAGCGTCCAGGTGGGGACAGGGAGGGGATTTCGCTCCGTGGACTTCACCCTGTCCGGCCCGCGCGAACTCCGGCGACAGCTTCAGCAACTGTCGGCGTTTCTCGCGAAGCGACCGCCGGGAGGGCGAAGGCGCGTCACGAAAGCGACGGCTCCGGACCAGGAGATTCATGTTGAATCCCCGGATCGCGGCCTTCCACCACCGGGGCGGCGAACTCGGGATTAGAGACGCGGCACATAGCGCGGCACGGCCGCAACCAAAGGGATTTCTTTCGAGATTGGGGACATAGGCTACAACGACGGAACAGAGGACGGAACCACGAATTGCTCGAATTGCACGAATCTGGGGACAACGAAAACAACAACAGAAACGGCAGAAGAGACGGCACGGGACGACTCGCGCAAAACTTCAGCCGTTGTTTCTGTTGCTGCTTCCGTTGTCTCTCTCCCTTCGTGCAATTCGTGGAATTCGTGGTTCTTCCGTTGTTTCCGTTGCAGCGTGGCGCCGACGAAATCAACTTGCGCCCGGCCGGGGAGATGTCGCGCTGTGCCGGTGCACTTCGCGCGATCCCACTCAAATGCGCCGTCTGTCGCGCGAGCGGATTCCTCGCACAGCCTGCCCTGAGCGAAGCCGAAGGGGCGGGAGTGACCGGAGCATGCCCCCAACCTCGAAAAAAACCCTTTGCCAGGCCGACAAAGTCTGAAGGATTAGTGTCTCAGGGCGGCGACGGCCATCGCCGTCATCTCGCTGGGGGGCTCCGGGGGAAAGGAGGCGGCGATCGCGGTCCTCGGCGCCGCGATCGGGTACTCCAGTACATGGCGTTCGGCGGTTTCGGCCATCACCTCCAGCAGTCTCTTCAACCATCGCCGGGCTTTGGTGCACAGACGGCTGGACCGTGACGATCCTGCTACGCCGGCGGGGCGCCCAGGAGGGCCTTGATGTCGGCGTCGCGCCCCGCCAGAGCGAGCGTGTCCCCCTTCCGAATCGTCTCGGTCCCGAGCGGGACCGCGTTGATGGTCGGCCGACCCCCCGCCGTCTCGCTGGGACGCGTGATCGCGATGAGGTTCACCTGGTGGCGGCGCTTCAGGTCCAGTTCCGCCAGGCTCTTCCCGTGGAAGGTCGGGGGGGCCTCGATCTCGGCCACACTGTAGCCGTCGATGAGCTCGAAGTAGGCCTTGAGAGAGGGCTGGATGAGCCGCCGCGCCGCCTCCTCGGCCGCCTGCTCCTCCGGCAGGACCACCTCGTCCGCCCCGATCAGGCGCAGGATCCGCGCGTGGACCTCCGACGGCGCCCTCGCCACGACCCGCCGGATCCCGAGTTGTTTCGCCAGAATGACCAGCAACTGGTTTGCCTCGAAGTCGTCGCCGATGGAGGCGACGAGGATGTCCACCTCGTGCACCCCCTGCGCCCTCAGTTCGCGTTCGTCCGTGGCGTCCAGCTTTACGGCGAGGGCGACCCGGTCCTTGACGTCGTCCACGAGATCGAGATTCGCGTCGATTGCGATGACTTCCGCCCCGGCGCGCGCCAGATTGAGGGCGAGCGATTTCCCGAAGAGTCCCATACCGACCACGGCGACTTTCATGTCCGACCTCCTTCCTTCACAGTACGAGATCGCGGCATTGTCATCCTGAGCCCTGCCCGCCTCCTTCCGGCGGGCAGGGCGAAGGATCACCCGTATCGGAGCGAACTTGGCGTATGTGCTGGTGATCCTTCGCGTCCGCCTGCGGCGGACGCTCAGGATGACAATCCCAAGGGCGGTTCAGGCGGAATACACCCCCTTCGTACCGTTCACGAGACAACCACGGATTCCTCGGGATACTGATACCTCAAAGCGGGGGGACGCGCCACGATCGTCCAGAAAATGGCGAGCGGCCCGACACGTCCGACGAACATCGCGGCGCACAGCACCAGTCGCCCAATACCGTCGAGCGAGGTCGTGACTCCCGTGGACAGTCCGACCGTGCTCAGGGCCGAAACGCCCTCGAAGAGCAGGTCCAGAAACCGGAGGCCCGGCTGCGTCGCCGCGAGCAATCCGGCCAGCACGAACAGCGCGACGCCGTAGAGGACCGAGACCGCCACCGAGGCGTTCACCACCGCGCGCGGTATCGAGCGCCCGAAGGCATCCACGGAATCGCGGCCGCGCACCATCGCCCTCACGGTGAAGAAGAGGACCGCCGCCGCGGAGGTCTTCACCCCTCCTCCCGTCGAGACGGGCGAAGCCCCGATCGCCATGAGGAGCATCAGAAAGAGCAGGGTGGGAATCTGGAGCCGTCCCACGTCGAGCGTGTTGAACCCGGCCGTTCGGGCGGTGACGGACTGAAAGACGCCGGCCCAGACCTGTTGCGCGGGATCGAGGGAGAACAGGGCGAACCTCGATTCAAACACGAAGACAACCATCCCCCCGACGACGATCAGAACGGCCGTCGCGGTCAGGACGAGCCGGGCGTGAAGGCCCAATCTCGGAATCGAGCCGGTCTCGCGGGCCCGCAGGGTCCGTCGAAGCCGCCGAATCAGGGGCGTCGACAGCACATCGTACCGGAGAATCTCGAAGATGACTGGAAAACCCAGTCCGCCCACGATGATGAGGCCCATGACCGGGAGGAGGATCGCGGGGCGCCCCGAGTAGCCCATCAGGCTGTCCCCGGGAAGGGCGAACCCCGCGTTGCAGAACGCGGATACCGAGTGAAACACGCTCCACCAGAGTCGATCCATCGTCGCCATTCCGGACCCTTCCAGGGCGTGGAAGAGCAGGGCCGCCCCAAGCGCCTCGGCCAGGGCCGTGACCGTGAGCGTGGTGCCGAGGAACTGGCCCAGATTGCCGACGGTCTCGACGCTCATCATCTCCCGCAACATCACTTTCTGATGCAGGCGCAGGGATTGCCGGTGGAAGTAGCTCGCGAACATGGCGAGGACGGGGAGGCCGATCCCCCCGAGTTGAATGATGACCAGCAGAACGAGTTGTCCCCGCCGCGTCAGTTCGGCGCCGATGTTCCGCACGTTGAGGCCGGTGACGCAGGCCGCGCTGGTGGAGGTGAAGAAGGCGTCGAGGACGCTCCAGGGGGCGGCCCCGGGGGCCCGGCAGTTCGGCAGGAGGAGGAGCCCCGTCCCGATCAGGATCAGGACGAGAAAACTCCCGGCCAGGACCCAGGACGGACGGACGGCCCGGGCCGCGATCCGTTCGTTGGCCCGCGCGACCTCGATGAGGAGTCGGGCGAGGATGTAGACCTGCGCGCCCACCAGGTACAACCGCGCCAGGTCCTCGCCCGAAACGAAGACCGGGAGACCGACGGCCTCGACCGCCAGCAGGCCGACGAGCAGGACCTCGATCCACCGGCCCCGCAGGAAGGCGCGCCGATCGGGAGCGCGCATCGCCCGCCGTCCCACATCGGCGACGAAAACGGCGACGACCGCCACGTCCACCGTGTGGAGCAGGAGTCTCGTCTCATCGGACACGGGGAACCCGAACTCGATCACCATCGAGGTGAGGGCGGCGGCGGCGGCGATCCGGACGATCCAGCGGTGACGCGTCGAGACCGCGGCGGCGGAGGGAGGCATCGGAGCGTTCACCCGGTCCCCAGCAGGCGGTGAATGATGACGCTCCACCCGCGCGGCCCCGGATCGGGGATGAACTCGAGCCCCGGAACGCCCGCCCGAAGGACCGGATCGCAGGCGCCGTCGGGTCGCGCCACGGCGCAGGGTCGATCCACGGCCTGGAGCATCGGGAGGTCGTTCGCGGCGTCGCCGATGCCGATGGAGGTGTAGTCCTCGAACTCCCCGCGGTAGAGTTCCATGAGCCGCCGAATCGCCGCGCCCTTGTCCGAACCCCCGTGGAGATGATGGAAGCGTCCGCCGGCGGTCACGTGCATTCCGTCTTCCGCCGCGATGGACAGGGCTTTCTGCACCATGGCCGCCTCCGGCGTCGCTTCCGCGCCTTCGCCCTCCGGGCTTTCGCCTTCGCCCTGCGGGTTGCGGCGGACAGGTCGGCGGGCAGGCGCGACGCGGTCCGAGTCCCGCTCGATGACAAACGGCTCGTCGAATTCGCGCTCGCGCGCCAGCCGCGCCTGGTCCAGGGCCAGACCGCAGCGGGTCGCGATCTCCTCCACCGTCATGTCGTGGAATCCGCGGACGGCCCCGCCGGTCGCGGACTTCAGCCGCTCCATGACCCGGAGGATGGCGGCGTAGTCCTTCCCGAGCCGGATCCTCCAGCAGTCTCCGACCCGCTCGGCCGACGGGACGGGATCGCGGAAGTACCCGTGAGGAGCGGCACCGTTCGCCGTGCGCCCGTGAGGGCGTTCTTCGGGAGAGGTCTCGCCGCCCCGAACGCGCCCTGACGGGCGCACTACGAGCGGCCCCGCCGGCACATACACCGCCCCCCCGTTCTCGACGATGAACGGGTGCTCATTGCCGGTGAGCCTCCGGAAGTGCTCCGTCTCGGCCCGCGTTTTCGACGTACAGAAGACGACGGGTATCCCCTTCGCCCGGCACTGGAGCAGGGCGGACCGGGCCGGCTCGAACGAGTAGGTGGCCGCGTCGAGGAGGGTCCCGTCGAGATCGGTGAAGATGACACGCATGGGCGGCGCTGCTCGAAGCCCCCTGAAGGGGGCGCACATTCACTGTCCTGCAGGCTTTCCCGGCGCTGAAGCGCCGGGCTGTGGAAAACTCGCTCCGTCGTCCTGTGAAACACCTCGCGGAGGAACCCCGCCGGGCCCGGGCATCCGCTCCAGCAGATACGGTTTCTCCGCCTCGAACACGTCCGCCTGGGCCTGCACCAGAATGTCCGCCTCTTCCGTGGACATCGACTGCGACTCGATCACGAACGAAGCCGTCCTCGCGTAGTAGATCGGCGTCATGATCTCGATCAGCTTGTAGCGGTCTTTGGTCCACTGGTGAAACGTGCTGATGAAATCATACACAATCCGGGCCCAGACGTGGGGCGGGAGGGAAAAATCGCGCTCCCCGGCCGTCGAAAGACGTTCCAGCACAGAGAAAGGGGCGGCGGAGACCACCTCCCTCCACAACGAACCAAAGTGCTGAAAGCCCACCCGGTAACTCTCGAAGAGCCGCTCCAGGGAAATCTTCACCTCGGGCGGCTCCGCCTTCAGCACCTGGCCCACCAGAGGAACCGGCTCGCTTCCCCGCACCCCGCGCCAAACGCGCTCGTACCGGGCCATCATTCCGAACAGCGTCCCCACCACCTGCCGGAACATGGGCCCGAGTGACGCCGCCGGGTCCTTCGGATCGTGCACCTTCGTCCCGAGAACCACCTCGCTGATGCGGAAGTTCTCGCACAGCGCCACCGTGGTCATCCAGATGTCGATCCCGAACGTCGCCACGTCGGTGTCCCACACGTCGGCCCGGGTAAACCAGTCGACGAGCCGTCGCGAGAACCCGAAATCCCCGCCGATCGGCTGCCGCAACCGCTTCCCGTAGAGCGACTGCACCAGGGCTCGCGCGACATGATTGGTGATGGTGGCGTCCCATTTGTGGCGGTAGTAGTAGGGGCTGACGAAGTCGTAGCCGTCCTCGAGGGCGGGATGAAGCAGGGCGGGGACCCACTCGGCGGTGATGCTCCGGAGGTCGGAGTCGAAGACGGCGCAGGCCTTCGCGTCCAGTTGCACCGCCGCCTCGAACACGGCCCGGAGCGAAGTCCCCTTTCCCGGCATCCCGCGGTAGATCGTGACGATCTTGTGAAGCGGGAGCGACACCCGGACCGATTGCGCGATCTCGCGCGTGTAGTCGAGCGAGCCGCCGTCGGACACCACCAGGACGGCGGGCCGCGAGGGGTAGTACTTGGCGAGGCCCACCAGCACGGCCTTCATGACGTGGGCGATCGTGCTCTCGCTGTTGTAGCAGGGGATGCCCACCACGATGTCGGCGGGGCCGATCTGGAGGATCTTCTGGCGCGCATAGTCGCGAAGGGCGGTGTCGTATTTCATGGGTCATCAGGCTTTCGTGTGGGGTACGAGGTTGCCGCATTGTCATCCTGAGCCTCGGCCGCAGGCCGAGGCGAAGGATCACCAGCGTGTGCGGTTCGTAGACTCCGACGCTGGTGATCCTTCGCCCAGCCGGCCAAACGGCGGCCGGCTGGGCTCAGGATGACAACGTCAGGGGCGGCCGCCCCGTACATCGGATTCAAGAGACCCCGTCTCAGGTCCTGACCACTCCTGAGCGCGCGAGGCGCCGCTTGAGAAGCGAGGGGGTTACCAGCGTGGTCACCATCACCATGATCACCGCGGCCGAGAAGATCGGCGGAGAGACGACGGCCTCGCCCGCGAGGACGAGCGTGGCCCCGATCCCCGCGAAGATCAGCCCCACCTCCCCCCGCGGAATCATGCCGAATCCAATCAACACGCGATCGAGGCCCTTCTCCCGGATCGCCAGGGAACAGGCCTGCTTTCCAAGAATGGCCACGGCGGTGAGGACGGCGGCGAACCCGAGCACCGACGGATCGGCGAAGACCCGCAGGTCCACCTTCAGCCCCATCAGGACGAAGAACACCGGCACCAGCATGGCGGTCAGGGGCTTCAACACGTGATGGAGTTCCACGTTCTCCTTCGTGGCCAGACTCCGGTAGTGGACCTCCTCCAGAATGAGTCCCGCCGTGAACGCCCCCACGATCGGGGCCAGCCCCACCACATGAGCCGCGTAGGACAGGGCGAAGCAGAAGGCGAGGCTGACCGCCAGCAGCATCCCCCGGCTCCGAAGATGGGTCGCCACGCGGAACATCCGCGGCGACAGCCACAACCCCACGATGACGGACACCACGAGGAATCCCGCGGCCTTCCCGACGATCGCCGCCACCTCTCCGACCTGGAGCGTCCCGCCGGAATCGGCCGCGCGGATCATCCCGGTCACCGTGGCCAGGACGACGAGCCCGAGCACGTCGTCGATGACGGCGGCGCCCAGGATGATCTTCGACTCGCGACGCTGTAGACCGTTCAGATCCTGGAGCACCCGCGCCGTGATCCCGACGCTCGTCGCGCAGAGGATCGTCCCCACGAAAAGGTGGACGTACACCGAACCTTCGGGATGGAAGAACATCGACACCCCGAACCCCAGCAGGGAGGGCGCCACGACCCCCACCACCGCCACGAGAAGCGACGGGGCGCCGACCGCCATCATCTCCTTGACGCTGGACTCCAGCCCGACCTCAAACAGCAGCAGCACCACGCCGATCTCCGCCAGAACCACGAAGGTCTCCTCGGCGCGGAGAAAGTCGAACGTGTGGACGCCGGCCAATCCGAGGTTGCCGAGGAGAATCCCCACCACCAGTTCCCCGAGCACCGCGGGGAGGCTCAGCCGCTCGAAGACCTCCCCGCCGGCCTTGGCCGCGAGCAGGATGACGGCGAGGCCGAGCAGGATGTGCGGGACCGCCTCATGGCCGCCGGAGGCGAGAAGCGTCACCGGGCTCATTTGTTGTCCTCATCCACGGCGGCCTTCAGTTGGTCGAGAAAGTCCGGGATTGCGGAGGCCACGCGGTTCCAGTTCGGGACGAAGGATCCCGAGAGCGGATCGGCCAAGACGTCTTTCCCGGCCAGATCGATCGCCCGCGCGAAGGCCTCGATGGCGCCCGACTCCGAGTGGCGGTCGAAGGTCAGGCCGTTGATGGCGGCATCGTCGCTGTACTTCTTGACGGTGTCCTGCGCCATTCTCAGGTAGGAGACCCGGAGCGTCCGAACGAATCCCTCCGAGAGAATGATCCCTTCCGTGGCCAGGGCCCGCAGGAGCGACTTGGCAATATCGACCGACATCCTCATCAACCCGGCCTGCGGGTCCTCCGGAGAGAGCGCCTGGTGCTTGTGATCGTACACGTCGCAGATGTCCACCTCGCAGACGTGCCGCACGTTGCAATTGCGGAACACCTCGCCGAGGAAGCCGATCTCGAGGCCCCAGTCGCCGGGGATGCGCACGTTGCGGGCCATGTCCACCGTCAGGGCAAATTCGCCCGCGAGAGGGTAGCGGAAGCTGTCCAGAAAGACGAGGTAGGGATGGTACCCCACCATCTTGAGCAGGGTGCGGACCAGCGGCGAGACGAAGAGGCGCGTCACCCGACCGTGGAAACGGTCCGTGTATCGGGCGTAGAACCCCTTCGCGTACTCGTAGCCGAGGTTCGGATTCGAGACCGGATAGCACAGCCGCGCGAGGAGTTCCCGGTTGTAGGTGAGGATGTCGCAGTCGTGCAAGGCGATCGCCTTCGATTTCTCGTTCGCGATGACATACCCGAACATGAGCCAGACGCTCCGCCCCTTTCCGTCCGGTCCGGGACTGACGCCGTTGTCCTCGAGCAGCTTGAGCAGAGCCTGGATGCGCGGGCTGTCCACCCACAGGATCTTCTTCTCCTGCGGGAGCCCACCGAAGAACTCACGGGCGCGGGCGAAGGCCTCCTGATCGGCCCGGGCCAGGGCGACGACGATCTCCTTGAGGTACTTCACCTTCTTGAGTTCCTCGAGGATGCGCGGCATCGAGGGGGTCGCCAGTTCGGAGTACAGGCACGGGAGCACGAGCGCCACCGGCATCTGCCTCGAGAACCTCTTGAGTTCGGCCTCGAGGCGATCGATCCGCTCCGGGGTGACGGCCCCGAGCCGGTGAAGGGTGCTGACCACCCCGGTCTGATAGAAGTCGGACATGACGCACCTCCTGGCACTCGCTCAGCCTGAGATGAAACGGCCCAGGGCCCAGAGCCCTCCGCCGAGGACGGCGGCCGCGACCGCAAACACGGGCCGGGAGGGGCGGGCCTGCGGGTCGTCGAGGAGCCGGGCCGCGATGGTGGCCCCGACGATCGCCGCGAAGGCCATGTCCCCCGCCGACCCGAGCCGCTTCGCATCCACGGCGAGAAGCGCCGCCATGAGAAAGGCGAGGGCCGGACCCAGGAACAGCCAGACGACTCGGATCAAACAACCGGAAATCGACTCGATCGGACGCGAGGAATCCTCGGTCATGGCATCTCCCCGGGGTGTGATGGGCGTGAACGGGAAGGAACGACGCCGTCACGCGCCCAGGGGAGGAGACCGCGGCAGACGGGGCGGACACGGCGAATTCGACAGCGGCCGGAGCCAAGCAGGAACTGAAGCTCCTGGCGGTTCCCGACCGGGGACGGGGATGCGCGACGGGTCCCCGAACAGCATCGACGGGAGGGTCCAGTGGCTGTGCCGGGAGGAGGGACCCGGGGCACGAATCTCGCCGTGGCTGCGGGACTGCGCTTCGCGCGGCGCCCGACACACCGCGAACGACGGGGGCTGGTACGTCAGCCGGACCACCACCTCCTCGCCGCACGTGGACGAAGGGAGATCGAGGCTCAGCGTGGCCACGAGAATGGACGCCAGCGTGAGGAGGGGTCGAGGGAGCCTCATACGGGCAGAGTAGCAGCAACGGAGGCGCGGGGCAAGCGGAACCGGGGCCTGGCCCTGAAAAAGTGAGAACAAGCTCGAACGCACCGGCGGGGGGCTCGCCTCCGTCCGAGGCCTCAGCCCGTCTTCACATGTGCCGGCCTCCGCCTGATTCCGCCCAATTCGCCCTTGACAGGAAGTCGCGGGACGGGTATCCTCCGCGTCTTACAACTCGGCTCCGGGACTCAGCCCCCCGGGGTCGTGAACGATTCAAACTGAGCCCCCGGCGTCAGCGCCCTGCGTCAAAAAAACGACGGCAGCGGCGGCCGGGGGTTTTGTGTTTCAGGGACACCCATGACAGCGTATCCTCTTGAGAGTGGGCGGTGGGCACGGAGCCGCGCGGCCATCACGGCGGGGGTGACCCTGACCGCCTGGGTGGGAACGGCGTGGTTCGCCTTTTTCGGTTTCGGTCGGGACGATTCGGCGAGCGTGACCCGGCGGCCCCTCGATCCGACGGTCTTCGGGCAGATCCGACAGGGCGGCGGAATTCAGACGATGGCGGTCCCGGACGAAGTCGTGGTCACGGCGTCCGCGCCCGGCACCGACTGGTCCACCCTCGCGCGCCGGAACGGGGCCGTTCTGATCCGTGAGATCCCCTCTCTTCGCTCGGCCCTCCTCCGGCGCCCGACCGACCGCACGAGCAGCGAGTTCTGCCGTCTGCTTCGCGCGCGTCCCGGCATCGTCTCGGCCGACCCGAACTACCTCGCCCAGACGACGGCCGACTCGTGCGGCCACTCCCCCTTCCTCGGCGGGGATCACTGCTACGAGGAGACGAACGAGGCGACCCTGGCCCGAAGCCGGATCGCCGAAGCGCGGGCGGCCCTCGATTCGGCGGGCGCGGAGCCGATCACGATCGCCGTCCTCGACACGGGCGTGGATGCAACCCACGAGGAACTCGCCGGCGCCGTCGATCCGGGCTACGACTTTGTGTCCGACGACGGCGACGCCGGCGACGACAACGGCCACGGCACCCTGGTGGCCGGACTTCTCGTGGCCGACGCGGCCAACGATCGCGGCATCGCCGGCATCGCGGCGGGCCGGGCCCGGATTCTGCCGGTGAAAGTGGCGGATCGCCGCGGATGCGCCTCGTTCGCGGCGCTGGCGGCCGGACTCACCTGGGCGACGGATCGCGGGGCGCGGATCGCCGTGATCCCGCTCGGCGCCACGCACGGCGCCCCCGTCCTGCATCGCGCGGTGGACTACGCCCTCGCGAAGGGGGTCTGCCTGATCGCCGCGGCCGGAAACATGAAGAGCAACACGGCGATGTTCCCGGCGGCCTACCCGGGCGTCGTCTGCGTCTCGGCCGTGGACAGCGAGGATCGGCTCCTGCTCTCGACAAACGTCACCTCGGAGACAGCCTGCGCCGCCCCCGGGGCGGGCCTGATCACCACGCTTCCGGGAAACATGTACCGCGAGATGCGCGGCACGTCGGTGTCGTGCGCCGTCACGGCCGGCATCGCCGCCCTCGCCTGGTCCGCCGCTCCGGACCGGACCGCCGGGGAGATCGCCCTCCTGTGCCGCGCGGCGGTCGATCCGATCCCGACCCTCGAGGAACCGCAGCTCTACTCCCTGGGGAGCGGCGCGCCGGCGCCTCAGTCGGCGGCATCCCCGCAGATCTCCATCCTGCCGCCCCGCCTCTTCGACTTCGGCCGGGTCAATGCGCGATCGTTTGTCGAGCGCGCCCTCGCCCCCGGCCGCATCGCGCCGCGGACGCCCCGGACTTCTCCGGCCGTCGTTTCCACGCGCGCCGCGCTGGCCGTCGAGCGCGTGCTCTGCCGGACCACTCCGGACGATCCGGATCACGTCGACTTCACCGTTTCGATCCGCAACGCGGGCGGGTGCGCGGCGGAGGGAATCGCCCTGGCCTCGCGCGTGGGCGACTCCGCCTGCCGGGGCCCGGCCGCCCTGCCGCGCCTGGCGGCGGGTGAGGCGTGCCATCTGGCGATCCACTGGGACGTTCCGCCCGCGGCGCCGGACGGGACGTGCGTATTGTCTCTCGATGCGGCGGGGCTTCCGCTCCTCCGCTACGACTTCGCCGTCGCGGTCCCCGATCCCTCCCCGCTCCGCGTTCAGTATCAGCAGTCGGGCGGGATCGACATCATCCCGGACGCCCCCTATCGCATCGTTCCCGGACGCCCCTACGTCCCGGTCCAGATCTTCGTGCCGGAGAAGGGCGGCGGAACGAACCCGAACACCTTCCTGGTCCTGAACGAGGTCAGCATCCAGCGGAAGCTCTCGGCGGGCGACCCGTCGCCGGTGACGATCTACCAGGACGCGCCGCTGGCCAACCCGTCGATCGCCCCGGCGGGACTTCAGATCGTGGATGAAAACGGCGCGGTCCTGCAGAACGCGAACGGGTCGCCGAACCTGAACCTGTTCTTCGATCTGCCGCTCAATGTCCCCGGCCATCACAACATCATGCGGATTCCGACGGGCTCCTTCGCGGCGGCGCTCCCGCCCTTCGCGCCCGTGGACCGCTATCTCGATGTCCGCGTCACCTGGTCGTACTACGAAAACCTCGGCCTGCCGACCCTCACGCAGACCGGCACCACGCGGAAGGTCCTGAAGATCACCTTCGTCCCCGCCGGATTCCCCACGCTCCCCGGCGAAAACCACTACTACGACACGCACATCCACACCATCGCCGAGTGGTACTTCACGACGCCCGACGACGCCTTCGCCCCGCGCAAGGCCTGGGGCGGCCCCATCCAGATGATCAAGGAGTCGGCGTACTCGATCGGTCTGACGGAGGACGTGAACGCCGTCTACGGCAGCGTCATCGTCACGGACCACAACTGTTTCTACGGCGACGATCTCCGCTACGGCAACACGTCTCCGGACTCGCTGGGACGCCGGACGGCATTCGGGCCCACTTCGCCGGCGCAGTCTCCCGGCCCGGGCGGAACAGTGAAGCCGGAGTGGACCCGGATGAAGGAACTCTTCGGGGTGGGGACGGCCGAGGAACTCACCTTCAGCCAGGACCAGCAGATCCCGTACATCATGCCGCTCGGGGCGCACATCCTCAACTACCGCTCGCAGCACATCGACGGCCCGTGGCACGGAGGCTCCGCGACCTCCCTCATCCTTGACCCGCAAAGCGGGCCTCCGATCATGCTGCAGGACGTCATCACCACGCTCGCCACCCAGAATCCCACCGAGAACGGGACGGCCTTCTGCTATGCGGCGCATCCGTTCAGCGGACAGGGGTGGACGATCGACAATCTGCAGCGCGCCTACGGACTCAACGGGCTCGACCGTCCCACCCTGTGGACGAACATGACGACGAAGGAGTTCCTCTGCCGCGGCCTGCAGGTCTTCAACGGCAAGAGCGCCGCGGTCTTCAGCGGAACGATCGTCTGGAACGACCTCGACCCGTGGAACAACCCCGGCTGGCAGGCGGGAAACACCGACTGGGACGCCGAGCTCCAGCAGGGACTCGTGAAGTGGCACGAGTACATCGCGACGCTGATGGAGTGGAAGTTCGACGGGCAACCGAACACCCGCTTCATCCGGAAGATCTACGTCTCGGCGGGGACCGACGCGCACGGCGACTTCAACTACTCCCAGGGACGCCTGGCGACGCTCCTCGACCTCCAGGCCACCTTCTCCCTGGACTCCTCGGCCTTCGGCCAGGTCCGCACCTATGTCTTCGCCGACGGCAAGTCGGGCGCCACCCCCGCGGAGAAGTGGATGAAGGCGTTCGAGGACGGAAACACCTGCATCACGGACGGTCCCGTCCTCGCCTTCTCGATGGACTCCGACATGAAGTTCGACAGCCAGACGCTGTCCTGGCACGACGCATCGACCGGGGCGGAAAACGCCGACGGTCGGGTGGGCGGAGAGGGCGCCTTCGACGGCGGACGCACCATGCTCGTCCGTCGGGGCTGCCCGGACATCGGGTTCAAGTACCGCTACCGGACCGCGCCGGATGTCGGTTCGGCCAACGGGGCGCTCTCGACGATCTCGATCTATCGCGACCGGCTCTTCCAGCCGAACCCGACGCAAAACCGCCAGTTCGGAACCGAGACGAAACAGCAGATCCGCTCGGTCGGCATCCTCGCGGTGGGCGCCCCGGACACCGACCTTGTTGAGACAATCAATCCGGACGAAGAGGGGGCAGTGACGATGCGAACCGCCTTCTCCCTCGGCGCGTTTACGGGCGGCAACCCCGACCTGGGCGAACTCGGGCCGAACGAGGGGCGATGCTACACGAACCCGGTCTGGGTCGTCCCGGTGGACATCCTGACAAGCGTGAACGACCCGAACCCGAACGACAACACGATCCCCGCGGGCGCGATCACGGTGACCTTCCTCTTCGACCAGACGATGACGCCGTCGCCCTACCGGGTGGAGTTCAAGACGCTCTCGGCGAGCGGATCCAGCACCGGCTCCACGGTCGCGGCCGACTCGGGGTCGACGAACTCTTCGTGGTCGACGCTCGGGAATCTGGCGACCACGATGTACACCTGCAAGAACGCCTCGGCGATCCCGCTCAACGCCGCCTGGCCGACCAGCGGCAAGGCGACCGTGGTGATCTACCTCAAGGACCCGCCGCTCGACTGCAACGGGAACGCGATGAATCCGGTGGCGAAGACGATCGCGGTGCCGTACAGCGGGGGCGGCTCCGGTTCAAGCGGGAACACCGGGTCGACCGGGACCGGTTCCACGGGCAGCGTGGCGCTCACGAACGCGCAGACGATTGCGAACCTGGCGACGCAGCTGGCGAACACGGACACCAGCGCCTCTTCCGGCTCCTCCGGCACCGGCTCGAGCAGCGGCGGGGGCGGCGGGGGCGGCGGTTGCTTCGCGGGGACGATCGGCGGATCGACGGGCCTCGGCGGGATCGCCGTCCTGGCGGCCCTCGGCCTGCTGGTGGGGCTTCGGACGCGCCGCCAGGCCGTCTGATGTTCCCCTCTCCCCCGGCGGGTGAGAGGGTAGTGAAAGGGAAGGCGAAGGGGAAAGAGAAACCATGCCGACCATGACCGACGTCGCCACACTCGAAATCGCCGTTGAATCGATGGAATCCGCCGCCCCGCGAAAGCGGTTTTCGGAACGCCGACTTCAGGCCACCTCCATGCCGAACACCCCTCTCGACACGATGGACGTCCTCCTCATGACGGAAGGCGAACTTCACGTCGCCATCCGCACCCTCGCCGGGGAATCCGGCTTTCCCCCCGAGCACACGGAGGCCTTCGCCCGCCAGACCGCGCTCAAGCTGGTCCAGCACCGCGAGATCCTCCGCGAGGAGCTGGCGCGGATCAACGAGCTTCTCGGGCTGGTCCGGCGGATGGTGTCTCCCACCGGGTCCCCGCCGCGATAGTGCGCGGGAATCCTGCAGGACTGAATCCGAACTGAAACTCCAACGGTGTGTCCCGCGTCTCCGTCAGGACTTGGAGTCTAGCAGGTCAGGGTTTTCCCTCCGATGTCCTCCCGCGTCTTTCCGATCGTCGCCCTCGTCGCCCTCCTCGGCGTCGTCGCGCTCGTGGCGTGGTGCCCCCGCGTCCCGCCCGCGGAGGGGAGGTGGATTATTCCGATCCCGCGGGACGCCCTGGCGGCCTACCCCGGGGGACAGCGCTGGAATGTCGCGATCTTTGGCCGGGTCCTGCCTCCCCTGTGGACACGATCGATGCTGCGCCGTCGACCGGATGGGACGATCGTCGGGGATTATGCGGAGTCCTGGAACAAGTCGCAGATCACGCTCGTTGCGGTCAATCCGAAAGGAAGGCTCCCGGACGGGCGACCCTATTCGCTCCCTGCGGTGAAAAACTACCTCGAACGCCTGCGCGGACGGCAGGATGAGTTTCTGAAGAGGATCCACGCGATTGAAGAAATCAACGACTGGAAGGCCCTGTTGGATACCCTCGGGGCGCGCCCCTTCGAGGCGCTCACCGGCCCGGGACCCGTTGCCGGGGATGGATGGCGAAGACTCCATGGACAGAATCCCAAAACGGTCTGCGTCCTGAAGCTCTCGATTGAGGGTTGGGACTCTTCCGCCGGCGTCCGGGTCCGGGAGATCCTCGGGGCCGATGTGGTCCCCTCACGAGCGGAGGGTAATCCCGAACCCGTTCAGGAAACGAGGGGGAGGATCAGGTTCAAGCCGCGGCGCTTCAAGAGCGCAGACGGAAAGAGTGCGGTTGAAGAGGATTGGGTATGGAGCCCCGCCGGCCAGTACCGCGACTGGCGATCCTGTGAATCCTCCGAACCGCCGCCGGACTCCCCGTCGTGGGCCTTTGAGATCGGACTTGTGGAGGTGGGCCCATACCGTATCGCCGGGCGCGGGTCCGACGGAGGGGTGCACTTTGAACGCCGCGCCGACGCCCCGGAGACGGACCTGCCGCCAAGCCTCGTGCTGCCCTTCCGCGAGGACCTGCCGCTGGGCGGGATCCGCTCTCTCCCCGAGTCCTCCACGATCGTGGAGGTCTCCCCCGTCGAGTGGCCCGCCCCCGGGACGGCCGCGAACCGCGAAGAGCCGGGAACACTCCGGCGGTCGGGCGGTGAAATCGTGGCCGTCATCTTCGATGCGCCGTCGCGACTGGTCGAGGAGCCCGAGATCCGGCGCGGACTCGCGGCGTCGATCCGCCGGACCCGACTTCTGCAGGAAGTCTACCGCGGACGCGGACACCTCGTCGCGTCGGTCTTTCCGTCTGGGATGACACGGCCCGACCCGCCGCCCCCGATTCCCGGGCTTGACGACCCGATCGCGGCCGGGATGGCGTTCGCCGAGGCGGGGTTCACGCGGACGGATGCGCTCCCCGGCGCCGGCCTCTCCCGGAACGGCCTCCCGCTCGAAGTCGAACTCGTCACCCCCGGGGATCGCCCCGACCTCGCGGCCGTCGCGGCCCGGGTGGCCCGGGACTGGACGGAAGCGGGGGTGCGGGTGCGCCTGGTCATCCACGGGGTGACGCCGCGGAGATGGACGGCGCCGGACGGCACGGCCCGGGCCTGCATCCGAGCCCTCGATGCGGATCGAACGCCGGCCACGAGCTATGGAAACACGCCGCGACTGCAGGAACTGCTCCCGGATATGAGAGATCGATACATGGCACGCGATGCCCTCGGGGATTGGGCGCCGGACCATGACCCCGGGCGGTTGCGCTTGAACTCGATCGCGCGGACCTTTTCCGCCGAAATCGCCGGCGTCCCGCTCTGCCGGCCCGACCGCGAGTTCCGGCTCGTGCCGGCGCCGACAGGGCCGATATCGCTGAACGACCGGCTGGCGGACGTGATCGACGCGCTCCCGCCGCCGGCCCCGGCCGCCGGTGGGGAGGACGAGCCGCTGCCGCCGTTTCTGAGATAGCGTTCTTTCCCTGAGAGCGTGAGAAGAAGCGCGCCGACGAGCGGTGCGCCGAATTGTCATCCTGAGCCCTGCCCGCCGGAGCCTGCCCTGAGCCTGCCGAAGGGTCCGGCGGGCAGGGCGAAGGATCACCAGTGCTGGAGCGAATCTGGCGCATGAGCTGATGATCCTCCGCGCCGGGCCCCGTGATACCCGATGTTTCGAGCCCTTTTGCACGCCGCCTGCATCCTCATCGGCCTCCTCTTCCTGATCGGGGCGGGGCTGCACTGCGTCCCGGGAACCGCCATCGGCGACAATCTCAGTCCCCGAAGTCTGTCCAGCATCGACGGCGGAAGGGCCGGCAGCGACTTCTGCCTCTCCCAGACCGGGACCCGGCGTCTCTCCGCCTGGATCGGCGATCTGGCGTGTGGGGTCTCCGAGTGCTGGAACGAGCGGACCACCCTCCGAGACCGCCTGGTGCAGGGCCTCCCTCGATCCCTCTTCCTCCTCTGTCTGGCGTTCCCCTGCGTCCTCCTCTTCGCCCACCGGCGGGGGGAGGAATCCGCGTCGGCCCCGGCGCCGCTTTGGCTCCGGCTCGTTCCGGCACCGGCCATCGCCTTCGCGCTCTACCTGCTGGCCGAGACCGCCGGCGCCGCCCCTCTCCGCGGACTCCACGGCGTCACCCTCGACCCGCTCACCGGTTGGGAACGGTGGCTCGACGTCCTCCGCCACGGCATCGTCCCGATTTTCGGGCTCACTCTGACGGGGATCGCCGCGTACCGGATCTCGATCGTCCCGCCGCCGCGGGAGACGTTCGTAGTTCCCGCTTCAGCGGGAACGGTTCCGCCTGTTCCGCCTGAAGGCGGAACTACGAACCCGGCGCCATGGCGCATCGAGTCGTCGGGTCGCGCGGCGCTGGTGGCGATGGCCGGAATGCTCTGTGTCATCGAGCCGGTCTGCGGCTGGCCCGGGCTGGGGTGGATGATCTCGCGGGCGGCCTTCCAGTTCGATCTGCCGGTCCTCTTCGCCGGGGTCTTCGCGATCGCCGCCACGGTGACGCTGATTCAGGCGGGATGCGAGGTGCTCCGCCGGGGGCTGGTCGGCGGATTCCGCCCCGGCTCGCGGATCGCCGTCGCCTACGTCGAGACCGTGCCGGGAGAAGTGGGAGGCGACCAGCGCCGGACGCTCGGATCCCTGCGGCACTCGCGGCGCGCCCGGGTGGCGCTGGGGCTCGCGCTGACCCTCGTCGCGCTCATCCTCGTCGCGGGCTACGGAGCGGCTCCCCTCGATGGGCTCTCGATCGGCCAGTATGGACCTGGACTCTCTCCGTCCTTCTGGCTGCCGTTCGGGAGCGACGCCTTCGGCCGCAACGTCTGTTCGGAATCCCTGCGGGCCCTCGCCGTCTCGCTCGCCGTGGCCCTCGCGGTGACGGCAGGCGCGATGGCCCTGGGGGGACTGATCGGCGCCCCGGTGGCCGCCGTCGCCGGTCGGGGGCTGCGCGACTCCGGGTGGCGCGGCGCTCCAATCCGGCTCCTGGCGAACACCCTCGCCCGGTTTCCGACCGCGCCCACGGCGCTCCTCGTGGCCGCCCTCATCCGACCCGATGCCTGGGGGGTCCTGACGGCGCTCGCGACCGCCGTGGCGCTCCGAACCGGCGCGTGGGTGGGATCTCCGCTGACGCCCTCGGCGGGCTGGACCGCGGGCGGCTGGGCGCGCTGGATGGGTTCGCGGGCGCCGTCCTTCGCGATCGAGGCGCTCGCAGTGGAGACCGGCCTCAGCATCGTCGGTCTGGGTCCACGACTCCCGTGGCCCACCTTCGGCGAGTGGATCGGCCACCTCGCGGCGGTCGCCCCTCACCCCGCCTGGGCGCTGCTCCTCCCCTTCCTCGCGTTCGCCCTCGCCCTCGCGGCGCTGGAACTTCTGGGTGAAGTGATCCGTGAGCTCGCCTGGGCGCCGTAACCGCGAAGGGGGGACCGCAAAGGGGGGGACCGCGAATTACGCGAATTACGCAAATTCAAACAGCAACAACAGCAGCAACAACAACAGCAACAACAGCAGCAACAACAGCAGCAACAACAACAGCAACAACAACAGCAGCAACAACGGCATCATCAGCAGCAACAACAACTGCACCAACGACTGCGGCGACGGCAACAAGGATTGCTGCATTCCAGCAATTCTATTCCCTCTCCCTGCTACATTCTCCTCTGTTTCCGCAACTGTTTCTTCCCTTGTTTCTGCTGCAGTTTCTTTCCTCCCTACTGCTTCTGCTTCTGTCTTGTCCTCTCGTTTCTGCTTCTGTTCTGTTATCGCTTGTCATTTCGTTTCTGCTTCTGTTTCCCGACCCCTTCTCTTCCTCTTTTAATTCGCGTAATTCGCGTAATTCGCGGTTCTCCCTCTTTGCGGTCATTCCCGGACAGGCACGTGGCGTTCCAGAAAGTCGGCCGCGCTCTCCCATACGCGGATCTGATTCTCCAGCCTGGCGAATCCGTGCCCCTCATCCTTGAGGAGCAGGTACTCGACCGGTCGTTCGCGCTTCCGGAGCGCCGCCACGATCTGCTCCGATTCCGCCTGCCTCACCCGCGGATCGTTCCCCCCCTGCACCACGTAGAGCGGGCAGCGGATCCGGTCCACCTTGAAGAGGGGCGACTGCCCCTCCAGCATCGCCCGGTCCTTCTCCGGATGCCCCACCAGCGCGTGCACCCCCGGCTTCCAGTGCTCCGGGACCGATTCCGCGAACGAGATGAGGTTGGACGGTCCGAAGACATCCACCGCCGCCTTCCACCGCGCCGGCTCGCGCGTCACCGCCACCAGCGTCATGTAGCCGCCGTAGGAGCCCCCCATGACGCACAGACGGTTCGGGTCGACGAGGCCGCGACGCAGAAGGAGGTTCACCCCGAAGGCGACGTCGTCGTAGCAGGCCTCGCCCCAGTGCCGGTAGATGAGACGCTGGAACCGGCGGCCCCGGCCTGTCGATCCGCGGAAATTGGCGGCGAAGAGGGCGAACCCGCGATGGAGGAAATACTGGAAGGCCGGCTTGTACTCGTTCAGTTCCTGCCACTCCGGACCGCCGTGCATCCAGACGATCGTGCGGTACGGGGCGCGACCGCCCCCCGCCTTCGGGGCGTACCAGAAGGCCTCGATGCGCTCACCGTCCGGTGTCCGATACCGGATCTGCTTCGGGGCCACGAGAATCTGCGGCGGAATCCCCCCGCAGGCGCTCCGCGTGAGCGTTTCGCGGCGGTCCGCGGTCAGACCCTTCGAGATATCCACACAGACGATCTCCGCGGGGCTCTTCGGTCCCCCGCCGTAGAAGGCCAGCGTCCTGCCGTCCCTGGACCATTGGAGACTTCCGGCCGTCCCCGGCCCGCTGACCCGACGGGCCGGACCGCCGGAGGTCCGGCCAACGAAGCCGATCAGGTTGCCGCCCCGATTCTCGGTCCACGCGAGGCGCCGTCCATCCTCGGACAGGGCCATCCCTTCGACGTCCCACTTTCCGGCCCGCAGCCATGTGAACGCCCCGCCCGCGAGGTCGATCCGGGCGATCGCAGGATGGTCCCGACCGGAATCGGTGAGGAGCAGAATGGACTTCCCGTCCGGGAGCGGCTGACAGTGACTGGCCCGGCACTCCTCCGTCGGCAGCGAGATGTAGTGAAGGGACCCGTCCCGGAGATCGATCCAGAACGGCCGCTGGCGGGTGTTGTCGAGCACCTCCGTGCCGAAGCAGCGCCGGCCGTCGCGCGAAATCGTCTCCCCCAGGATGAGCCCCGTGCCGGTGTGGAGGGGGCGCGTCCGGCCGGTGGCGAGGTCGACGGCGAGCAAATCGAAGAAGCGCGGATCGCGGGTGTTCGCGGAGACGTAGAGAGTGCGGGAATCCCGGGAGTAGTCGATGATGAAGTGCTGGCCGGGACCCTGCGGGGTGTGCGCCCGCGGCTCGCCACCAAGGACGGGGAGCGTGAAGAGACGCCACTGTTCGTCGCCGTCGTGGTCGCTGGTGAAGGCGAAGGAGCGCCCGTCGGGCGCCCAGTGGACCTGGTTGATCCGCTGCCCGGCGAAGGTGAGCTGTTCGGGCCACGGCCGCGCCCGCGGGATCCGCCAGATTTCGGGCCGGCGGGAGAGATTGATCACCGCGAGGACCGACTCCCCGTCCGGGCTGAGGTCAAACCCGCCATGCTGCCGGGTGGCGAAGAAGCGTGAGGCGGGGACACACTCCGGCGCGCGGGCCGCCCGGCGGGGGGCCGGCGTCGGCGAGGCAGTTCGAGGGGACGAAGCGGGCGCATGAACGGTCTGCATCGGTGGCAACTCCTGGATGGTGATGGGGCGGCGGGATCGGCGCGATACTCCAGCGGGGAAGCGCGGGCGCGGCGGGAGTTTCACGTCACGAGAATCGGTTCGCCGAGCGCCACGCCCCTCTTCCTGAGGGTCCCCGTCATGTGCCTCCAGAACGACTCATCGGAACCGAAGGCCTCCAGCGCCTTGGCGCCGGTCCCGAGCGACCCTCCCTGCGCGGCCCACTGCGCGACGGCGGAGCAGGTGAGGGCGGTGGTGCGGGTCATGGCGGTGTAACGGCCGTCGAAGCGGTCCACCATGAGCGTCCGCTCCGTCGTCGCCCCCCGATGGACGTCGATTCTCAGGACGACGAGGTCCTTCGGCGGGTCGATCGTGCACGACTTCCGGATCGTCTCGACGAGCGTGCCCGCCTCGAGCAACGGCTGGATCGCCTCGATGTGGCCGGGCCAGCGGAGCGTCTTCTCGTCCATCTCGCGGATCGGGAGGGAGAGCAGCGTGCGGAGACCGTCGCTGAGAAACGCCTCGAGCCGTCCGACCCCGGGGACCTCGATCATCTCCCGGCCGGAGAAGACCGGCGCCTCGACCGCCTTCCCGCCTGTCACGATCCGGGCGGGACGCGTGTACTCTTCGAGCAGATCCTCGACGGACCACGTGACCACATACCCGTACGGCCGCTTCGGATCCTCGGCGAATCCGCCGACGAAGATGCGGGCGCGGTCGACCGGTCCCCGGGCGAGCGCCCGACCGATGACGAGGTTCGAGAGTCCGGGGGCGAGCCCGCAGTCGGAGACGATGGCGATCCCGGCCCGCCGCGCCTCGGCATCGAGCGAGAGCGCGTCCTCGGGACAGAACGAGAGATCGACGAGATTCCGCCGGGCCTCGATCGCCGACTTCATCGCTCCAAAGCCGAACTTCGAGGGAAGCGCGCCGACGATCAGGTCGTGTTCCCGCATCAGGCGCACCCGCGTGTCGCCATCGGAGAGATCGGCGGCGATCGTTCCGACCCCGGGCCGCACATCGACCACCTCGATGCGGTCGCCCGGCCGCGAGGCCCGGAGGTCCTCCGCGATCGTCTTCCCCTGCAGCCCGCCGCCCAGAATCAGAATCGAGTTCATGGGTCTCCAATCCATCCGTTGTGGTTGTCGTTGTGTCTCTTCTGTTGCTCCGTTGTTCAATCCGCAATCCAAAATCCGCAATCTGTTCTGGGGCCGCCTGGATTCGAACCAGGGACCAAGGGATTATGAGTCCCCTGCTCTGACCGCTGAGCTACGGCCCCGCGTTGCCCGGGGCACATCCTACGCGGCGAGAAGTCGGGCGACAAAGGGAATCGAAGAAATCGCCGCCTCAGTCCCCCGCATCCACAAAGGGGCTCGTACGAGATTACCGCATGGTCATCCTGAGCCCAGCCGGCCGACGTTTGGCCGGCGGGGCGAAGGATCACCAGCGTCGGAGTCTGCTGACCGCACACGCTGGTGACCCTTCGCCTCGGCCTGCGGCCGAGGCACAGGATGACAAGGGGACGGGACGGTAACCTCATACGGAGTCTCCGATCCGGATCTCCTGTCGGCCGTGCAGGTCCGGCGGATTCGGCGACGGCCGGTCCTGCCCGCGCTCCTGGAGAAGATGCGCCCGAACAGGGTACCGGCCCCGAAACCCGCTGTCAATGCCGGGCGCGGCCGAATTGGATTGACCCTCTCTCTCAGCCCGTGTTACGGTGCGCCGTTGCTTCCATGCAAAACCTCGCCGCCCTCGCCCCGGCCCTCACCCCTCCCCCACCCGTTAGAGGCTGTTTCAGAACCGCCGCGGGTAGGGGCGACCCTTGCGGTCGCCCCCTGTCGAGGAGCGAATACGCCGGTCGACAAGCGGGCGGGGGCAAGCCCCGCCGCTACGGCTGGGCGGTTCTGAAACATCCTCTTAGGCCGCAGGTCGAACGGAGATGGGCGGTCGTCACGTGGGGCTTCCTCTTCGCCGTTCTCGCCCTCCTCCCGCTTCAAGCGGCCGACCCCCCCCCGCATCCCACGTTTGTGGACGACGACCCGGAATCGGCGACCCGCCTTCAGACCCTCGACGAGGCCGCCAGAGCCGGCGAATGGGAGCGCGCGATCGAGGCGGCGCGTGTCCTGCTCGATACGGCCGACCATCTGACCGCCGATTCCGACGGTGTCTTTCGCCCGATCGGCGTGGTCGTCGAAGCCCGGATCGCCGCCTGGCCGGCCGAGGGCCGGGAGGCGTTCTCGGCCAGAGTCACTCCGATGGCCGAAGAACAGTGGAGCCGGGCCGGAACTCTCGAGGCATGGCTGGCCATCGCCGATCGCGCCCCGGGCACCGAAACGGCCCTTCACGCGCTGGAACGGGTCACCCGCTGCGCCGCGGCACGAGGAGACTGGGCTCTCGCGGCGCGGGTGGCCGGCCGACGATTGAAGATCGAAGGCCCCCCCGCCTCGGCCTCTTTCTATGCCCTCGCCGCGTTCGTCAACCACAAGAGCGGCCGGCGGTCCCCGGTCCTTCCCGAGGGGTTGAGGACGGCGCGGGTGTCCGCGTCGGAAGAAACCCCCCGGCTCGCCGAGTTCGCCTCCCTTTTCGATCTCCGCGCCTCCACGACAGCGGAACCCACCCCTCCCCCCTCCCCGGTCTTCGAGAGCGGCGTTCCTGCCTGGGCGCCCCGACTCCTCCACGAGGCGCCATCGGGGAGCGCGCCGGGCGACCGTCGGCGGGGTCGGATGCGCGTCGCCGGCGCGGCGGTCATCTTCGATGACTTCGGGGAACGCATCGCCTCCGCCCCGACGCTGGTCTCCTGGGCGACGGACGGCGAACGCCTCTTCATCAACGACGCCGGCACGGTCATCGCCCTGAGGGCCGCCACCGGCGAAGAGGTCTGGCGCTGCGCCCGGCCCGGAAGCTCCTTCGAGTTTCCTCCGGGATGCGATCCGACCCGCTTCCGGTTTCACGTCACTCCGGCCGGGCCGCTCCTCCTCGCCACGCGCCCGGAGGGGCTCGTCGCCTGCCGGCGCGAAACCGGCGAAGTGGCGTGGTCGCTCGATGTCTCCACTCTCGAAGACGAGTCCCGGAAGAGGGCGCTCTTCGCGGGAGCGCCGCTCGTGGCGGGAGAGACCTGCTTCGTGGCGGCCTTCTGCCCGGACAAGTCGGGAACGGCGACCTGGCTCGTGCGCCTGGACCCCGGCACCGGCGCGGTCCTCTGGTGGCGGTTTGTGTGCTCGGTCGACAAGCCGGGAGAGGCAGGATGGAACTCGAGCGGCGATGTCCGGGGAAACGCCGCGCTCGTCCACGCCGCCGCGGAGGGACTCGTGATCTGCGTCCCCACGCAGGGGGTGGTGAGCGCTCTGGAAGCGGAGACCGGCGCCCGCGTCTGGCTGCGCCGATACGACCTCTGGCCGCTCGCCTACGCGGAACCGTTTCCGCCCGGGCCCAGCGCCGCGCTCATGCGCTCCGGAACGCTGTACGTGCATCCGGCGGACGGCCAGACGATCCTCGCCCTCGACCCCGCCACGGGCGCTCTTCGATGGCCGCCGAAGAAAGTCCGATGGCGATCGTTCTGCTGCGGGGTCTCGAAGGACCGGCTGTTCCTTCAGGGCGACAAGATCAACGCCTACCGGCTCTCCGATGGAGACCTCGTCGACAACTGGGTCCATGGCACGGCTCAGATCGCCGGGGCGGCGGCCGTCTCCGACGGCTTTCTCTACATCCCGACCGACCGGGGAATCTTCTCGGCGCCGACGGAGGATCTTTCCCATCCCCGAACTCTCGTCTCCGCTCCGAAGGAGGAGCCGCTTGAAGGGTCGATCGTCCGGATCGGTCCGATGCTCTTCCTCGTCTCGCCCGCGGAGATCCGCGCCTTTGTCAGCGAGGCCGAGCGGCGTCGTCTCCTCTCCGCCCGGCTCGCCGAGGATCCGGACGACGCCGCGCTCCGCTTCGCGTACGCCTCGCTCCTGACGGCCCCCGAGGACCGGGCCGAGGCGATGGCGGCCTATCGCTCCGCGTACGAAAGCGCCCCGCGGGACCTCGTGGTGGACGGCGTCGCGATCCGCAACGCCGCGCGACAGAACCTGCGGCGCCTCATGCTCGCCGACGCGCGTCGCCTCTCGGAGGCGGGTGACCCGGCCGCGGCCGGACGATTCCGCGAGGCGCGGAACGCCTGCGAAGGAGCGGAGGAACATCTGGAGATCGCCCTGCTCCAGATCGAGGAGGCCGAGCAGCGGGACGACTGGCCCGCGGTGGTCGCCGTGGAACAGGACCTGCTCGCCCGGTTCGGGGGTGCCCTGCACCGGTTCGATGCGCAGGGGCCGGAACTTCCGATCCGCCTTTGGGCGCGGAACCGGATCCGCCGGGCCTTGGAACGGCACGGCCGCGCACTCTACGCCCCTTTCTCGGCGAAGGCGCGGGCGGCCGAGCGGATCGGCCCAATCCTCGGTCTGCGCCCCGCGGCGCTGGCGTGGCAGATCGGTGAGACCTACCCGTTCAGTCCCTCGGCCCGGCGCGCCTGCGCTACGCTGGTGGAGTGCGCTGCCGCGACGGGCGACTGGCGCGAAACCCTCGCCTGGGCCGACCGTTACCTTCTCCGGTACTCCGACGGCCCCTATGCCCCCCGGGCCTCCCTTCGCGCGGCGGAGGCGCTCGCCGCCACTGGCTCGACGGAGCGGGCGCGCGCCGCCTACCGGAAGGCGGCGGAACGGTATCCGACGGCCACCGTACCTGGCCCGGGCGGCGCCCCGCTGTCGATGGCGAAGGCGGTGGAGACGCCGCTCGCCGCACTCCCGGCCGTCCAAACCGTCGAGTCCCCTCCCCAGGCCGTCCCCGCCCTCGATCCCGCCTGGTCGTGGCGCACGGGGAACGGGGAATGGGTAAGTCTCGTCCGCCGGCCGGGCGACCGGAGCCCGTCTTCCGCGACCGGAAGGGTCGTCGTCCTGCTCCACAACGACGATATCCCCGGGTCCGAGCGTCTTCGCGCCCTGCGCGCGGCCGATGGCGCCGTACAGTGGGAGGCCCAGGTCCCGGGGTGCGGGGCCGCGGCCTACACCTCCGTCGCGGGCGGTCCCTCCGACGCGATCGTAACCGCCGGGAGGGGACTCGTGAGCACGTTTGAGGCCTCGTCCGGTCGCCTGCTCTGGACGAGGCGGAGCGACGGACGACCCAGCGGAGCGGAGTACCTCTTCGACTCGCCGGGGGACTCGAATTCGAACAACGGCGGCGGAATCGTCGCGTCGACCCAGTACGCCGTGCTGACCGACGGGGCGGGTCGCGTGGCCGCCCTCGATCTTCCCGGGCGGTCCCTCGTGGCAAGCCTGGACGGTATGGGATATACCATCGGCGAGCTGGATCTGACGGCGCCGGAGAATCTGGTGATCGCGAGCGGCGGGCCGGGAAGCTTCTTCGTCGCTTACGATCTGGAGCGCGCAACCTCCACGGTGGTTCGTCCGAACGGCCCCGCCTCATGGCTTTGCGCCGACGGAGTGCTCTATCTGATCTATGCGGACTGGTGGGAGAGTCGCGTCGAGGCGCTGGACGCGAAGACGGGGAAAAGCCGCTGGAGGACGACGCTCCCGGCGCTCTGGTCGGGCTGGGGATGGTGGAGGGGCTGGAATCGTGGGGAGGTGAACCGGACGATCGCCCTCGACGCCGGGCGGATCTGGGTGGCGGCCGGGGAACAGATTCACGCGGTCGACGTCGCGCAGGGGAGGCTCCGGTGGTCGCGGCCCGTCAAGGGCGGCGGCGAGGGAATCCTGGCCCTCGGGTTGCTGGGGGACTCTGTCTGGACCGTCGCGGGAGGAGACACCGGGGTGATCGCCTCCGCCTTCGACCGGGAGAAGGGACAGCTGCGCTGGGAGCGGACGCTCCCGCCCGGGGAGGCACGATCCGCCTGCGTCTACGGAGGGACGCTCGCCGTCCTGACGGAGACGAACGAAGAGGCCCGGCGGGAGAGCCTCACCCTGATCGACGTCGCGACGGGGGTGCCGACGGCGGGCGCCTTCGACCCTCAACCCACGGCGTGGTTCGGCGAGCTCGTCGTGTCGGGCGCGACGCTGTGTCGCGTTGCCGCTCAGCGGATCGATGCGTGGAGGGCGGCCGCCCCGGGAGGTCCGGCGCGGGGGGAGCCGGAGCGGCTGGAGGAGAAACTTGCCCGGTCGCCGGAGGATGTCGACCGCCGGATCGAGCTCACCGCCTCCTGGTGTACCGCGGGGAGATTCCGGGAAGCGATGGAATCCGCCCGGCAGGGGCTCGCGATTCCCGGCCTGGAAGACGAGGCGCGGGCGGCGCTCTGGTCCTGCCAGGAGACGGCACGCGAGGGACTGTTCGTCGCCGCTCCACCGGCGTGGGAGACGCCCCGGCTTGCGGCCGCGCCGAGGATCGACGGCGCACCGGACGAGTGGAGCCCGCTCGAGCCGGTGCGGCTCGACACGTTTCAGTCGGTTCAGGCCCATCTTCCGATCGCCGATGACGAGGCGGGTCCCTGGACCGGCCCCGACGATCACTCCGCCCGGACGTGGCTCGGCTGGGACGAGGAGGCGCTATACTTCGCCGCCGAGGTAACCGACGACCGGCACGATCTCGGCGGCGCGCTGGCGTCCGATGGGGACGCGCTCCGGCTCTGGTTCGCCCCGCCGGCCGAGTCGGGGGAGTCGAAGCGCCGGCCGGCGGCGCCGGAAATCGCCGCGATCACGATTTCCGTCCCGGAGGCCACAGGCGGAGAGGCCGCGCCGGACGCCGCACCCAGGGCCGAGATCGAGGCGGTGAAGTTCTCGGAGGGCAGTCCCGAGGAGGAGACCCCGCTCACGGGAGACGAGATGACGGCCTCCGCCGTCCGCATCGAGGAGACCCACACGACCCGCTACGAGGCGCGGATTCCGTGGAAGATGCTGCCGAAGCGCCCGAGGGGGAAGGCGGGGACGACCGTCCGGATCGCGCTGGCCGTGATCGATCGGGACGGAGATCGACTGGAAAGCGCCCTGAAGTGGACGCCGATTCCGTGGCAGATTGCCGGCCCCGTCCGGTTCGGGACGCTCAGGCTGTCGCCGTGATCGAATCCGCAAGCCCTGTCCCACGTCCTCATGCAAAAGGAGCAAGCGATGAGACGCTTCATGATCCTGACGGCCTGCCTGGCCCTCTGGAACGCCCCGCTGTCGGCCCAGGAAGGCGGGGTGAGCGTGACCGGATCGGCGACCACGATGGTGGATCCGGATGCGGTGAAGATCCAGTTCCGGATTTCCGGCGACGCCGATGAGGCGAAGGACGCCGTCACGACCTATCTCAAGAACGAGGCCCGGCTCCTGGAGGCCCTGGAAAAGATCAAGAAGGAGGACCTGGAGGTCCAGATCGGGGGCCTCACCTTCGGCGCGGGGGCGAGCGGGAGCATGGCCCAGATGATCCGCATGCAGGGCGGGGACGAGGGCGCCGCCGCCCTGACGATCGCGCGCGAGTGCACCGTCACGATCACGCGGATCGACCTGGCCAACCTCAAGGGGATCTACGACCGGATCGCAGAGGTGATCGACACCGGCAAGGAGGCCGGGGCGGAGCTCGCCGGAGGCGGGGCGGAGAACATCTTCGCGATCAGCCGGGGTGGAACCGGTCCCACGCCGGTGGAGTTCGTGGTGACGAAGATGGATGAGGTTCGGGCGAAGGTCTCAGCGGAGGCGCTGGCGAATGCGAAGAAAAACGCGGAGCAGATCGCGACGCAGATGGGGTTCAGACTCGGAAAGGTGCTGAGCGTGAGCGACATCCCGGTGGCGGCGGGCGAGGGGGACGTGAACGCGCAGATGAAAGTGATGATGATGATGTTCGGCGGAACGGAGCAGAAGAAGCCGGAGTCGTTGAAGGTGGAGGTGTCGGTGACCTACTCCGTCCGGTACGCGATCGGGGAGTAGCCGCATGGCCACCGAGTCTTTGACGAAACTCCGCGCCAATCTCGAACAGGGCCTGCTCGGCAAGCCGGACGCCGTACGCCTCGGCATCATCGCCCTGCTGGCCCGCGGACACATCCTGATCGAGGATGTCCCCGGCGTCGGGAAAACCACCTTCGCCCGGACGCTGGCTCGTTCGATCGCCTGCCCCTTCAAGCGGATCCAGTTCACGCCCGATCTCCTTCCCGCCGACATCACCGGATTTAGCCTGTACGACGCGGACCGCAAGGAATTCGTCTTCCGGCCGGGACCGATCTTCGCCTCGATCGTCCTCGCCGACGAAATCAACCGGAGCACCCCGCGCACGCAGAGCGCCCTCCTCGAGGCGATGAACGACGCGCAGGTGACGGTGGACGGCACTTCGCGCCCGCTCCCGTCGCCGTTCCTCGTCCTCGCCACGCAAAACCCGTTCGAATACGCGGGAACCTATCCCCTGCCGGAATCGCAACTCGACCGGTTCCTCCTCAAGCTCCAGATCGGCTACCCCGACGCAGAGGCCGAGCGCCGGATCTATGCCACGCGGGGACCGGGCCTGGACGGGATCGACGCCCTTCCTCCGGTTCTCTCGGCGACGGAGGTGTCGGCGCTCTGCGAGGCGGTGCCGAAGGTGAAGGTGGATCCCGCGATCTCGAGTTACATTCTCGACCTCGTGTCGCGAACCCGCGACGACCGGTCGCTGGTGGCGGGCGTGAGCCCGCGGGGCGGCGTGGCGCTGTATCGAGCGGCGCAGGCGTCCGCCTTTCTCGCGGGTCGGACCTACGTGACTCCGGACGATGTGAAGGGGCTCGCCGTGGCGGTCTTCGGACACCGCGTCATTCCGCGCGCCCGGCGCTCCGGGGAAGGGGCGGACGCGGGCGCCGCGATTATGGCCCGACTTCTGGATGAGGTGGCGTGCCCCGCCTAGCGGGTGCGGGATGAGCGGAAACGGGCGGAGGGTCGGCCGGCATGGGAAGCGAACTGGATCTGCTGATCGGGCGGCACGCCGTCGCGCGAACGTGGGTCTCGGAAGGGCGCGTCGCCGACGCCGTGGCTCAGCAGGAACGAGAGACCCTCGAGGGGAAACCGGAGCGACTGATCGGAGCGATTCTCGTGGAGCGAGGCGACCTCACTCCCGAGCAGCTCGACCGGTTGCTCGACGATCAGGCCCGGGCGCTGCTGTCCCGGGAAGACACCCTGCTCGGCGCCACGCTGGTCCGGAACGGACTCGCACGGCAGACATCGGTCGATTGGGCGCTGGCCGAACAGAGGCTCCAGCACCCGCCACGCCGGCTCGGCGAGATCCTGCTGGAGCGGGGCGAGGTCACGCTGCAGGGGCTCCAGGCGGCCGCCCTCGCGCAGGCCCGGATGTCGACGAAGAAGGCAGGAGATCCTCCCGGTCCGGGGATCTGACTCGTCGGACAGCCCCGGCCCCCGGCGAAGGACGGCGAATCAGGTTTCTCTGTTTTCGCCTTCTTCCCCCACCGCTGTCTTCTGGCTGGCGTGCTGTTGTTGTTTCTGTTCCCCCTCATTCTCTTGCCATCCGTTGTTGTTTCTGTCCCACCCTCCCATTCTTCTGTCATCCGTTGTTGCCTCTGTTCCCCCTCCCGTCTTCTTGTCATCCGTTGTCGTTTCTTGAAATTCGCGGCCATTCGCGCCATTCGCGGTTCCCCTTCCGTTTCGGGCACTTGCCCGAAGCCGGTCGCCGGTGTATACTGACGGTGTATGGCCGACTTCTTCTCAGCCAGCGTGGCGGGGGCGCAGAGCGCGGAGCAGACGCTCGCGGTCCGGGCCAACAATCTCGCGAACGCGGTGACCCCGGCCTTTCGGGCGGGAAGCGTGCGGCAGGCGACGCTCCCCTCGGGCGGCGGAAGCCGTGTTGCGTCGGTCCGGACGAACTTCGCGAACGGACCAGTCGAGATCACGGACGGGGGATTCGATCTGGCCGTGGCGGGAGAGGGATTCTTCCGGGTTTCGACCCCGCGCGGCGACCGCTTCACCCGCGCCGGGAACTTCACGCTCGACGCGAACCGGAACCTGGTCACTCCCAACGGCGAGCGCCTCCAGCCCCCGATCCAGCTCCCGTTCGAGGCCACCCGGTTCAACGTGACCCCGAACGGGGCGGTCTCAGCCATCCAGCCCGACGGCGCAGTGCAGGTGGTGGGGCAGCTCGAACTCACGCGATTCCCCAATCCGGGCGGTCTTGTGGCGGAGGGGAGAAATCTCTTCGCCCCGGGCCCGAATTCCGGCGAGGGGGTCGCCGGCACGCCCGGCGCCGGCGTCTTCGGCCAGGTGGTCTTCGGCGCCCTCGAGGGATCGAACACCGACTTCATCGGGGACGTCGTCGGACAGATCACCGACCGCGCCGCCTTCACCGCCAACCTCCGCGTCATCCGGGCGAAGAACCAGATGCTCGGATCGCTCTTCGACGCGACGGCGTAACGAGCCGGCGGGCGGCTCCCGGCCTCGGACTTCCAGGATGGACGGGATGAGAGACGGAGACTCCGCCGGCGGCGGCGTTCCCGGAAAGTCCGACGATCGGCCGGTCCCCGCCCCTACTCCCGGCCGCCCGACTCTCTTGGATGTCCTATCCGGACAGGCCGCGGTCCCAAACTCACTTGCCACTCCTCCGTGCGCGGCGAAGAGTCCAGACGTCGCGCCCGACAACTCCCGTTTAGGGGTTTATCTGAAGACTTGGGCCGCCCTGTTGATCATCTTCTGCATCGCCCGTTTTGTTCTCTTCGCGAACAGCACCGAGAATGCCATTTTCTGGGTGACTTCGGGTTACATGATTACCGTCTGGGTGGGAGTGGCCGCGGCCCACCTCACAGAAAACCAGAAATTCCTCTCCTACCTGCGATCGGAGCATCCCCTTCATGGGGAATCCTGCGGCTTCGCGCCCGCCAACGGGTTTCGGCTGCTCCCCTTCGTCTGGTCCGAGGATGATCTGGGTGACATTGAGGTGACCAGACTGAAACTCCAGTATCGGCGCGTCCTCTTACTGGGGCTCGCCGTATTCCTCCACATGCCCGTGATCTTCCTCGTGAGCATGATTGCCGCGTCGATGAAGTAGCCCTCGGCTGCCTTCCTTGCCACTCCCCTTCGGACGGGATATGATTGCGTTGGTAATCCGTCCACACTTGTCCTACGGCTCGCTCCGCTCGCCCTGCCTTCCCGCCATCCGTGAGGCGGAAGCGAGCCCGGATCCTTACGGCGGGCGAGTCGAAGGGGGGGTGGGCGGAGGCCGCGCCCTCGCTCAGAGCCTGTCCTGAGCGCCGCGAAGGAACGGTCGAATTCAACCGCGAATCCAGCCTTGACGAATCACCCAGTGTGATATGCGCAGTCGGGAGGGACAGGGTTGGCGACGGCACGATCGAGAAGATGGAGCCGGAGGCGTTCTCAGGGCAGGAAGAGCGGCAGGCGCATCCGCTGGACGGCCGCGGATGTGGCCCGGCTCGCCGAACGTGGCCGCGATCGCCGGACCGAACCCGTAGGGGCGGGTGCCGGCCGGTCATCGACGACCTGCGATTCCGTTCGCGACCGTAGATCCGGAATTCCCGGAGTCCAGGTCCTCTCCCGCGAGGCCGGGACCCGCCCGGGCGGCTTGCCCGGGACCCCCCCGTCTCCGCTCCGCATCTGCGGCATCGATCCGGGAACCCGACGGCTCGGGTACGGGATCGTCGACCGTTCACGCGGCGGGATGCGCTCCGTGACGTGGGGCGTGGCCTCGGCGGCCGGCCCCCTTCCGGATCGCCTCCGCGAAATCGCGGCGCAGCTGAGACGCGTGCTTCGCCGCTACCGCCCGGACGTGATCTCGATCGAGTCGGTCTTCTTCGGCAAGAACCCGAAGACGCTTCTCGCGATGGGCGAGGGGCGGGGGGCCACGCTGCTGTGCTGCGCCGAGGAACAGATCCCGATCGCCGAGTATTCGCCGCGCGAAATCAAACTGGCGGTCACGGGTCACGGCGGCTCGGGCAAGCCGCACGTCCAGTCGATGGTCCGGGCCCAGCTCGGGCTGCGCCTCGCGCCGGCGCCGCTGGATGCCTCGGACGCGCTGGCGGCGGCGATCTGTCATGCCGTGCGCGGGAGCAGGCCGGCGGGCGGGTCCCGGCATCATCGCCCCTGACAGGTCCGTGAAGGTCCGGGACGGCCCCCTTGGGTCCCATCACCTCATCGAGCTCTTAGCCCGGACTATTCATGAAAGCAGCACCGCAGCCCCGAGTAGCGGCCCCCTTCGGCTTCGCTCAGGGCAGGCTCCGGCCGCGTAACGAGGGGCGGTTCAGGCAGGGTGCCCCGCCTTCAGGGCTGGCCCCTCGTTACGGCGCGTGATCCCTCGGTACGGTCGCCTGCGGCGACCTACTCGGGACCGCGCCTACTCGTCATCCTCCACAGATTCCCCCCGTTCACCACGGCGTGCACCGCCATCGGGGCGAGCAGTCCCGCCTCCACCATCGCCAGCCACCCGAAGAGGAACCCCATCCCCACCGCGAAGAGGGTCCACCACACGAAGACCCGCTTCATGGGGAAGTGCATCACGCCGAAGAGAATCGCCGTGATCGCGAGCGCCCAGACCGGCGGACAGAACGACGCCAGCCAGCCCTGCAGGCCGCCCCGGAAGAAGATCTCCTCTCCGAGCGAAGAGAGCGACGCCAGAAGGACGCAGTCGACCGGAGTGAGCGGACCCAGGATCGTCCGAAACTCGTCCTCGAGCGAACGCGCCACTGACCAGGTGCGGTAGAGCAGTTCGGAAACGAGGACGATCACCACGCCGACGACGACGCCGACGAGAATCCCCTCGACCGGGCTGGGTCCCACCAGTCCCCGCCGCGCCTCGGCCCAGCCCCCCCGCACCCAGGCCATCCAGCCGAATCCGGTAACCAGCAGAACGGCGTAGACGACTCCCGCCCACTTCAGAATCCGCCCGGTCGCCTCAGGTCCGCGGGCGCCGTTCGAGGGGAGGGAGGTGAATTCAGTCCCGTGCATCAGGCCGTCGTCCGTGAGAAGCGAAACGGGGCGACCCCGCAGCACGCGCTGGGGGGCCGCCCCGGATTGAAGTGCCCGTCTGGATCAGCGACCTACTTCCACAACTTCGCCATTTCCGGCGCGAACTTCAGCGTGAGCCCGACAAACACGATGGATACCATCGACATCAGCTTGATGAGGATGTTCAGCGACGGCCCGCTCGTGTCCTTGAACGGGTCCCCCACCGTGTCGCCGGTGACCGCCGCCTTGTGGGCGAACGACCCCTTCCCCTGGACCTCGCCCTTCTCGTTCTTCAGCTTTCCGCTCTCGATGTGCTTCTTGGCATTGTCCCACGCCCCGCCGGAGGCGGCCATCATGATCGCCACCGAGAACCCGGTGGAGAGACCGCCCGCGAGAAGCCCCATCACGCCGGAGACGTCGAACACGATCCCGACGATCACCGGCACCGTGATGGCGAGGATCGAGGGCACCACCATCTCGCGCTGCGCCCCGGCCGTCGAGATCGCCACGCACGAGGCGTAGTCCGGCTCCGCCTTCCCCTCCATGATCCCGGGAATCTCCTTGAACTGCCTCCGCACCTCGAGCACCATGCTCCGCGCGGCCCGGCCCACCGCCTTCATCGTCATCGCGCAGAAGACGAACACCATCATCGCGCCGAGGAACAGTCCGATCAGCACGTTCGGGTTCATCAGCGTCACCTGGTAGAACGACATGAAGTCGGCCAGGGTCGCCTCGCGTCCCGGTACGGCGCGCAATTCCTGGTTCTTCTCCGACTTCGCGAGCACGAGGAAGGCCTGGCACTGGGTCTTCCCGGCGGCATCGGTCACCTCGCGCGCCAGGAAGCCGTTCCCGACATCCTTCAGGCCGAGGCTCGAAAGATCGGCGTCGCTCCGGTTGTCGACCACCTTCCACGCGACCGGTCCGGCCGACGCATACGCCCCCGCCGCGACCCGGTCGATCCCGATCCGCACCTCCTCCACGTAGGCGGCGAGAAGCGCCATCGCGGTGAGCGCGGCCGAGGCGATCGCAAACCCCTTCCCGGTGGCGGCCGTCGTGTTGCCGAGGGCGTCGAGCGCGTCGGTTCGTTCGCGCACCTGGGGCGGCAGGCCGGACATCTGGGCGTTTCCGCCAGCGTTGTCGGCGATGGGTCCGTAGGCGTCGGTGGCCAGCGTGATCCCGAGGGTGGCGAGCATCCCGACCGAGGCGATGGCGATCCCATACAGGCCGCGGATCGGGTCCGCAAACCCGCCGGCGAGCCAGAAGGAGAGGAAGATGCCGAGCGAGACGGTGATGACGGGGATCCCGGTCGAGAGCATTCCCACCGCCACGCCGTCGATGATCACCGTCGCCGGCCCGGTGAGGGCGTTCTCCGCCAGACCTTGCACGGGCGGATAGTCGTTCGACGTGTAGTACTCCGCCGCCTTGGCGACGATCACTCCGGAGACGAGCCCCACCACAACGGCCAGCCAGACCCTCCAGACGTAGTTGTTGATCCCCATCGTCACGCCGCGATCGGCAATCAGTTCCGATCCGCTGAGGAGGTAGTGCCCGATCCCGAGGGCGGCGACCGCCGTCAGCAGGGTGGCGAGGTTGATGCCGCGGAAGAGCGCGGCCATCAGGTTCTTGAGGCTCGTATCCTCGCCCGTGCGGACGGCGAAGGTGGCGATCGCCGAGAGGACGCATCCCACGCCCGCGATCACCATGGGATAGACCACCCACGGGAGCGAGAGCGTGGCGTCCACGATCCCGGGCCGCATGCTCTGGGCGCAGGCGAAGCCGAGGGCCGCCGTCGAGAGGATCGAGCCGCAGTACGATTCGTAGAGGTCGGCGCCCATCCCGGCCACGTCGCCGACGTTGTCTCCGACGTTGTCCGCGATCGTCGCGGGATTGCGCGGATCGTCCTCGGGAATTCCCGCCTCCACCTTGCCGACGAGGTCGCTCCCCACGTCCGCGGCCTTGGTGTAGATTCCGCCGCCGACGCGCGCGAAGAGGGCCTGCGTTGAGGCCCCCATCCCGAAGGCGAGCATCGTGACGACCACCTCATTGAGCGGCAGATGGAGGATGTTGTTGCAGACGTAGAACCAGACGGCAATGTCGAGAAGGCCAAAGCCGACCACCACGAACCCCATCACCGCCCCGGCGCGGAAGGCCACCTGGAGGCCGCGGTTCAGGTTCTCGCTCGCCGCCTGCGCCGTGCGGTTCGAGGCCTGGGTGGCGGTGTTCATCCCGAGGAAGCCGCAGATGCCGCTGAAGAATCCCCCCGTGAGAAAGGCGAACGGGACGAGCCAGTGCTGGATTCCAAATCCGAAGGCCATGATGCTGAGGACGATCACCAGGACGACGAAGACGATCCCCACCACCTTGTACTGTCGGGCCAGGTACGCCATCGCCCCCTTGCGGACGGCGGCGGCGATCTTGATCATCGTGTCGTTGCCGGGGCTCGCGGCCTTCATCTGCGTGTGGAACATGTACGCGAAGACGAGGGCGAGCACGGCGCCGATTGGCGCCGCGAGCCAGGCGATCCCGACGGGGTTGTCGAAGGTCAGCCTCGCGTGGTCGATCGAGTCCTGCGCGAGGAGCGGGGAGGCGAGCAGCAGGGCGAAGAACGGGAGCCATCGCAGGGCGGCGGACAGCGAACGGCGCATGGTCGGGGGACTCCTGGCTGGGGGACGGAAACCCGGGCGTGACTCGGGGGGGCCGGCGGCCGGGCGGGTCACGTTCTCCCGGAACGCAACCTGGGGTTCGGGGCGTTCAGCGCCCGTGAAACGGGGCGGCATGCTATCGGCGATGACGCACTGTGTCAAGGATTTGGGGCGGCAGGGAGGTCTTGCGGGACCCTGGCGGCGGATGCTATGCTCGCGTTCATGCCCGAACCCGATCGCCGCCTTCGGCCGAAGGTCGAGACCCAGGAGGAGGTCCTCCCCGCCCTCCCGTGGAACGTCGTCCTTCTCGACGACGACGACCACTCCTACGAGTACGTGATCGCGATGCTCGGGACGATCTTCCACTACCCGGTGGAGAAGTCGTTCCCGATGGCGGAGGAGGTGGACGCGACGGGCCGGGTGATCGTCTTCACCGGCGCGAAGGAGGAGGCGGAACTGCATCAGGAGCAGATCCACTCCTTCGGCCGCGACCCGCTCATCCCACGTTGCGCAGGCTCGATGACGGCGGTGATCGAGCCGCTGCTTGAATAGTTCTACTGTGATTGCTGCGATGGCCGTACCCGCAAACCGCAGCCCTGAGTAGCCCTCCTCGGTCGCCGCAGCGACCGGGGAGGGCGTAACGAAGGGCGGTCCCCGGGCCGGGCCTCGTTCGCGTCAACCGTCCCTTCGATACGCGACCGCTCGACAAACGGCGCCGAGCGGTCGCTACTCAGGGACTCGGTCTATCTCCGTCCCGCTTCGTACTTGCGGCAGAGCCCCCGCGATCGGTGACAGTGAAAGCAGTCACTTCCGTCCCGGACCCGCCCCGTCCCCCAGCGACCAGATCACCCCCAGCGGCGGACGAGGGCGCGCGTCCATCGAAAGCACCCGGCCGTCGGAGAGACCGAGGAGGAGGAGCGGCCGCGTCCCGACCGTGAATCCGTCCGTCTCCCTGACCTCGGCGACGGCGAATTCGTACGGCAGACTGAACCGGCCCAGCGGCTTCCCGTCCGCCCCGCTGTAGCAGAAGACCTGACCCGAAATCGTTACGGCCGCGACGTCGTGTCGCCCGTCGCCGTCCATGTCGGGTCCCCATCCCACGATGTCGAACGAGACCGAGAGCGGGAGTCCGACCTTCCAGAGTGTCTTTCCGTTCGCCGATGAGATCGCATCGAGGCGGGTGCGCCAGTTCTCCGCGACGAGATCGCACACGCCGTCCCCGTCGATGTCGCAGGGCCAGGGGTAGTAGGCGGAGTAGTCGTCCCCCTCCGAGACCCAGTCGGCGGCGGCCTCCCGCACCCCCTTCGCATGGACATGGCCGTCATTCCCAAGCCCCACCAGCCGGAACTCCCCCCCGGGGGCGGGGCAGACAAAGCCCTGCCACCACGAGATGTCCGGGTCCACCTCCCGCTCGTGGAGGAGCGTCCCCCGCGCCCCGTCCAGCGTGTAGAGCACGCTCTTCGACTCCACCAGCACGTCCGGGACGCCGTCGCCGTTCCGGTCCGTCAGGGAGTGGCATGTCGCGACTCCCTCGAGGCAAATCCTCCAGAGCGGCCCGGCACTCCTCCGCGCCACCGCGCTGACGGCCGAACATCCCTCGACCGCCCTCGGGTCCGCCTTCTGCGCCAGAGGACCGATCGGCGTGGCACCGGGCCCCGGCGCCTCCTCGCCCAGCAGGAAGTCGCCGCGGCCGTCCCGGTTCAGGTCGAGGGCGGCGCCGGCCCAGAAGGCGCCCGTGGGGACCGGATACTTCCAGAGGACTTCCCCCGTGGTGAGACTCATCTCCTGCAGGGCGTAGCTGGTCACTCCGCACACGCTCCCCCGATCGGGCCGCACGCTCTGATTCCAGCCGATGACCCCGAAATGGTGCCCGGCTCGCCCCTGACGCCACATCCTTCGCCCGTCCTCCCCCGCGAAGCAGACGAAGGGGCCGGAATCCGACCCGCTGAGGATGGCGGGCGCGCGCCCCGGACCGGCGTCAAGCAGCTCGAAGAAGCTGACTCTCCCCTCACGGCGATTCGCCCATTCCAGCCGACCGGGCTGGACGCTCACCGCGTAGATCACCCCGTCCTTAGAGGTGAAGACCGCCTCGGCGACGCCGTCGCCGTCGAGATCGGCCACCTCGATCCCCGAGATGATCTGGTTCCCCGTGCGGAACTTCCAGAGGAGCCCGCCGTCGCGACCGGAGAGGCAGTGGACGCAGGCGTCGTCTGACCCGACGAGGAGATCGGGGATGTCGTCGCCGTCCACCCGGCACGAGGAAACGCGCCCCCAGACCTCGTAATCCGTCTCGTGTTTCCAGAGGAGGGCCGGCGCCCGGCTTCCGTCCGCCTCAGGCCCGGAAAGCCGGGAGGGATCGAGGGCGTAGACGAAATTGTCCCCGGATCCAATCACCACGTCGTCCCGGCCGTCGCCGTTCAGGTCGACCAGCTCCGCTGTCGATGGGATGTGTTTCCCGGTCTGGTATCGCCATATCTCGCGCCCGTCGACGCCGGAGAAGGCGTGGACCCGGCCCGCCCAGTCGCCGACGACAGCGTCCGGCACGTCGTCCGCGTCCATCTTCCCGAGGACGGGCGAGGCGTTGAAACCCGACTTCGCGGGGAGCGGCACCTTCCAGAGCAGAGTGCCCGCCCGACCCGACACGGCGTAGAGGTTCGACTCGGTCGAGATCGCGACAACATCCGGGACGGCGTCGCGGTCGAGGTCGGCGAGGGCCGGGATGGACCAGAACTTGGGCCCCGCCGAGAACCGCCACAGCGGCGCCCCGTCGCGCCCGGAGAAGGCCGAGATGGCGCCCTCCTGTTCGAGGGCGATCACGTCCCGGATGCCGTCGCCGTTCAGGTCCGCCGCGGCCGGCCGGTTGAGATACGAGCCGGCGATGGGCGCGCTCCATCGCTCCTTCCCGTCGCCCCCGATCGCGTGGAGCGCGGCGCTGCTCTGGGAGAGCACTTCGGGGCGCCCGTCCCCGTCCAGGTCCGCCACGGCCGGGCAGGACTTCACCTCGTCCACCGTCTCGAAGCGCCAGACCTCGCCGATCGTGCCCGGCCGGAGCACGATGAGCACCCCGACGTCCAGGCCGCAGACGATCTCGGGGATCGCGTCGCCGTCGAGATCGGCGACCACGGGGGAGGTCTCGAGCATCACGGCGGCGTTGTATTTCCAGAAGAGCATCGGGGAGAGGGTGGCGTGGAGATCGACGGCGGCCTCGCGCCCGATCTCGACGAGGCGCGAGCAGGGGAAGGTGTTCTCCTTCTCGATGACGAGATTCCAGGCGCCGGTGTCGAGTTCGATCCCCTCGCGGGGCAGGGCGAACTCGTGCTCGGCCCCCCCCTCACGGAGACGGGCGCGCAGCGTGGCCTGGTCCACGTTGGTCGTCACGTTCAGCGTGCCGGTCTCGTGCCGCAGGGGGATCGAGACCGACTCCCTCGAGAGGGCGCCGAGGCGGAGCCCCTGCTGGGCGGGGACGTACCCGTCGCGGCGGAGCCCGATCTGGCGGAAGCCGGGCGGCCAGACCGCCATCCCCTCGACCGGCGTCACGCGGCCGGTGTCCTCCTCGTTCAGGAAGACCCGCGCGCCGGACGGGTCCGAGTCCACGGACAGTCGGGCGGGCCCGAAGAGGAGGGCGCCGAGCGCCAGGAGGAGCGCGGCGGCGGAGGCGATCGCCCCGGCGGCGAGCGGGTTGCGGCGGACCCTTCGCCGGAACCGCTCGAGGAAACCGGTCGGCCGCGCGAGGATCGGCTCGTCCGCCAGGGTGCGGCGAAGATCGTCGGCGAGCGCCTCCGCGCTCGCGTAACGGCGGGCCGGGTCTTTCTCGAGGCACCGCATCGCGATGGTCTCCAGATCCACCGGGACCTGCGGATTCAGGCGGCGGGGCGGGATGGGGTCTTCGAGCTGGATCTTCGCGATGAGGGGGGCGAAGTCCGGCGCGTCGAAGGGGGGGCGGAGCGTCAGCATCTCGTAGAGGATGGCGCCGACCGCGTACACATCGGTGTGGGGACCGACGAGGGAGGTCTTTCCGGCGGCCTGCTCGGGGGACATGTAGGCCGGGGTGCCCATGACCTCGCCGCTCGTGGTGAGCGTCTGGGTGCCCGCCTCCTTGGCGAGGCCGAAGTCGATCACGTAGACGTGGTCGTAGTAGTCGGGGACCGGGTGGCGGTCGCTGTCAGGGGTGGCCCGGGCGGCGGGCCCGCTGGGCGGGGTGGCACGGGCTTCATGCCCGCCGGGTGGGGTGGCACGGGCGGCTTGTCCGCCCGTGCCTCTGGGGCTGGAGTCCGGATGGAGACCCGACGTGAGCGCCCCACCGTGCCGCACCGTCGTCGCATCTGGGGTGGCGGCCCCGGGGGCGGGTGAAGGGCCATCCTGGGGTGGCACGGGCGGCTTGCCCGCCCGTGCCCCCGCCGGCGCATCGTCCGCCCCTGCACCCTCCGCCCGCGGCGTCGTTCCTGCGCGCGGTCCGTTCCCGCCGCGAGGCCGGTCGCTCCGGGTGACGATGACGTTCTGCGGCTTGATATCCCGGTGCACGATGCCGCGCGAATGGGCGGAGTGGAGGGCCTCGGCGATCTGGCGCGCGATGTCGGCGGCGCGGTCGAAGGTGATGCGCTGATCGCGCAGGACGCGGGCGAGGTCGTCGCCGTCGAGGAACTCCATCACGTAGTAGAAGGTGCCGTCGGTCTCCCCCATGTCGATGACGGCGCAGATGTGCGGGTGGGAGACCTGTCCGAGGACGTGCGCCTCGCGCCGGAACCGGGCGAGGCCGACCGGGTCTTCGGCGAGGTCGCGCGGGAGGACCTTGAGGGCGACCTTGCGGCCGATGTGGGCCTGTTCGGCGAGGTAGACATCGCCCATCCCCCCCCGGCCGATGCGGCCGACGATGCGGTAGTTTCCAAGTTGGACCGGGAGGGCGGGCATGGCGGGGCTCGCGAACCCGGGGAGTAAAACATGGCGGGGGCGGGGGAGGCCAGAGATTCGTCAGGACAGCACCCTCCGCGACCACGCGTCTCACCCGCGTGGCGCGATCCCTCGGAATCCGCCGGAGCCCCCGGGTCCGCCATGCCCTGGATCGGCAGGTCCTGGACGTGGAACCAGGCTCCGTCTGAGAACGGGCGATCTGCACGGTGCGCTCGGTAGCACAGGCTTTCTAGCCTGTGCCGCACAGGCTCGAAAGCCTGTGCTACCGACTTCCTTCCGCATCCCACGTTCTCAGACAGAGCCTGGTTCCACGTCCCAGCGGAGGATACCAGGCGCGCCGTGGATCACGTCGGTCGCGTCTGCCATGTGGTGCCTGCCCCCGGGAATCCCCCCAAGGTGTCTCGCGATCCTGATGATGATGGGATACTGGAGGCCGCCCGCCTCGCGGCGGTCGAGTGGCTCGTGAAGCGCCACAGATTGCGACCCGGCCCGGACTCGGAACTCACGACGGCGTGCTCAAGCCCGCGGGCGGGCCAGCGAAAGCTCCTCGGCCAGGGCGGACGCGTTTTCTCCCACCCAGCCCCCGAGGGACCGCATCCTCGTCTCGATAGCGCGGGGCGGCGACACCCTCGCGGCCGTGAGCCCGAGACCCGCGCCGAACAGAGCCGTCAGCCCGTAGTACTTCTCGAAGACCGGCTTGAACTCATGGATCGTGCGGGCCAGATCGGCGGTGGCCTTCGGATTCGGCTTGGCCGGGTGGGTGTCGATTTGAGTCGCCAAGCCGGTCCCCAATGCGCCCGAGTCCAGCAAGCCCGCCTCGCCCCGCTCGAAGAAGAGCGCGGTCGAGCCCTCCCTCCGATCGACTGCGGAAGCGGTCATGTCGAACAACAGGGCCGGGATCAGTCGCTCGCATTCCGTCAGGGGAAGGGGCACGATCGCTCGATCCCCCACGGAGGGGCCCCACCGGGTCAGGGCGGAGAGGCCGGCGAGCGGGCCCTCGACATCCGCCCGGCCGACCTCCCCCCGCGCGGCCCGGATCCTCAGCGCCTCGCGGGCGAAACGGTAGATCCCGGTGTCGGGGAGAACGGCCGTTGCCCGATCCACCTCGTCTGCGGTGGCGAGCGGTCCCTCGACCGGCAGCGCCCTTGCCCCAGACCCTTCCCGGGGCGGGGAGAGAAACTGTCCGCCACAAAAGGAGCAGCGGAGCGTCGTCTCAATGTCGAACGGATCGTTGCAGGTGAGCCGGTCACAGAAGGGGCAGGGGAACTTCAGTGGCGGGATGGCCGGGCTGTCGGCGGGGGGCGCGGAGGCGAGGGCGACTCGCACTTCCTCCGGCATTTCCAGGATGCCGCCGCAGTACTGGCAGATCGCCCTCCCCTCGCGCGCCAGCGCCACCAGCCGGTCCCGCGGGATCTCGAATCGCCGGGAACATCCAACGCACCGGACGTGAAGGACATCGGTGGGGATCATGCCCGCCTCCTCACCCGGGATGCTACATCCCTCCGGGGCAGGCGGTCAAGGGGCTCAGGGGGATGGCGGGATCCTGGCCGCCTGCTTCACGGAAGGAGTGTGCCGCCGTCTCCTCTCCGAGGCCATCTCGCGCCCGGCCGACTCTATGCCGCGGACCACGGCGGAAAGCTGGGTCGGAAATCCCCTTGACAGGGATCCGGCGCCCGACGGTAAGATGAACAGGAGTGAGGGAGGCGTAACACGATGCCGGCGAGTGCTCTCGGTCGAATTCGTGACGCCGTCCGCAACGGGAACTACGACCTGACCGCCCACGCCATGGAGGAAGCGGCTGAGGATGACCTGGACATCATCGATCTCGAGTTTTCCATCCTCGGTGGACAACTCGTCAAGACACAGCGGGGTGATTCGAGAGGGATGAAGTTCGTGGTCCACGGTCGCGGTACCGACGGGGCGACGCTCGTGGCAACGGTGGGTCGGTTCACGGAAACAGACCGTTACCTGATTGTCACCGTCTACGCGATAGAACAGGAGAAGCCATGAACAACAAGAAGGTCTTCGGCTACCGATGCGAATACTGCACGGGCATCGTGCGACCCAGGCGACTCCAGCGTGAGGCCTTCAAACACCGGGCGGGGTTTGTCATCCTCGAAAACGTGACCGTCGGGGTGTGCGACAGGTGCGGGAACAGGTACTACACGGCGGAGATTCTCAGGCAGGTGCAATCGATCGCCACCGGCAAGGTCCCGCCGCATCGCACCGAACAAGTCCCGGTGGGAGCGTAGCATGAGATCGATCCTGAGTCTGAGCCTTCCGAAGCAGATGGCCGCACGTCTCACCCGCGTGGCGCGATCCCCCGGAGTCCCCCGGAGCCTCCCGGTCCGGTGGGCCCTCGATCGGTATGTCCTGGACGCGGAACTGGAGGAACTCCGCTCCCGACTGCGTCCCTACGCCGTCCCGTCCCGTGTCACCCTGACCGCCGCAGCACGTGCTACGGGGCGAAGATTGGCAAGGTCACGATGCGTACTCTCGGTTCCGCGATCGGACTTGACCCGATCCGGGGCCGCTAGTACCATTCAAGTGGGTGAGGTGATTCATGACGCCAACAGAAGAACTGGACCGTCTGATCGGCCGAATGACCCCCGCGGAAAGGGCGGTCGCCCTCCGGTCGCTGGTCCGGGACATGGGCGACGCCTTTCCGGGCATCGAGAGCACGCCGGGCGTTTCCGGCGGGGAGCCCTGCGTGGTCCGCACTCGAATCCCCGTGTGGGTCCTCGATCAGGCACGCCGGCTGGGCACTTCGGAGGCCGACCTTCTTCGATCCTATCCGACCCTTCACGCCGAGGACCTCGCGAACGCCTGGGCGTACGTGCGAACACATCGCGAGGAGATCGATGGACAGATTCGCGCGAACGAGGAAGCCTGATCGATGGCCAGGATCTACGCGAACGAAAACTTCCCCTTCCCGGCGGTCCAGGAACTTCGCTCGCTCGGCCATGATGTGCTGACGAGCGCCGACGCCGGGAAGTCAGGCCTCACCGTTTCCGATCTGGATGTCCTGCTCTTCGCACATGCGGAAGGGCGCGCCGTTCTCACGCTCAATCGAAGACACTTCATCCGGCTTCACCAGGAACATCCCGACCATTCCGGGATCGTGGTCTGCACGTTCGACCCGGACTTCCCCGCCTAGGCCCGCCGCATCGACGAGGCCCCCGAGTGCTGCCCGCCCTCGCACGGCAACTCGTGCGGGTGAACCGGCCGGCGTGATGGAGCCCCCGGAGGAGCCGACCACACCCGGCGAAAGAGTTACGAGTGGCGACACGGTCCCCTTCCCAGCCACACTCACCTACGGTCCGTCCAACGTGCCAAATGAGCCGCGCGCCGCAGCCACAGCATGACACAGGACAGCCGGCGCGTCGGCTCCATTTGGAGGTCAGGCAGTTGCTTGTCCAGCAGCCAAGATCTGCTGATGAACAGCACTACGGTAGTCTTCCTTCGAGATGTGATGGCTGTAGTGTGTCAAAGAAACCAAAGCCGAGAAATCTTCGGCACGAAAATTCTCGGCAAGTAGTCCGTGGGCCGCGTGTCCGAAGGCCAAGATAAGCGGTCTTGGATGTCCGAGGTCCAACAATTCCTCGCGAAGCCTGTTCACGTGCGTGTGGACGACTTGGGGATGCCCTCGTAGGTAGTGAAGCAATTTCCCTGAAACGGGCTCCACGAAGCCCTTGATGACATCCGTCATGTATGCGCCCCAGAAGACCGTATCATGGAAGGCGTGCCGGATCTTGAAGTCGTTCGCCGCGGGGCCAGGGTCGTGGAAATTGCGAAAGGGCTTGTCCGGGAATCCACGCGAAATGTTGAGCCCGATCATGACGACCCCAGGGTTCAAGGTGTCGAGCAGTGCCTGGTTAGCGAGTTCGTCTAGAACAGTGAGGTCACCCATGTTCGACTTTGGGGTGGAAGTCGGCGGAGCCCACACTGCCCAACTCCCATAGGCACCGTGTTTTTGCTTAATGAGATCAAAGCGTGCTGCGTCGATCACTGGCGGAATCTGCCTAACGAAGAGTAGGCTGACCAGTCGATCTACGTTCAATCGCCCATCGTCCGTCCGTCATGGGAGGACTCACAACACACAAACGGTTGCGGACGCATGTGTTCCGCTAGACTTCCCCAAGCCCGCGCATGATAGGCGGTTTCGGCCCAATACGCAAGCCCCCCCCTTACAGACTGTCCACGGGACTCCTGACGCCATGGCCACCGCGATTCAGGACGTGAGTGTAGATCATGGTGGTCCGCACGTCGCTGTGACCGAGCAGTTCTTGGACCGTCCGGATTGGGGAAGGGGAAGCAGAAACGGGGTCTCCTGGCTCCTTCTCGGGTGGCACGGCCCGTCGGGCCGTGCGGCCGCAAGGCCGTCGGAAGCCCCATCCTGCGCTCGGGAACAGGTCAGACGTCGATTCTTGTCCGGGGGCTTCGGAACAGGCTTCCCGTCGTCCGCCTGCGGCGGACGACCCGGCCCGTAGGGCCGGGCCACCCCTGGTCACTTGACCTCCGCGCGAGTTTCGATCTCTACCCACACAAAACTCCGTAGCGCCGAAAAACGGAAGAAGAAGCGGGCCCGGATTGGGCGGATGCCCCGGGCGCCGCTTCGCGGCGGAGGCCGTGGGTGGCCGATGTCCCGAAAAGCGGCGACAAGCCTTGCCCTGAGCCCGCCGAAGGGTCGCCGCACTCCAAATTGGCGCCGATCGGCTCCCCAACGGATCCTCCTCCGTCCAATCCGCAATCCGCAATCCAAAATCCAAAATCGCTACTGCCCCGCCACCCACGCGGCCCACCGGTCCGCGTCGGTCTTGAAGTCCTGCTTCGTCAGCGCCGTGAGCGCCGCGGAGGCGGACCTCTTCACCCGCGCGTCCGGATCGCGCAGGGCCTCGACGAGCGACGCCCACGCGGGCTTCTCCCCCACCTTCCCCAGCGCCTCGCACATCACCGCCTTCACGGCGGGGTCCCCCTCCTTCGCGAGCGCCATCGCCAGCGGGTCCGAGAAAGACTTGTCGCCGATCGTCCGGCAGAGATCGGCCACGCCGCGACGCATGAAGGCCGAGGCGTCCCCAAGGCGCTTGAGCGCCTCCTCGTTCAGGCCCGGGACGGCCAGGGCCACCAGCGCCTCCCCCGCCGCCCTCCCCACGTCCCGGTCCGAATCGCCCAGCGCCTCGTAGAGCGCCGGCGCCGCTTTCGTGTCCTGCAGCTTCGTCGCGATCTCATACGCGGCCTGCAACCGCGCCGTCACCTCCGGGCTCTTCAGCGCCCGGATCGCCACGTCGATCGGCTTCTGCGAGGGACGGTTCTCCCCGTCCACATCCCCGCTCCCGTAGCCGAGGTCCTCGTACCGCTGCTGCGCCTCCGCCAGCGTGTCCGAGAGCCCGGCCATCACGTTCTTCACCGCGGCGTCCTGACCCGAGAACGGCACGATTACCGCGTTCTGATAGAGTTTCTGGAGCGCCATCCGGGCGTCGGCCCGCGTCACCGGGTCGCCGATCTGCGCCCGCATGAGCGGTTCCATCGAGCGACGGTCCGCGATGTCCCCGAGCGCGCGGATCACGTGGACCCGCACCTGGTCGTTCGGATCGGCGATCATCTCGTGCAGGACCGGCACTGCGTCGCGCGCGGCGAGGCCGCCGAGAACGTCCAGAATCAGCACCTTCTCCGATTCCTTCGTCGAGACCTTCAGTCGCTCCACGAGCGGACCCACCAGTTTCGCCTCCGCCGGGGCCTTGATCTCCGGCTCCTGGCCGTGCGCCTTCAGATGTTCGAGCACCGTCCCGGAAATCGTCGGATCCGGGTCGATCGCGCCGGGCAGAAACAGGGCGATCGCCTCCTCCTTCTCCTTCGGATCGTCCCACTTTCTGCCGACGAGATCGGCGGCGAGCGACTTGTAGGCGCTCTGGCGCACCTCAAGGCTCGGACTCTGGAGGTTGCCCCGGGCGAGATCGAGGTACGACTGGTGGAAGAGGATCGGCGCCGCGATGAGCACCACGAGCAGGAGCGCCCCGAGCACGCCCGCCACCTGAAAGGCGAGACGGTTCTTCGCGATCTTGCGCCTGAGCGCCTTCGCCTTCGACATCGGCTTGGCGCTCACCGGATCGCCGTCGAGCCAGTGCTGGAGATCGCTGGCGAAAGCGGCGGCGGTGGCGTAGCGGTCGTCCGACTTCCTCTCCATCGCCTTCAGGCAGATGGCGGACAGGTCGGACTCGATCAGGGGATTGATCTGCTCCGGCGGTTTGGGGTCCTCGGTCATCACCCGCATGAGGGTATCGGTGACCGAGTTCCCCTCGAAGGGCGACTTCCCCGTGATGCAGGCGTAGAGAATGGCGCCGAGGGCATAGACGTCGGAGCGGGCGTCGATCTCATGGACCCGTCCGTCGGCCTGCTCGGGCGGCATGTAGGCGGGGGTGCCCATGATCTCGCCGGTGATGGAGAGCATGGAGGCGTCGGTGTCCTTGGCGAGGCCGAAGTCGGTGATCTTCGGGATTCCGTCGCGCGAGATCAGGACGTTCGCCGGCTTCAGGTCGCGGTGGATGATCCCGTTCTTGTGGGCGAGGTGCATGGCTTCAGCCACGTCATGGAGGATCGTGGCGGCGCGGTGCGGTTCGAGCGGACCCGGCTCCATTTCGCGTTCGAGCGAGGTCCCCTCGACGTACTCCATCGCGATGAACGGCTGGCCGTTGTACTCGCCGGTCTCGTAGACCTGGACGATGTTCGGGTGGTTGAGTTTGGAGGCGGCGACCCCCTCCCGGCGGAACCGCTTGAGGAACTCGGAGGAGGACATCCCGCCGGGAAGCATCATCTTGACGGCGACGACGCGGTTGAGGTCCTTCTGGCGCCCCTTGTAGACCACGCCCATCCCGCCACGGGCGATCTCTCCGTCGATGAGATACGCGGCGATGTGGACCGGGATTTCGCGGGGGATGGGGGCCTCTTCCCCCTCGAGACGGAGCTCCGGGCCGCCGCCCTCATCGTCGTCGATCTGCGACGGGGCATGGACGGCGGGGGTGGAGCGGCGGGGGGAGGGGACGATCCCGTCGGGAGTGCGCCGCGGAAGCGGCGCACGGGGGGGTGCACCCTCGGGGGTGCGCCGCAGAAGCGGCGCACCGGGGGCAGAGCTCGCCGCGGGTGACGGCCCGGCCGGGGCGCGGGAGCGCGCCATGCCGCCCCTCGATACGCCCTCCTCCGCGGCCTGCGGCCGCTTCGGAGGGCTACTCGGGGCTGCGGAAGGGGCCGCGAGTTCCGCAAATTCGTCGAGGGCCGCCTTCGCGGCCACCGAAGCCTGCCGGGGATCGACGACCATCGTCGCCTGATTCCCCGCCGCCGGCGGGGGCGGAAGTTTGATCGGCGGCGCCGCCCCGGCCGAGGGGGTCTTCGCCGCGGTGAGCGGTCTCCCGCATTTCTTGCACGTGTACGCCTTCCCCGGCTGGGAGTTGGGGATCGAATAGCGCACCTTGCAGGGGGCGCACACGAGCTGGGCAACGGGCGATGGCATCCCCGTCATCCTACCGGCCCGCGGGGCGGTCGTCAACGGCAAGTCCCGCCGGAGGTCCCCCGGCCCGGCTAACAGACCCTGCTCGGGGAGATGAAGTAGAGGACGAGCAGGATCATGTACCCGATCGCGAAGAGGACCATGCCCACGATCGGGGCCCAGAAGAAGGGCGTGCGCAGGATCGGGGGTCGTGAGGTGCGTTCGGTCGGCGCCGCGAGGGCCCGATACTCGTCGGTGAAGATCCGTTCGGACGGCCCGCGGAAGACAGCCCAGAACGTGGAGCCGAACCAAGCGATCAGAATCGGGGCGAAGAGAACGCCCTCCAGGCTGGATCCCCCGGGAAACGCCTTCAGCAGCGCACCCAGTGAGATCAGGATCCCGACGACGGCGGCCGGAAGATAGAGATGTCTCCCCCAGGGAAACAGGCCCCACAAGCCGTACCCGGCGGCCAGGAGTGCCCCTCCCCAGAGGAATCCGCCGAGGCTCACCAGAACACCCCACACTTCTCCGATCATCGAAGATGTCGCGTGGAGCGCGATGACCGAACCCATGAGCGCCGTCCCCCCGGACATCGTCATGAGACCTCCCAGGGCCATCGACCAGACGGCGATCGCCCGGAGGTGGGCCTCGTGCCTGAGGAATCGAGGCTCGCCCTCCGCGGGGGTCGGGAGATCAGGCGGGAGTGGGTCCACGCCCGCCGCCGTCGAAAGCGGAGGAGGAACCGGACGGACCCGGGGAGAAACGGGCCTCGAGGCGGGACGCGGCGGCGGGGACGGGTAGGACATGGGAGGGCATCAAGCATAGGATCTCCGACCGAAAACGCAATCTTTCGCGATCGGGGTGGACGGAGGTTCGTCGGGAACGCTGTCGCCGGCCATCGTTCGGAGCGGCTCACGCCCGATCGGGGTTTAGCCGCGGAGCACCTTCGCCGCCTCGGCGATGGCGCGCAACTTCCCCTCCGCGATCTCCGAGGAGGAAACGGGATTGTCGGCGAAGGTGGCGAAGCCGCAGTCGGTGTTGAGAAGGACCCGATTGCGGCCGAAGAGGTCGATCGCGCGACGGCCGCGGGCGGCGATCTCCTCCACCGACTCGATCTCCGGACGCTTCTGGTTCACGACGCCGACCCCGATGCGGCGGTCGTCAGGCAACTCGCGCAAGACCTCCATCTCCCCCGCCCGCGGGGTGCAGAGTTCGAGGAAGCACGTCCCCACGCGGACCTGCTTCAGCAGATCGAGGAGCGGCCGGTAGTCGCCGGTCAGGGCGGCGCTCTCGTCCGGGGTCCAGTTCCCGCGGCAGATGTGGACCGCGGTGCGCGCGGGCGGCGAGTCCCCCACCACGCCGTTCAGGAGGTCGCGGGCGAAGTCCAGTTCGCGGGCCGTGTCCCCCTTCGCGCTCAACGCCCCGCACATGAACGACCGCTGCGTCCGCGACCCCGAGTGCACCACCTCGGTCAGTACCGGCTCGTCGAACTGCACGAGGGCGGCGCCGGCGGCGAGCAGGTGATGGAGTTCCTCGCGCAGAACGCGGACGATGTCCTCCGCCAGACGCTCCCGCGACGCGTAGGCGCGATCCGAGATGCACTCCATCCACATGATCCTGCTGAGGAGGTACGGGCCCGGCAGCGCGATCTTCACGGGACGATCGGTGAGGCGGCGCACGAACTCCAGTTCGTGAACGGCGATGGCTCGCGAGCGCCCGAGGGGACCGAAGACCGCCGGGTGGCGCACGCCTCCGGCGGGGACATCGAGCGATCGGAGTTCCTTTTCAAACTCTTCCGGGTGATCGACGAGCGGCAGAAGGTCGGTGAGCGGGATGAGCATGCAATTGTCGAGGCGGCCCCCGACGAAGTTGGCGTAGGAGTCTCGACGCTGCTCTCCGTCGGTGACCACGTCCGCCCCGGCGCGGATCTGCGCCTGGACGGCGAGACGGACCGCGTCCTCCCCGGTGGCCGCAAACTCCCTCTCGCCGAGGCGTCCTTCGAGATGTTCGTGGATGGCCTGCAGCATCCAGCGCGGCCGCGGCCACGAACCGATTCCCGTCACGGAGAGGGGCGCGATCGGCGGCACGGGCGCGGGGGGGGGAAGGATGGCGGGAATGGAGACGGGGACCACACGAAAGGGAGAGGCCCGGCCCCCGCCCTTCGTTGCGCCTTCCTCCGCGCCCTGCGGGCGCTTCGGAAGGCTACTCGGAGCTGCGGGGCGCTCGGCGAGAGACCCCTTGCAGACCAGGTAGATGCGCTGCGCGCCCTGCTTCGTCCACGAGACCAGTTCGTTCCCGGTGAGGCGGCACCATGCGGGGAGGTCCTCCTCGACGGAGATCTCGGTGGAGCGGATTTCAAGCAGGCCGCCACGAGGGAGCGGATCGATGTGCTGCCGGATCAGGAGGAGCAGGCCGTTCCCGCAGTCGAGGTCCCCGCCGTCGAAGGAAACATCAGGCGTCAGAAGGTGCCGGTCCGCAGACGGAATCTCGGGGTGGTTGGACATGTGGAGAAGGCCGGCCTGGGAATCGAACCCAGCAACAACGGGGGTTGCCCGCCGTCCGACGGGTTTGCAGTCCGCGGGGAGCCCAGCTCCCTACACCGGCCAGGACCGACCGGAGAGGGAGGACGTTCAGGTGAAGGGATGAGCGGACATGTCGTGCTCCGGGCGCCTGGCCCGGATCATTCGTGAACGGAGAACTCCGCAGCCCCGAGTAGCCCCGCAGCACGTGCCGCCGGGCCTACTCGGGGCCTCGTTTTTCGGCATCTCTGGCTGCTTCCTGGGAACCGGTCAGTATTCGTGAAGAGTCCGGGCTAGTACGTCACGCACGGACTCCCGCCCGAGAGGAACTCCACCAGTTTGGCCCCGCCGACAATGGTCGCGCCCTCAACCAGGTTGCCCTCGTTGAGCTTGCGCTTCTTGAAACAGGGCGAGCAGACCCAGATCTTCCCGCCGGCCTTCACGAAGTTCGCCATGAGTTCCCTGAGGGGCGCAAAGGTCTCCTCATGGATGTCGTCGGCGAACCCCTTCTGAGAGAGGCGCACGCCCTCGATGCTGAGGAAGACGAGCGTCTCCTTGTCGGAGGCCGCCGCGGCATTCGCCACCACGAAGGCGACCGTCGCCCGGTCCGTGTTGTCCTTCGAGGAGGTAAGGCTCACGCAGAATCTTCCGGCCATGATCAGTCCTCCTTCCGTCGAATGAGATAGACGGGGTGATTCGCCGAGACCAGCGCGTGCCCCGTCAGCCCGCACCACGCGGGCAAATCTTCAGGCGCCCCGGGATCGCGCGCCGTGACCCTCAGGACCTCCCCGGGCTTCATCGCCCGGAGCCTGAGGCGCAGTTCGAGGACGAGGTCTCCGCAACCCATGTCGCCGGCATCCCAGTCTCCTTCGGCGCCCCGCCGCCCTTCGGCCTTCGACTCGGGACGGGCGGAATCGGGGACCTCGCAGCCAGAGCTCACGTCGGTCCCATCATTCATCTCGCACCCCCCCTCCCGCGCCGCAGTCCACTCCCAGGCGGCGTTGTAGCACTCCTGGTGGCGGATGTAGGCGACGATGTGGCGGCTCAGTCCCGGAAGATCGCGGCCGAGCCCCCTCGCGAGGCAGGCCGGGCAGCGCGGTTCGTCCTTGAACCCGAGCACGATGCTGAAGAGAACACGGTGCCCGCAGAGCGGCCCGCCGCAGCCGACGCACGGCGTCGCGCGCAGTCGATCCAGATCCGCGATCAGGGTGGCGGCCCGCACAATCCGATTCGGGGGGGGGATCATGTCGCGACGGGCTCCGTGGGGACCGGCTCCCCCGCGCTCCGCGCGAAGAGGCCGACGACGAGGCAGAACACTATCCCGGCGACGACGGCCACCCGCCCGGCGGCGCTGGGACCCGCGGGCGTGCTCGCGAGGCCGAGGGTGTGGGCCAACGCCCCACCCGCGAGCATCCCGATGAGCACGCATCCGGCGTCGGAGTCCCCCTCGCCTGAGAGGATCATCTGACGGACCGGACACCCTCCCGCCATCGAACCCGCCAGCCCCACCAGCAGCATCGCCAGAGTGTTCCAGAGCGCATCGGTGTGCGCGATCGGCTGACCCTCGAAGCCGGGTTTGAACGTGCCGAGGATCGCCGACCCCGCGGCGTAGGAGAGAATCAGAGTCGCTCCCGGCAGCGCGGCCGGCAAGTCGCGGCTGAAGACGGCGTGGCGTACGAACGCGAGGGTGCAGAACCGCGCCCGTTGCAGGAGGACCCCTGCGACGAAGGCCGCCCCGAGCGACACCCACCACGGCGCATGCTGAGCCCCCGGGCCGGACTCGCTCGCCGAGACTCCGGGGAGCGGAACCAGGAGTGCGGCCAGAAGGCCCAGCGCCATCGCGGGAATCAGAAGCCCCAGTACGGGGGACAGCGGGGCCGACCGCCCCGGCGTGAACCCGCGGCGCATGAGGGTCAGGGCGAATCCGATCCCGACCGCCAGTCCACCGAGGCCCAGCAAGCCGTTTGCGTCGCCGCCCCCAAGCCGCTGCAGCATCCGAAACGGGCACCCCAGGAAGACGAGGGCCCCGATCGAGACCCAGATCCCGAGCAGGACCTTCAACAGCGGGGCTCCGCCCCCCCGCGGGTGAAACTCCCGGGCGAACAGGGCCGAGGCCAGAGCGCCGAGAATCACCCCCGCGATCTCCGGGCGCAGGTACTTCACGGGGGCCGCCTGATGGAGACCCAAGGCCCCGGCCGTGTCCCGCAGGAAGCAGGCCCCGCAGAGTCCCATGTTCGGCGGGTTCCCCTGCCAGACCAGCACGCCCATGAGCACCCCCACGAGCGCCCCGGCGACCGCCGGAAGCAGGAGATCTCTCTGGGTCAATCATCACTCCCGGAGGGGGAAAATCGCCCGAACTACTTCCGCTCCCTGTACGTCAACTTGCGCTCCCACCCCCTCTTCTCCTCGAGCGCGACTCCGTCCGCCTCGACGTACGCCTTGATCAGCGCGTTGAGAGGGGTGGCGGCCGCCGGCCTCGGGGAGAGGATGAGGTCGCGGCCGCGCGACCAGGTCACGCGGCGCTCCTCGATGTGGGAGAAATAGTAGTCCGCCTTCGTCGGATCGGCGCCCGGGTACCCGCTGGGCGTCGCCAGGTCCACGAGCGTGCGGTTTTCATCGGTCAGGGGGACGTCGCGGGCAAGGATGTCCGCCGCGGAGACGTCGAGAGGGACCCACCCGGCCCCCTTGATGTAGTACTCCACCCAGCAGTGGTACGACTGGTCCTTGTCCACCCCGTCCAGGCTCGCCTTGAAGTAGGAGCCGAAGACCATCCGGGTGGGAATCCCGGAGGCCCGGGCGAGAGCGGTCCAGAGCGAATGGAAATCGGAGCAGTTACCGCACTTGTTGTCGAGGCAGTACGCGGAACTGCCGACCGGCGAGGCCTTCTTGTTCGCCGGGTCTTTCACCCAGTAGTCCACGTTGTCCAGGACCCAGTCGTAGATCCTGCGCGCGACCGCGACGGGGTTCTTCTCTTCGCCGACAATCGTCTTCTGCAGGGCGCGGATCTCGTCGTCGATGAGGATGTTCGCGTTCGGTTCGAGATACCGGGCGAACTCCCTCATCTCCGCGGCGTCGAGGGGAGTGGCCGCTGCCGGCTCAAGCGATGTCCCCTGCTCCGTGGCGTCGAGCACAAACGTCTCGACGAAGGTGATGTCCTTCACGGAGGGGTTTTCGACCTCGGCGAAGAGGACTTCGTTCCCCTCCGAGTCCTTCTCGATCCGGTGCGGGAAGGGCGACTCGACTTTGAAGTCGGAGACTCGACCTCCCGGGCCGCCCTGCGGTGTCGTGAACCAGACCCGGAGCATCTTCGTCCCGTCCGGGACCGTGACCTTCAGTTCATGCCGGGCCTCGAACGTGGCCCGGCGCGGCACCGCCTTCTCGTTCGCGTGCGCGAAGGGGGAATAGGCGAGAACGAGTACGACCGGCAGCGTGGCGGCCGGCAGCAGGTGGGTGCGAATCATGGCGCGTCCTCTCGCTGAAAACGAGTCCGGGCAGAAGGCCCGAGCGGGTCATGAGGGTAACATAGGAGGAACCGAAGGATCAAATCGGAAGGGGCGATGATGGCGGGGGGGAAGTATCGGCCACACAGGTGTCATTCCGGGGAGGCGGCCTCCGTTCGGCCGCGACGAGGAATCCGGACCGGAAAGCCCTCCGATCCCGGGGGGATCTTCGGCCGCCGGATTCCTCGCCTCGCGCCAAGCGGAGGCGCGAGTCTCGGAATGACAGAGTTGCTGAAGCTCCTACTTCCGCGCCGCCCAGTACACATCCGTGACGTACGGCATGCCGATCTCCGCCTGGCCGCGGGTGACGGGATGGGTCTCGGCCAGTTCGCGGACGCGCCGCAGCACCTCGACGCGGCGCTCCCCGGGAAGCAGGGCCACGAAACTGATGGAGGCCACGCGATCGAGGACGGTCTGGAGGGGTCCCCTCTGGAGGTGCGGAAAGTGCCGCTCCTCGAGCGGGGTGAAGAGGGCGGTCTCGCGGAAGGGCAGGCGCCACTGGCCGGATTTGTAGCGGGGGGTGGCGCCGGCGTAGTCGTCGAGGATCTCGCGGAGCCGGACGACCCACTCGACCGCGGGGTCCCACGTGTTCCAGATCAACCCGAGACGGCCGCCCGGCTTGAGCACGCGGTGGATCTCGGCGAGGGCGGCTCCGGTGGCGAACCAGTGGAAGGCCTGGGCGGCCACGACGGCGTCGGCGGCGGACGAGGGGAGCGTGGTGGCCTCCGCCGCGCCGTCGACGAGCCGGATGCCGGGGAGCGAGGCGGCAAACTGACGCCGCATCTCCTCGACCGGCTCGACGGCGATGATCGTGGCACCGCTCGCAATGAGGAGGCGGGTGAACTTCCCGGTCCCGGCCCCGAGGTCGATCACCGTCCGGCTCGGATCGAGACGGAGTTCCCGGAGAAGGCACTCCACCCCCTCGAGCGGATAGTCCGGCCGCCCCCGATCATAGAGACCCGCGGCCGACTGGAACCCCTTCGCGGCGGTTTCGTGGATGGGCATGACCCGCTCCTATACGCGGGCCGGTGGGCGGCGTCAATGATCTCGATCGGGTGTCGCACGCCGGAGGCGTAGAAATCGGCGCGTGTCATCCCGAGGAGCCGCCCCCGTAGCACGTGCTGCGGGGCGACGAGGGATCTGATGGCCGTCGCCGCATCTCGCGAATCGGCCCCGTGCACTGCAGATTCCTCGCGTCGCGCCAAACGACGGCGCGACGCTCGGAATGACACTTCATGGAATGGCTATCCCCCCCACGCCTCAAGCCTCTCCACCGCCCGCTCCAGCGTCTCGCGACGCTTGCAGAAGCAGAATCGGATGAGGTGGGCCCCGTCCCCCGGCGGGTGGTGGAAAGAGGAGCCCGGCACCGCCGCCACGCCGGCCTCCGTGATCATTCGCCGGACGAAGGCCGAGTCTTCCGCGCGATCATCGCCCGCCTTCGGGCGGATGTCGGCGAGAACGTAGTACGATCCCCGGGGCCGTTCGGCGATCCGGAACCCGGCCGACTCGAGACCGTCGCACAGAATCCGCCGCCGCACGGCATATTCAGCCCGCTGCGCCTCGTGATAGGAGTCATCGAAGTGAAGCGCGGTCACCGCGGCCGCCTGGAACGGGGCCGGGGAGCAGACGACGAGATAGTCGTGGATCTTGCGGATGGCATCCGTGAGCGCGGGCGGGGCCACGGCCCAGCCCACCCGCCACCCGGTCACGGCGAAGGTCTTGGAACAGGAGGAGATGGTGATCGTGCGGTCTCGCATCCCGGGTCGTGTCGCGAGCGGGAGGTGTGTCGCCCCGTCGTACGTGAGCGTCTCGTAGATCTCGTCGGTGATCGCGATCGCGTCGTGCTCGCGACAGCAGGCCGCGATGAGATCGAGTTCCCCGGCGGTGAAGATCTTGCCGGTGGGGTTGTTCGGGGTGTTGACGATGACGGCCTGGGCCGCCCCGGCACGGGCGGACGAGCCGCCCGGGCCACCCGGGGCGGACGAGCCGCCCGGGCCACCCGGGGCGGACGAGCCGCCCGGGCCACCCAGGGCGGACGGGTCGCCCGGGCCACCCTGTCCCGCGAACGCGGCGCGGAGGGAGTCGGGATCGAGTCTCCAGTCCGGCCAGGCGAGGCGGACCAGTCGGGTCTCCGCCCCGGCGATGACGGCCGCGGGGCCGTAGTTCTCGTAAAATGGTTCGAAGGCCACCACGCGTCCGCCCGGATCGACCGTCGCGAGGATCGCGGAGACGAGCGCCTCGGAGGATCCGCAGGTAATGGTCACTTCGCGTTCGGGATCGACGGCCATTCCGTACCGGCGCTCATACCAGGCGGCGACGGCGGCACGGGTCTCGGCGAGTCCCCAGGTGGTGGCGTACTGGTTGCGGTCCCCCTCGATCGCTGCGATCGCGGCCTGCTTGAGCGCGGCGGGAGTTGGAAAGTCGGGAAATCCCTGGGCGAGGTTGATGGCGTTGTGGGCCGTGGCGAGGCGGGTCATCTCGCGGATGACCGACTCGCCGAAGCCGTTCGTTCGCGCGGCGGGGCGGGGCATGGGGAGGAAGGCTCCGGGGGCGGAGGCACTCTTGTATTCCGCCGGGAGGCGGGCGTCAATGAGTTGATGCTACTCCGAAGAAACTGCTTGGGAGGGGATCCGGCCTGTGTTATCCTGCATCCCGAATGCGACCCGTGGAGAGTCTCCCCATGCTTCAAACTGTTCCCGCCCGCGCACGTCGAATCTCCCCGATGGCGCGGCGCATCCTCCAGGCCATGTTGCAGCGGCCACCCCGCCGACTGAGAGGGAAGTACATCGCGATCGAAGTGAAATCAGGGGACTTCTTCGTCGGAGAAGACTCTCTCCTGGCGGTGAAGAAGGGGCTGAGCCGATTTCCAAAGGGCTTTTTCGAGATCTTGCGGATCGGAAAACCGGCATCCCTTCGCCGGAATCGGGGAAACCGGTGATCCGCGGCAAGATCAGCCCGAATCTGGACGTTCGGGTCCCGCTGGTGCTTCACGCAAGAAGAAGGTCCACGCGGATTCGCGCCGTTGTGGACACGGGATTCTCCGAGTTTCTCGCCCTTTCGCGCCGACATCGAAGATCAATCGCGGCGCGCGCCTTGGCCAAATCCCTGTTTGAACTCGCGGATGGGAGAAAGGTCGAAGAAACGACCTATCTGGCCGAGGTGTCATTTGACGGAAAACGCCGCGAGATCGTGTTCCACTTCACGGACTCGGCGGACTCCCTGATCGGCGCCAGCCTGCTCAAGGAAAAGCGCCTCGATCTGAGGTATCGACGACGGCGGGTCACGATCCGAGACGACCCCTGAGAAACGCACTGGGGCATCCTGTGCGACAACCGCGGCGAGAGACGCGGCGACGGGGAGCCGGCATGGGCGAACAATCCCTGGCGCCGGGCGTAATGGTGTACGGCAGAGAGAGCGTGGCGGCGGTGAAGGCGTCGGGCGGCCGGTTCGTGAGGGGGGAAGCCATGCGGGAACGAAGGTTGACGCTGATCGAAGTGATGGTTGTTGTACTGGTGATCCTTGTGCTTGCAGCGCTCCTCCTGCCATTCATTCCGAAAGCGCACCCGCATGACGACGGGCGCTACGGGTGCATGACTCACTTCAAGCAACTCGGTGTCTCTCTGGCGCTGTATGTGGACCGATTCGGACGCGGCAAATCCTATCCCCCGGCAAGCGGCGCCGCCTTCTGGAACACGCTGAGAACAGTCCCGACCCGCGCCACCAGCATGTTGCCCGACAATGACGACCTGTTCGTCTGCAGGACCAAGGGCGGCTCTCCCTCCGCCACCCGCATCGACTACACGGGCCCTCGTTCCTCGTGGTTCCCTCCCGCGAATCCGCAGACGGCAACCGGCCGCATCATCGCCGCGGACCTGCCGACCAATCACGACCCTGCCGGAAAGGGCGACATCAACGTCCTCTTCTTCGACGGGCACGTCGAGACGGCCCAGTACGGCTCCGCCCTCTGGGACCAGGCGGCGCGGGACACGGAGCCGTAGCAAGCGGGAACCCGGTCTGCGAGCTGAGAGCCTGAGAAGAAATGCCCCAGGACGACAAATGCCGGGCTCTCGTCATCCTGAGCGTCCGCCGCAGGCGGACGCGAAGGATCACCAGCGCATGCGCCAAACCCGCTCCGGTACTGGTGATCCTTCGCTTCGCCGGCCAGACAGCGGCCGGCTTCGCTCAGGATGACATTCGACGCCTCGCACGTCGGCGCATTTCTTCTCAGGCTCTGAGCCGAAGTACGGCCCCGGGCGGGTCCCGGCCTCGAAGTTGCAGGAGAAGTCCGCCAACCTGACGATGCGGTGCTCGCGATCGACACCCCATGCCCGCCTGCGACCGGCCGGTCCCCGCCCCTACGTTTCCCCCCTGCTTCCCTGCCCCGGCTCCTTGCTTTCCCCGGCCCATGGGGTATACTTGCTCATGGTAGTGAAGGAGCCCCCCGGGCCGCATGGAGGCGGCCGGGGCATCGCACGGAACGCGAGAGGGGACTCCCATGGGACTCCGCATCAACTCGAACGCCGGCGCTCTCGGCGCGCTTCGCGCCATCCAGCAGAACACGCTCGGGCTCGCCCGCCCCCTCGAACGGCTCGCGACAGGACTCCAGATCAACCGCGCCGCCGACAACCCCGCCGGCCTCGTCCTCTCGCAACTCCTCCTCGCCCAACTGTCCGGCACGCAGCAGGCGATCGAAAACACGCAGCTCGACGCCAACGTGCTGAATGTCGCCGAGGCGGGCGCCGCGGAGATCAGCGACCGGCTCGTCTCGCTCCGCGCGGATGTGATCGCCGGTCTCAACACGGCGGTCGCCGGACCCGAGGTCCAGGCCGCCCTCCAGCAGTCGATCGACTCCAACGTCCAGGCGATCCAGCGCATCGCCGACACCACCCGGTTCACCTCCACCGGCCTCCTCAACGGGCAGGCGGGATTCACGGTCACCGGCGCCGGGGCGCCGATCGCCGACGTGCGCGTCTCGGGCGCCAATCTCGCCGGCGGCCCGCTCGACGTGGACGCGGTCGTCACGGCCGCCGCCACGCAGGCCACGGCCGGGGGAACACTCAACGCCGGCGGCCAGGTGGGCGCCGCGACGATCCGAATCCAGGGCGAACTCGGGGCGGCCGATCTCACCCTCGCCGGCGGCGAGACCCAGGCCCAGGTGATTTCCGCGATCAACGCGCTCTCGGCCCAGACCGGCGTCCAGGCCACAGCGGGCGGGGTCGTCGAGAGCACCGACGTCGGCTCCGCCTCCCGCGTGTCGATCACCAACATCACGGGCAGCCTCACCGGCATCACGGAAGGCACCACCTTCGGCACCGACATCCAGGGGACTCTCGCCGGCCAGCAGGCGGGCGGGGACCGGAACACGCTCACCACCACCGGCCCGACGTTCACCGGCGCAGTGGAGTTCAGCGCCGGGACAGGACCGGGCACCACGACCTTCACGGTGGCAGGCGGCGGGCTCGGGTTTCAGGTCGGGCCGAGCGCGAACTCTGACTTCCTGCGGGTGGGGATCGAGGGGCTCCAGCCCTCGAACATCGGCGGCACGGGGGGCAGCACGCTCTCCTCGATCGTCTCCGGGGGCGCCAACGCCTTGACGTCAAACCCGCAGCAGGCGCTTTCGATCATCGACCGCGCCATCACGGACGTGGCCGGGATCCGGGCCCAGATCGGATCGACGATCTCGAACGTCCTCGAACCGCAGGCGAACTCGCTGGCCGTCGCGGCGGAGAACCTCCTGGCGGCCACTTCGACCATCCGCGACGCGAACTTCGCGGAGCAGGTCTCGGAGCAGAGCCGACGGCAGATCCTGCTGCAGGGGTCGATCTTCGCCCTTCGGCAGAACAACCTCTCGCAGGGGAGTGTGCTCCGGCTGCTCGGGCCGCAGGCCGGCTAGCGACGCGAAGTGATCGTCGAGAATCGGGGAGAACGCCATGTCGATGCCCAGACGCAAGGCGAAGAAGCCGTTGAGCCCGGCCGCGATGAAGAAGACGCGAGGAGGCGCGGTGGCCCCTCTGGCGGCCATCCTCATGGGCGCGAAGGCGGCCGACTCCGCCGGGTACGCCATCGATATGGGGATGGTGTCGACGGCCCGCACCGGGTTGCAGAACGAAGCGAATCCGGCGGACCTGGCGGGGCGACCCGGCGGGCGGAAGTAATTCCCCGGGTCGGACTTTGTTGACCCCGCCGGGTCCCGGTGGTAGCATGGCCGCCGGAAGGGAATGTCCGTTCGCCCCGGGATCGCGGCAACGGCCGCGCCGGCGGGAACGGCGGAGAGGGCCCGGGTCGCCGGGGGAACCTCGGGCGGCCCGCCCGCAGCCAGGAGCCCCGATGGAGTACCAGGACAAGACGCTGAACTGCATCGAGTGCGGCGGCACGTTCACGTTCACCGCCACGCAGCAGCAGTACCACCAGGAAAAGGGGTACACGAGCGAGCCGAAGCGATGTCCCCCCTGCCGCGCCGCGCGCAAGTCCGCGATGCCGGCGACGACGCGCGTGGCGGGACCCGGCCCCGCCGGGAGCGGAGGCGGGCCGCGGGGGGACCGGTCGTCGTTCGAGGCCGTCTGCGCCGAGTGCGGCCAGAAGGCCTCGGTGCCGTTCCGGCCGAACCCGGACCGGCCGGTCTACTGCGACCAGTGCTTCCGCAAGCACCGCCAGGGCCGTCCGGGCGGGTCCCGGCACGGGTAGAAAATTGACGAGACACCAGGGATCCACGAAAGGCGGGTGACTTCAGGATCATGCCGAAAGTGCGCGTACGGGTCGAAGGTTCCATCGACAAGGCCCTTCGACAGTTCAAGAAGAAGTGCATCGACGCGGGCGTCTTCAAGGAGATCAAGCGTTCCTCGTACTACGAGAAGCCGAGCGAGGAGCGGCGCCGTGATGCGTTGAAGCGCGAAAAGAGCATCCGCAGCGCGATGCTCGGAAAAAAGAAGAAGAAGCGCCTCAAGCCCGAGGACAAGCCAGGCGGCGGCCCGGGCGGCGGTCCCCATTCGGGGCCCAGGCCGCCGGGACCTCCCCGGATGTAGATCGAACCGTCGTCCAGAAACGAACCGACCCCGCCGGGGCATGCTCCGGCAGGGTCGCTTGTCTTTGGAGGCCCGCCCCCCGCCCTCCGAGAAATCGGTTTGCGCCCTTGAGGCGGCGAGGTATGATGGTCTCGTCGCCGGGGCATCAACCATCGACACGTCGGACACCCGCTCATCTCAGGGGGATCGCTTTCATGGTGGTGGAACAAGCCGTGCTGGAGAAGTTGCGGAGCCTTCCCCCGGAGAAGCAGCGGGAGGTCCTGGATTTCGTGGAATTCCTTTCGCGCCAGGACCGGGGCAGGGTGGCGGGCGATCGGAGCAGCCTAAAGGGGCTATGGTCCGATCTGGGAGTCGACGTCAGCGATGAAGACATCGCGGACGCCCGACGCGAGATGTGGGGCCGCTTTCCCGGCGAAAAGGCGGAATGAGCGCCCTGCTCCTCGACACCCATGCCGTCATCTGGTTTCTGGAGGGAGGCCGCCGTCTCTCCCGTTCGGCCCTCGACGAGATCGAAGGCGCTGTGATGGAAGGATCGGCCCTCCACGTACCCGCCATCTCGATCGTGGAGATGGGCTATCTCGCCGAGAAAGTCGCCCGGACCGGGTGTTGAGTTTTTACTTTTCACTCGATAGTTAAAACCTATACACCCGGTCCGCGCCACCCCGTTCTCGATCCGGTGATCTCCTGGATCGACGGTGTGCTGGAGGCCGATCGGGCCTTTCCCCGGAAGCAGCGCCACACCGCCCATCGGATCTGGAGACGCCTCCGCGACGAGCAGGGCTTCGTCGGCGGCGCCTCCACCGTTCGGGAGTACGTCCACGAGTGGAAGAAGTTCCACGGTCCCTCGCCCGCCGTCTTCGTCCCGATCGATCACCCGCCCGGACGTGACGCCGAGGTGGATTGGGGCGAGGCCCAAGCCGTCGTTGCCGGCGTTCCCATGGCGGCCCAACTCTTCGTCGGTCGTCTCTCCTCGAGCGGCAAGGCCTTCGTCATGGCCTTCCCGCATCAACGCCAGGAGGCCTTCTTCACCGGGCACGCCGGCGCCTTCGCGTTCTGGGGCGGCGTCCCGCATCGCCTGCGATACGACAACCTGAAAGCGGCCGTCCTCAGGGTCCTCACCGGTCGGAAGCGACAGGAACAACAGGCGTTCATCGCCTTCCGCTCGCACCACCTCTACGAGGCGTCCTTCTGCACGGCCGGAGTTCGTGGCGCTCACGAGAAGGGGGGCGTCGAGGGCGCCGTCGGCTACGCCCGCCGCAACTTCTTCGTCCCGATCCCGGTGGTCGATTCCTTCGAACATCTGAACGCCCTGCTTCTGGGACGTCTCATCGCCGATGGGGGGCGCATCCCCGCCGGCAAGTCCGAGTCGATCGACGCCGCCTTCGATCGCGAGAGGCCGCTCCTTCTCCCGCTCCCGCATCACCCGTACGACTGCTGCCGTCGGATCGAGGCCCGCGTCAGCTCCTCGTCCCTCGTCACCTTCGAGGGCAACCGCTACAGCGTGCCGGTCCGTTTCGCCTTCCGCATCGTCTCGGTGAAGGCTTACGTCCACGAAGTTCACATCGTCGCCGGCGACGCGGTCGTCGCCCGTCACCCGAGGCGCTACGGGCACGGCGAGGAGTCTCTGGACCCGCTCCACTACCTCCCGATCCTGGCCCGAAGCCCCGGCGCCTTCGAGTTCGGCAAGCCCTTCCAGGGGTGGACGCTTCCGCCCGCGTTCGATCGTCTCCGGGTCCTCGCCGGTCCCCGGGCGCTCATCCGCGTCCTCCAGGAGGTCCCTTCCCACGGCCTCGACGCCGGTGGAGCAGGTTCTCTCCCAACCGGTCCCCACTCCGGACGCCGTCCTCCGCCGTCTCGATCCGCTCCGTCCTCCAACGCGACTCGACCTCTTCGATCGTCCCGCTCTCGCCGCGCTCTCCATTCCGGTCGTTCCCTGCTCCCGTTACAACCAACTTCTTTCCTGAGGAGATTCCCATGGAGACGAACGTCCTGTTGAAGGCCTATCTCAAACGGCTCCGGCTTCCCACGATGGCCCGCGACTTCGAGAAGCTCGCCCAGGAGGCCGCCGAGACCGATCTGCCCTACGAGCGGTATCTCCTCTCTCTCGCCGAGCAGGAGGCCCTCGCCCGCGAGGCGAGCGCCCTCCGGATCCGCCTCAAGCGCGCCCAGTTCCCGGTGCTGAAGACCTTCGAGACCTTCGACTTCTCCGCCGCCCCCGGAGTCCCGAAGCAGAAGGTGCTCCAACTGGCCCAAGGCGAGTATCTCGCGAAGGCCGAGAACCTGATCCTGCTCGGCAATCCGGGGACGGGGAAGACGCACCTGGCGATCGCCCTCGGCGTCGCGGCCTGCAGGTCCGAGAAGAAGGTCCGCTTCGCCACCGCGGCGGGCCTCGTCAACGAGTTGCTCGAGGCCCAGGCCCAGCACGAACTCTCGCGGCTCGAACGGCAACTCGACAAGTTCGACCTCGTCGTCCTCGACGAACTCGGCTACGTCCCCTTCTCGAAGGCCGGCGCCGAACTCCTCTTCGCCTTCTGCGCCGCGCGATACGAGCGCAAGAGCCTCCTCGTCACCACCAACCTCGAGTTCTCCGACTGGCCCCAGGTCTTCGGCGAAGAGCGCATGACCGGGGCGCTCCTCGACCGCCTCACGCACCGCTGCCACATCCTCAAGGTCGTCGGCGACAGCTACCGCTTCCGGGAGAGCCAGGAGAAGAGCGCGGAGGCGGGGGGATGAGATCGAACGTCACCCTTGACTTCGGCACGGCAGCGGCTATGATCCGGGCGCCGCCCGAGTGACAAAAATTGTCGGCCGGCCACCCCCCCTCGGGGGGGTGGGTTCCTCTCAAACAGCAACAGAGGTGGGTCCCTTTTAGTCCAGCACGGGTGGGTCCCTTTTACTCTGGCGTTTGCAGAAGTCGTTGTACTGGAACTTCTCCTCGATGACTTGGGTGTGGGGCTGTCCCGAGACGATGTCCGGGTACTTGATCTTCACGAGGTTGCCGTTGGCCTGGGTGGTGATCCCGTCGTCGTTCAGGTCGCCGAGCGTGGCCTCCTCGTAATCGTAGAAGTAGGTGGTGACGAAGCCGCGGGGTTCCGTGTGGGTCTTCGTCTGGTTGAACGACGCCTCGTAGGTGTAGGCGTTGACGATGTCCGCCTCGCCGACGAGGTGGGAGTCCTGGCGGACCTCGAGCAGATTGCCGCGGGCGAGCGGGTCAGGGTTGGCGATGTCGAACGTGTAGAGGACCTGATTCGTGCGGGGGTAGGTCACGCCGGTCCGCGTCCAGGAAGGTGGGCAGGCGAGCCACTCCCCGCGCCATCACGTGGTAGAAGGCCCCCTCAAACTCGATCCGCACCGCCCGACTCATTCAGGAAGTCTATCGCGCCGTCGGCGCGCCGTCAATAAACATTCAACATTCGACACGGTCCGGGACATGAGCAACAGGTGGTAATGGTTGGGCATGAGACAGTAGGCGTGCACTTCAAGGACGCCCCGCTCCACCAGGCGCCCCAGCTTCCGGAGAAAGGTCCGCCGGTCCTCGTCGTCCAGGAAGGTGGGCAGGCGCGCCACCCCCCGCGCCATCACGTGGTAGAAAGCCCCCTCGTACTCGATCCGCACCGCCCGGCTCATTCCCGGAGTCTATCGCGCCGGCGAATCACTGTCAATAAACATTCAACATTCGACACGGTCCGAGCCATCGCGCCGGCGAATCACTGTCAATAAACATTCAACATTCGACACGGTCCGAGCCACCGACGGTTTTCTCGAGGTAGCCGTTGGAGCCGCCCGAGAGGAAGTACTTGAAGAGCGTATGGTGCCCCTCCCCGTCGATGGAGCGCGTCGCTTGTCCGAAGTCGTTGTACTGGAACTTCTCCTCGATGACTTGGGTGTGGGGCTGCCCCGAGACGATGTCCGGGTGCTTGATCTTCACGAGGTTCCCGTTCGCCTGGGTGGTGATGCCGTCCCCGTTCAAATCGCCGAGCGTGGCCTCCTCGTAGTCGTAGAAGTAGGTGGTGACGAAGCCGCGGGGTTCCGTGTGGGTCTTCGTCTGGTTGAACGATGCCTCGTACGTGTAGGCGTTGACGATGTCCGCCTCGCCGACGAGGTGGGAGTCTTGGCGAACCTCGAGCAGATTGCCGCGGGCGAGCGGGTCCGGGTTGGCGATGTCGAACGTGTAGAGGAGCTGATTCGTGCGGGGGTAGGTCACGCCGGTCCGCGTCCAGGAAGGTGGGCAGGCGAGCCACTCCCCGCGCCATCACGTGGTAGAAGGCCCCCTCAAACTCGATCCGCACCGCCCGGCTCATCCACGCAGTCTATCACGCCGTCCGCAAGGGGTCAAGAACATTCAGCATTCGACACGGTCCGGGCCACGGCGGGCCACGGTCCGGGCCATGCGGAACTTGGCTAATCTGCCGTTTGAATGACTGCGTCATCCCACACCCTCGACCCCGGAACTGCGGACTCAACTCTGCCGCTCCGAAGAAGCACATTAATGTGTTGGTCCTCTTGAAGACCATGGTTTAGAAGACGATCCGCCGCGATGACTCGATCGGCGTTGCCGACAGAAACCCCTGTGGGCGGTCGGATCCAGTACATTGAACTCCCGGAAATAGGCATGGGCCCACGATAATCCGCGAATCCCTCCTTGCGTGTCCACCTGAGGACGGGGCAGCAAAAGAAGTACTGACTATGGGCGCTAACAGATTCAAGCGGCGACGGCGTGGAGAGCAACGCATCCCAAAAGGCTTGACCGCGACGATCTGGGATCTCGTATCCGCTCCCGTACTTCTGCGCATAAATGGTCAAACAGACTGCGATCCCTCTCAGATTGTCTTTGCAAGTCTCAATGCGAGATCGCTTTCCGACGACAAGGCAGACGTGAGCCATGACTGACAGTCCAACTATTCCGACGGTCGCGATGAGAGCAATTTCAGTCCGCCTAGAGCCCATGGCCGAAACTATGCCCCATACTGCGTCGCGCGCAACGACCAAAAGCGTCGCTCGCGTGCACGCCAAACCCGTGATCGAGCAGCCAAAGCCGGCAGACGTAGACTGTCCATCGATCGTCTCACGCACAGTCAGGAGGTTAACGGGGCAACTTCCGATACTTGGGTTCCTCAATGTCCTGACAGCCGCCGCCAGAAATCCACCGTTCGCAGGGGACAGCAGTAGCCGACACGCTAGCCGTCGTGTCCACAAAGGCGTGCGCCTGACTGTCAGGGCGTTCCCCGCTTTCCGCCTCAATATCGACTGTGGCGGAGAACGGACTGTACGACGTACCCGTTTCAGCACACCGCGTATCAGACGAAGTGAGTGAGAAAGTACCGACGCTGCTCGTTTCGACTGCTCCCTTACTGTCGGAAACCGGTTGCACTCCCTGAACAGTCACTGTGACAGCAGCGTGCCCCCCCTTCCCAATGGCACCAAAGGCGTAGTCAATCGTAATCACAAACACTGCTTCCACCTCGCAGTGCGGGCAGGTTCCCGAAATCTTGAGAGTCGCAGTAATCTCTGGTCCACCACAGACTTGCGAACGCTCATCCTGTGCATGTCTGGTAGATCGTATGCGGACTGAAGCGCGCCCGGGAGTTGACTCTCTGCCTGTCTCTTCGTCTGTGAACTCTCCAGGCCTGTGTTCGATTGGCCAAGGTCGCCATCCCTGCGCACTACAATGCCCTCCACCTCTCCATGTAATAGAGGTGGTAACCGCACACTGCGGATCCGGAGGAGCCTGAAAAAGGCAGCGTGGGCCGCCGTTCACAGAGGCATTCTCCCGGTATGGATAGGGGTTTCGTGTTCGAGTCGGATAAGTCACTTTCCTTCCCAAGTATCGCCCATTGTCTGGGGACAAGGCACGATCCAGTCCTGCCTTCCGTCCAGATTCCAAGTCCTCTCGCAGCAGAGCGTAGTCGTACGGCGACCCCGTGAGTTTGGATCCGATCGGCGGCGGGGGGACCCAAGTGCGTGTTCCTGGATCCCACTGGAGGTAGATTGTCTTCCCGAATGCCTCGTACTCGCGCTTCTCGGCGTTGCCGCCCGAGGCGTCGGTGATCGTCTCCACCGACCCGAGCGTGTTCTCGTGCTGGAACCACCAAGCGACCCCGGCCTTGAAGGCGATCGGCTGGCCCATCACCAGGTTGACCTGCAGACCCACAGCGGGATTGACCGACGGATTCTGCTGCTTTCGCGCGTTGTTGATCGGCCGGATGAATACGAGCCTGTCTAGGAGAGCGCCAAGACTGTCCGAGCGGCCGAGGATCTCGTTTGCGTCGAGGATCTCTTGCCTGGGCGGACTCGCCTCCTTGCGGACCCGGCGGCCCAGCGTGTCGTAGTTGTACCGGCCCACCACCACGCTGTCCGACTTGCGCGTGGCGGTCAGAAGCTCGTTCCGGAAGTTGTATTGGTAGGTGAACGTCCCGTCGTCAGTCAGGTTGCCGTTGTCGTCGTGCACGTTGGCCACGCCGCCGACGTCGTAGTACTCGTTCATCGGGTCCGGGGTGTAGACGCCTGCCACGTGGTTGTAGAGCGTGGTCACGGGCGGGTTCGGCACCACCTCGTCCGTCACCGTCTTTCGGTTCAGGACTTTGTCGTACGCGAAGTCGGTCTTGCGGGCGAAGGTGGTGTAGTCGTTGTAGCCGAGGGCGGGGTTGTCCAAGTCTGCCGAGGGGACCCCGTACTTCACGCCGGTGAGCTCGTAGATGCCGTCATACTGGTAGGCGTCCCCCTTTCCGTCGTGGACCCGGTGCTCGAAGAGTTTGTTGTGCGTCGGGGTGTAGCGGTAATTGAACTCGGACTTCAGCTCCGCCGTCGCGGTGAGCATGTGCTTGTAGTCGGTCGGGCGCTTCACGGCGTCGAAGTCCACCGTCAGATCGACCCCGTTCAGGTAGGCGCGCTTCACCACCCTTCGGCCGCCGTACTGCAAGGTGGCGAATGTCTGCACGCCCTGGCCCGGCTCTGTGACGTTCAGGGTGGTCATGCGATCGTCGTTGTCGTAGAGGTAGTCGACCAGGGTCCCGTCCGGGTAGGTGAGTTGCGACCTGTTCCCGATCCCGTCGAAGCGACGCTGGATCGTCTGCACCGGCCAGGTCTCGATCTGCTGCGTCTCGCGATCCACCTGCGATAGCGTATCGTAGAACCAGGTCTGGGTGCTGATCGAGGCGGCGCCTTCTTTGTTCTCCGCCCTCGTTCGGCGATACAGGCCGTCCCAGTCGTGGTCCTCAAACGTGGTCCCGCCGACGCCGACGGCCCGGGTGATGGTGCGCGTATCCAGGAGATCGACGGCGTCGTAGACGTTCACGATCACGTTCCCGTTTTGGTCGGTGAGTTGCTCCACGTTTCCGTCGAGGTCGTAGACCATGTTGCGGGTCGTGCTGTCGGCGTAGAGCACCTGCTCCACGAGGTTTCGGGTCTGGTAGTTGTAGGTGGTGGTGAAGTTGTTCGCGTTCGTCTCGGTCTTGAGCCGCGAATTGTCGTCCCACGTCTGCTTCACCACCACGTTGAAGCCGAGTTCATCATACCGCGTCTCGAGGAGGCGGTTCAAGCCCTCGTAGATCCGGCGGGTCTGGTGGCTCTCGGCGTCGATCGCCACGACCGTGTTCGACCGCGAGTCGAACTTGAACTCGGTCACGTAGTTGAACTTCGGCGCCACGCCCGGGTCCTCGATGACTTTCTTCCGGCGGTTGAGTTCGTCGTAATCGAAGCCGGTGACGAAGACCTCGTTCGCGGCGAGGCGCTGGTTGTACTCCACCTCGCGGGTCTGCGTCACGTTCCCGTTCCCGTCGAAGGCGTACTCCACCTTGTTCCCGGTCCCGCCCGATTCCGGATCGCCGTAGTGGTCCACCAGGCGCGTGGTCCGATGCGCCCCGTCGTAGAAGGTGAAGGACTTGTGCCCGTTGTCATCGGTCAACTCCACGAGGCGGCTGTCGCGATCGAGGAGCCATTGGGTGGTGGCGAGGCCGTCTCCGACGTTGACCCCGTTCGAGTCCTTGAAGAGGCGTTCCTCCTTGTGCCGGCGCTTGATCTCGTCGTAGAAGTACGTGACCTGGCTCAGGACGGCGCCGGTGCTGTTCTTCCGGGTGACGGTCTGGACGAGGACGCAGCAGGGGTAGTAGGCGGTCTCGGTGTAGTGACCGAGGGCGTCGGTGGCGCGGGTCTGGCGATCGAAGCCGTCGTACGCGAAAGTAGTCGGATGGCTCTCGCCGTCCTTCGCCTCGGACAGGTTTCCGTTCGGGTCGTAGGAACGGGTCTCGGTGGCCGCGTAGGCGGTGCCGAAGCCCATCGTGCTGGTGTAGAAGAGGTCGCGTTCGTCGAAGACGCTCTTCAGGATGTTGCCCTCGGGGTAGGTGGTCTGGGTTGGGTTCTCGTTCTTGTCCCGCAAGTACGATGTGGTCACGGTCTTCGTCGGCGAGATCTCCTCGGTCCGGGTGGAGACGTTGTTCAGGATGTCGAAGGTGGTGGAGGTTGTCCAGAGCGGGTTCACGGGGTCGAGCAAGTTGTTCTCGTCCTTGTTCTGGACGTCGATTCGGTCGATCAGGTTGTTCGCGTCGAAGTGGTAGGAGACTTCGTACGAGAAGGGGGCCGGGGAGATCGACTTCGTCACCTGGTTGAGCTCGTTCACCTGGCTCGTCCAGACGAAGGTCCGCGGGTCCGTGGTGGTGAGGGTATTCCCCACGGAGTCGTAGGAGTACAGGGTAGTGAGGTTCAGAAAGGCGCCGCCCACCCCGTAGTCGACGACGGTTTTCTCGAGGTAGCCGTTGGAGCCGCCCGAGAGGAAGTACTTGAAGAGCGTCTGGTGTCCCTCTCCGTCGATGGAGAGCGTCGCTTGCCCGAAGTCGTTGTACTGGAACTTCTCCTCGATGACTTGGGTGTGGGGCTGCCCCGAGACGATGTCCGGGTGCTTGATCTTCACGAGGTTGCCGTTCGCCTGGGTGGTGATCCCGTCGTCGTTCAGGTCGCCGAGCGTGGCTTCCTCGTAGTCGTAGAAGTAGGTGGTGACGAAGCCGCGGGGTTCCGTGTGGGTCTTCGTCTGGTTGAACGATGCCTCGTACGTGTAGGCGTTGACGATGTCCGCCTCGCCGACGAGGTGGGAGTCTTGGCGGACTTCGAGCAGATTACCGCGGGCGAGCGGGTCAGGGTTGGCGATGTCGAACGTGTAGAGGAGCTGATTCGTGCGGGGGTAGGTCACGCCGGTCCGCTCGAAGTTCGCGTTGTAGGTGTACTGCGTCACGAACGACGCCGGGTCTCCCGGGCGGATTCCGCGGGTGAACTGGGTCACCCTGAAGCAGGTGCCGTCCGCGTTGAACTCGTAGTCGGTCTCGTTCCCGGCACGATCGACCTCGAGCGTCTTTGTGGCCGTCGGGTAGGTGAACGCGAAGACTTGGGTGGCGTCGCCGAACTGCTGCGTGTCCACCCGATCGGTGGTCGCGCCGTACGAGTTGATGAGGAAGGTCTGGCCCTTCGGATCGCGGATCTGGGTGAGGTTGTGGTTCATCCACGGGTTCGCGTGGCCGGAGATGTAGGTGTAGTGCGTGGTCTTGCCCGCCGGATACTCGGCCGTGAGCGGACTCCGGGCGTCGGTGAGGTCACCGTTGCCGTCGTAGGTGTAGTCGATGACCCGGGGCGAGATCTTGCCCGTCTCGCTGTAGAAGTCGGTGATGGTGTCGATCCGGCCCTCGGGGGTGTAGGCGAGGGTGATGTCGCGGAGGAGCGTGTCCCGGATCGTCGTGAGCTGCTGCGAGCCGTTGTAGAGGCAGGAGAGGGTGTTGCCGTTCCGGTCCTGGACCTGTCGCAGCTTGTACGTGTTCCCGGCGGAGTACTTCGCGAACTGGCGCTGGTTCTGCTTGTAGCGGTCGGTGAGGTTGAACATGTCGTTCACGGCGTCATACTGGAGGGTGTCGTAGAAGCCGGCGGGGGCGGTCCAGCCGGCGCCGTTCCAGGTGAAGGTGTCGCTGCGGCCGGTGGGGCCGCGGTAGACGATATCTTGCCCCGGCGGCGCTCCCGCGCCGCACTCCAAACGCTGGTCGAAATTATGTGTCCAGCCGTAGCCCAGGGGGCCGGAGTAGGACGAAGAGGACCGATACGTCCTGACAAACACAAAGTCCATCATGCGGCCTGGGATCCGGGTGTCCACGACGCTCCACTGGAACTCGCCCGTCGAGCCGACGACGCTCCCGCCCCCGCCGATATGCGTGGCGTTCCGGGCCGGTTCCTGGGCGATCTGGGGCGTCGGGGAGACGTACGTGATCGTCGCCGTGAAGGCGGAGTTCACCGTGAAGGTGCGGGGGTCCGTGGTGGTCCAGCCCTGGCTTGTCGTGGCCGCGAAGGTGAGTGTCGAGGCCCGATCGCCCCAGTCGCTCCATGAAGTGTAAACGCCGCTGTCCAAGTGTGCCGAGCCGAACTGGGTGTGGGCCTCGGTGCTCGTGGTGTTGCCGGCGCTCGTGCCGTTCAGCGTCACCACGGGCAACAACTGGTTCCAGTAGGTCTGGGAGAAGGTCGTGCTGGAGGTCACGGTGAAAGTAGGTGGTGTCCCCCCGGCGTTCGCCTGCCACCGTTCGCTCGCGCCCGAGCCGGACGAGGCCGCCGAAAACAAAACATTGGAGGCCCGGTCGCACCAGTCGCTCGCGTTCTGGCCGTCCCAGATCGTCCCGCCCGAGCCGGCGGCGCCGTACTGGGTCCGCGTGACCGCGATGTTGTTGCCCGCGGACATCGGCGTCCCGCCCGAGGCGGTGGTGACGCTGAAGGTGTCGAGCAGTTGATTGCAGTACGCGAGCGTCTTCGTCGTCGCCGCGGAGGCGACGTAGGTGAGGGCCTCGGCCGTCTGCCAGCGCTCGGTCGCCCCGCTCTGGCGCGACGGGTTCGAGAAGAAGTACGAGGCCCCGCTGTCCACCCAGAGGTTGACGCCCGTGCCGTCGAAGAGCTTGTGCCCGTTCTGGAAGCCGTAGGCCTGGCCGTTCCCGACCGCCGTCGAAGGCTCGTTCAGGTAGTCGCCCGAGGCCGGGCCCATGAGCCCCACGTCCACCGGGACGATCCCGCCGTTGATGGTCTGATAGAGGAACTTCACCTCGCCCGTCTCGTACAGGATGACCTCGAAGGTGTGGAGGGTCCCGCGGGGGGAGAAGGTGTCGATGTTCTTGTACTCCAGCACGAGGCGGGTGGGGTTGGTGAGCGACTGGTAGTAGACGTGGCTCGTCCCCGGGGTGCGGTAGAGGTCGATCGAGAAGGGGTAGAGCGTGTTCGCGAGGTACGGCCAGGAGACGAGGTCGGGCGGGATCGTCTGGTCGTAGGGGGCGGGCTGGTTCGCCGCCGCGTTCCCGAGGCCGAGGTAGCCGTTCGTCGAGGGGACGAACTGGGTGAAGTTCCCGCCATAGTACGGGAAGGTGAAGCCGATGTTCGCGGCGCTCGTCGCGAAGCCGTCGTCGTTGCTGAACCAGGAGGTGATCTCGGTCCCGGTGGTTGAAATCTCCTCCCACCGATGCCCCCCGTCGGACCACGCCGTGGCGTAGTTCGACGCGGTCATCGCCGTCCCGCCCGCGGCGGTCTGTGCCACGGCTGTGACCTGGTACTGCGTGGCGAAGTTGGCGGTCTTGGCGATGGTATCGCCGGCGTCGGTGACCGTGATCGAGTGCTGCTTCGCACTCCCGTCCGACCACGAAGACCAGGGGTAGCGCGTGGTTCCCGATGTCTGCGGGTCGGGGACCGTGGCCGAGGCGACGTAGCCGGCTGGCCAGGAGAAACTCACCGGCTCGGTGTAGTCGACGCCGTCGATCCTCACCTGCTTGCCCGTGGGCGAGGTCTGGAACGTGTAGGTCTGGCCCGGGGTGCTGAACCAGATGTCGTAGCCGTGCGTGCCTTGGTTCCGGCTGTCCTGCCATGAGACGCGGGGATAGGTTCTCGCCGCCATCGCGGTGGTGTGGAAGTCGTCCACGGCGTTCGGCTGATCGGTGGCCTGGATGTAACTGGTCCAGGTCTGGCCGTTGTTCGTCGAGAAGGCGCGTTCGATGTGCGGACCGGTCGAGTAATAGTGCGAGAGATGGACCTTGGTCGGGGTTACCGGGTCGATCGCGATGGAGGGATAGCGGTCGTTCGCGCCGGAGGCGGCCACTTCCACCCCGGTGGCCCCGAAGCCGGTACCGCCGTTCGTGGAATACGCGGCCCGGATATCGTCGTCGGTCCCGCTGAAGGCGTAGGTGTAGCCAATATAAAGGTAGGCGGCGTTCCCGCTCGCCGAGATCGACGGCCACCGCTCGTTCACGCTCGATCCCGCGACGGTGATCCCGAACCAGGTGTCGGACTGGTGGTTGTTGTTGTAGGCGTACTTGATGTCCTGGTCGCCGGCCGAGAACTCCAACTGATACGCCACCCCCACCCGGCTCGAGGTCATCGCGGCGACGGGGTATCGTTCGTTCTTCGACGAATTGACGAGGGTGGTGGGTCCCAGCCAGGACGATCCGCCGTTGGTGCTGCGGATGTAGCGGATATCGGCGTCGGTGGGGGAGTAGGCGTGCTGGGCGAAGACCCAGACCTTGTCGTTATGGGCGGCGATGGACGGATACGACTCGCTCGGCCACCAGGTGTAGGCGGAGACCGCATAATTGGCCCAGGAGTCGCCGCCGTCGGTCGACTTCGCGAACTTGAAGTACTGGTTGTCGGTGTAGGTGATGTAGAGGGCGTTCGTGGCGAGGTCGCAGCAGATTGTCGGGTAGGTGTCGTCGTAGGTGCTGGTGTTGATCGCCGTGATGCTCCAGGTGTTGCCGCTGTCGGTGGACCTCGCGACGTAGATGTCGCGGTCGGTCCCGGAGTAATCATATTGATAGGCGATGAAGATCCGGCCGTTCGTGTCGATCGCCATGGCCGGGTGCCACTCGTTCACGCTGCCCGAGGTCACCCGCGGATCGAGCATGCCGTTGGGGAGGAGGGTCTTCCCCGCGGGCAGAGGGCCTGTTGATGTTCCATCCGGCCCTCCGGTCTTGCCGCCCTCGGTAGAGAGCGGCGATGAGGGCGACTCGGGGATCACGACCTCGGGGAGATGGCCGCGCCCCTGACAACCCTCGGGCATCTTGTCCTTGGCGATGTCGAGACCGGGGGCGAGATCCACGCCGGGGGCATTCGCCGGACCAGCCTCTCTCACCTTCGCCTCGTCGTTCGCGGTCTGATCCGCGGCTGCTGCGCCTTTCTTCGGGGCGGAGGGGGGACCTTCGGGGCCGTACGGGCCAGCCTCAATCGTCTCGGGATCGCCCATCGGGGGATCGATCACCACCGGGAATCGGGCGTTCTCCAGCCATGAGCCCGGGACGCGGATTTCCAGATGTCCTGCGAAGTACGAGGGGCGGAGCGTGAGGGTCTGGCCGATCGCGTCGATGACGGTCACGGTTCCGATCCGCAGGACTTCCTTCCCCGTGCGCGGATCGCAGAAGCGGAGACCCGCCCCGGAAAGCCCCCTGAAGGGGGCTGCGTCCGCCCCCGGCTCGCGATTCCCGGCGCTGAAGCGCCGGGCTGGGGAAACACCACTCACGGCGTCGCTTCCGCGACGCACTCCAAGGGCGTCGCCGACCACGAGGTCGGTGTTCACCTGGCCGAGGAGCGTGAGGTCCCCTCCAGCCGACGGGGCTTCCGTGAGGATGAACGACTGCTCGACGCCGGCCTGGCCCGTCTCGTAGAGTTCGATGAGGCCGCGGCCGCGGTCGTACATGACGCAGGAGGTGTCAGGGGCGCCTGTGCGGGGCCGTCCCCTCGTTACGGTCGCCTGCGGCGACCTACTCGGGGACTCGGTGGTCTCCTCCGCTTCGTATAGACGCTCTGTGCCGGCGCGTGCGCTCAGCAGACGATAGTGGAACGTGTGGAACGTCATCCCTCCTTGTGCGCCGCCGATACCGGACGCGTTCATCCCGTCGGGCATTCCACCGAGGTCGGTCGGTTCCGAGATCCAGGGAGATTCCATACCCTCCATCGGATCGAAGCCGCCAGCGCCGCTCCCCCGACGCACTCCGGCGTCGCCGAACGAGGTGTCCGGGATGAGGCCGGAGAGCGGGTCCGGCGCTCCCCCGTCAAGACCGCCCATGCCGAAGGACCTTGGACCCCTCGAAGACTTGCCGCGATCCGGAGATCGGCCACCCGCGTTGGCGGCACAGGCTGGAAAGCCTGTGCTACCGGGCGCCGCCCCGCCTTTCGTCTGGATGAGGAGGCTCACTCCCTCGTCCCCGAAGAGCGACTGGACTTCGCTCCCCTCGGCGAAGAAGATGTTCCGAGCCTCGCTGAGGGAGACGGCTTTCCCGATGGGCGCGGGACCTTGCCGGTAGGCTTGGACGAGGCCGAGCCAAGGCGTGGGATCACCCGGGGCACAGGCTGGAAAGCCTGTGCTACCCGTCGACGGGGCGCCTGACGCCTGTGCCTGAGGCATCGCATTGAAGGGCAGGAAGGGCAGGTACAGCGCGAAGAAGACCCGGACGCATCCGCCGATCAGCACCTTGCGCGCGTTCGACATAATGTGCCTCCTGCCAGAGGGTCTTGGGCGAAAAAAAAAGACCGGCCGTGGTGGGGGCCGGTCGATGGGGGCAAGTCGCGGAGATTTCTACGGCATCGGATGCGGGGGGGGGGGGGGGGGACAGGAGTCGCTCAGCGGAAGACGGCGTGAGCGTGCGCGGAGTCAGGAGGTTCGCGAGCACCGGCTTCCCCTCCAGGTTCCCTCTTCCCTACCCGTCAGTTCGTCGCTGCGGCCTTCGATGCATCTCTTCGAGGTTGACGGCGAGAATACCGGGTGCGGCCGAAGAGTCAACAGGAAACGCCACTTTGCGACAAAGGTTTACTTTCGCCTCCACCCGAACTCTTGCGGGTTCGATGCGACGGACTCTCTCATGGGCCTACATACGGGCGAGTCTCAGGAAGGTTCGGCAAGAAATCGTAGGGCTGGAGATCAGGACCGGTCCAGCCGGCAAGAAACGACAACAGCAGAAACAGAAACAACAACGCGCCCTTACGGGCGCACTACGAGCAACAGCGCCATTCACGTGCCCCTGCCCCGGCTTGCTTGGCAAATCGTCTTCGGGCCGATCTCTACTTTCCCTGACACGTCGCCCTCTGCAGGCTCCCCGCGAAGTCGAACGCGGGCTGGATGTCGGCGGTGTGGCACTTCAGGCATGTCTCGACGGCGATCTCTTTCGCGGCGTACTTCCCGCCTTCCGGATGATCCCCCGCAGGTCCGTGGCAGGTCTCGCAGGAGACATTGGCGAACTTCACCGCCTCACGGGGCGCGAAATACCCTCCCCATTCGCGGTGCCCGATCGTGTGGCAGCCGATGCACTCCAGGTCCATCGTCTGGTGGGTTGCCTCCAGCGCCTTGAAGGCGCCGGCGTGGCGGGTCTCGCTCCACCTCGCATGCTCAGCGGGGTGGCATCCCTTGCAGGACGCTGGACCGCGGTACTTCGGGGCGCTCGCGAAGTCCGCCGCCGTCCGGCCCTGTTCGGTGAGCCAGTCCCGTCGAAGGTCCTCCTCGGTGAGGGCCGCGTTCATCCGCTCGATGCCGGCGATGTAGTCCTGCACCATCCGGCGCACCTCCGGCTCTTCCGCGACTCGGCGATCCAGCGGGATGAGTTCGGACGTCACCGTTGCCTCTCCGGGCGCCGCAGGGACGGCCTCCGGCAGGCCCGACAGGCTCTTCTGGATCCGTTCGCGTTCGACTCCCAGCCGGTACCGCTCCGCCGGGTCGATTGGGGCGGCGATCGTCTGGTCCGCTTGCGCGAGGGCCGCTTCGTACTCCCGGCGGAGCCTTCGGAGGTGGAGCGCCTCGCTCGTGTCCCGAAACGTCGCGGGCATCGTGTTTCCCGACGGGCTCGCAGGCCACGTGAACTCGAACCTCCCGAGGAACTGCCCCTTGCGGCCGGCGTGGGCGATCCAGGCACTTCCCACACGCTCCGGCGCTGCCGTGGGGACGCCCGGGTGGCTCGTGACGACGATCCGGATCGACGGAACTGCGCCGAGGAGTGCTCGCAGGGACGAAGCAGGCAGGTGCGTGAGGAGAATCCACGTGTCGGCGGGTGTACGTTCAATCTCTGCTCGCAGCCAACCTCGGAGGTCCTCGGATTCGAAGACGTCAGCCGCGAGCCAGATCAGTCCCACCCTGAGCGGGGGATAGCCGGGCCGCGCGACCTCGTCGACCCTGCTCCCTCGCCCGGAGAGGAGTGCAGGCGCGGCGCCCTCCATCTTCGCGGTACGCGCGCCCGCACTGGCTTGGAGCGCCAAATCGTCCTCCTCGGGCCCCGGCAGGGCGGCCGTCCACCCCATCCGCCCCAGTGCGCGGAGGATCACGCGATCTTTTTCGCGAAGTTGGGTCGATGCGCGGTTCGAGGCGGTCCGTGGTGTGAGGCACTGGCCCACCTCGACCGCCGAGGTGGGCTCATCGCCTCGCGCGACCGTCGCCCGTCGCGCCAGCCCTCCCATCATCCCCTCGACGCAGCCGCACGGTTCCAGTTCGCCTTCGAGGTTGGTCCCGATCCAGACGACGAGGGTGCAGGGGTGGGTGATCGGCAGCGGATTTCGCCGAGGCGTTGGCGCTGCTGAAGCGGGTGGGGACGAAGGAGATTCCCGCGGCCCCGACTCCCTCCTGCAGCCCGCGAACGTGCACCAGACCGCCAGCAGCGCGGCGGCGGCGAGAACCAGCGTGCCGGGGGGTCGTCGGGCCTCGGGCATGCCGAGAGACTACTCGCCTCCGGCGACCGCCGTCAAGGTCCGACTCGGCTGCGAGACCGTTGAACGCCACACCGGCCTCTCAGACACGATCCGGAGTGGGGCATTGCACTTTCCGACGCGGCCGTAATCGATGGGCCTATGGGATGCTGGTTCCCATCCCGACCTGTCACTTTTCAGGCGGGTTACGGCGTCCCGGACTCCGCGGCGGCATCCGCCGCGGTGTCCGTAGCCGCCGCCTCGGTGTCGCCGTCTGAAGAGACCGCGTCCGTCTGCGTCGCCGGGGCCTCCTCGACCACGAGGTTGACGAGCCGTCCGGGGACGATGATGCAGTTCGTGAGCGTCTTCCCGGCGAGCGCCTTCTGGACCGCCTCGTTCCCGAGCACCGCCTCCCGGATGCTCTCCTCGGTGGCCTCGACGTCCACCGTGACGTGGCCGCGGACCTTCCCGTTGATCTGGATCGCCAGTTCGAGCTGCGGCTCGACGAGCGCCGATTCGTCGTACGTCGGCCAGGCGTGCCGGAAGATCGTCGGCTCGTGGCCGAGCTGCACCCAGCAGTCCTCCGCCAGATGCGGGACCATCGGCGACAGCAGGAGCACCGCCGATTCGAGGGCCTGACGCAGGACCGACTTCCCGTCGGTCCCCGCCGCCTCGTAGGTGGCGACCTCCACGGCGAGCACGTCGTTCAGCAGTTCCATCACCGCGGCGATGGCGGTGTTGAATTTGAACTCGGTCTCGAGGTCCTCCGTCACCTTGGCGATCGTCTGGTGCGTCTTCCGATGGATCGCCTGGAGCGCCTCGGGCATCTCCTCCACCTTCGCCGGCTTCGCGGGAACCCCCTTCAGGCCCGGCGCGTGCTCCGTCACCGCGACGGCCAGCCGGTTCAGGAACCGGAAGGCGCCGAGGACGTTCTCGTCGCTCCATTCCGCGTCGGTCTCGGGCGGGGCCATGAAGAGGATGTACAGCCGCTGGGTGTCCGCCCCGAACTTCTCGCCCAGCGCGTCCGGAGAAACCGTGTTGTAGTGCGACTTCGACATCTTCTCGAGCTTCGACGTGGAGGCCATGCTGCACTTCCTGCAGAGCTTGTCCTCCGTCATGTCCTCCGGCCGGAGATACTTGAGGCATCCGGTGCACCGGTACGCCTTGCCGACGATCATCCCCTGATTGAAGAGCGCGGCGAACGGCTCCTCGAAATCGACCAGCATGAGGTCGTACAGGACCTTCGTGATGAACCGGGCGTAGATGAGGTGCTTCGTCGCGTGCTCGGCCCCGCCGATGTACTGGTCCACCGGCATCCACCGGTTCACCTCGGCCGAGTCGAAGGGACGGACCCCGTCGCGGGCCGAGAGGAACCGGAGGAAGTACCACGAGGAATCGACGAAGGTGTCCATTGTGTCGGTCTCGCGCTTCGCCGCGCCGCCGCACTGGGGACACTTCGTGTCGACGAATTCGGGGACGTTGGCGAGCGGGGAACGGCCGTCGCCGGTCGGCTTGAAATCGACCTTCTCGGGGAGGAGGACCGGCAGGTCCTTCTCGGGGACGGCCACCACGCCGCACTCGTCGCAGTACACGATCGGGATCGGCGTCCCCCAGTAACGCTGCCTCGAGATGAGCCAGTCGCGCAGGCGGTAACTCACGTCCTCGCGGCCGCATCCCTCCTTCTGCATGTAGGTCGTGATCTTCTTCATCGCGAACCGGTTCGGGAGGCCGCTGAACTCCCCGGAGTTGGCCTGGATGCCGTCCTCCTCGAAGGCCTCCGTCATCGTCCTCGGATCGAGCACCCCGCCCTTCGGCTGGATGACCACCTTGACGTCGAGGCCGTACTTCTTGGCGAAAAGGAAGTCGCGCTGGTCGTGCGCCGGGACGCCCATGACGGCCCCGGTGCCGTAATCCATCACGGCGTAGTTCACCACCCAGATCGGGATCTCGTCGCCGGTGACCGGGTTGATGCAGATCTCGTCGAGCGGCATCCCCTCCTTCTCCATGTCGGGCGACATCCGCTCCCGGGAGGAACGGGCGCGGCACTGGGCGATGAACTCGACGATTTCGTCCCGCTTCGGCGACTCCTCGATCAGCGTCTCGATGAGCGGGTGCTCCGGGGCGAGCGCCATGAAAGTGACGCCGAAGATCGTGTCGGGGCGCGTGGTGAAGACCGGAATCCTCTCCTCGGAGTCGACCAGCTCGAAGTCGATCTCGGCCCCCTCGCTCCGGCCGATCCAGTTCTCCTGCATCGTCTTGACCCGATCCGGCCAGTTCTCGAGGGTGTCGAGATCGTCCAGGAGGCGGTCGGCGTAATCGGTGATCTTGAAGTACCACTGCTCCAGGTCCTTGGGCTCCACCGGCGACCCGCATCGGTCGCAGGAGCCGTCCACGACCTGCTCGTTGGCGAGCACCGTCTGGCAGGAGGGGCACCAGTTCACGGCCCCGGCGCGGCGCATGGCGAGGCCGCGCTCGTAGAGTTTCAGGAAGAGCCACTGCGACCACTTGTAGTAGCCGGGGTGGCAGGCGGCGATCTCGCGGGACCAGTCGTACATCACCCCCCACCGGCCGATCTGCTCCTTCATGGCGCTGATGTTGGAGAGGGTGTAGTCGCGGGGGTGAACGGCCTGACCGGTCTTGGCGGCGGCCTCGATCGCAGCGTTCTCGGCGGGAAGACCGAAGGCGTCCCAGCCCATCGGGGTGAGCACGTTGTGGCCGCGCATCATCTTGTACCGGGCCACGGCGTCGCCGAGGATGTAGTTGCGGCCGTGCCCGACGTGGAGCGTCCCCGAGGGATACGGGAACATCATCAGGCAGTAGTACTTCGGTTTGGTCGATTTCGGGTCGGGGGTGAAGAGGGCGCGGTCGAGCCACTCCTTCTGCCACTTCGCCTCGATCGTCTTGAAGTCGTAGGAAGCCATGGGCGGTGATTCCTTCGTGGGGGACGGCGGATGCCATCGTCGCCGCGCGACTGCAGCATCGGGGGCCGCGAAGAGCCGCGCACCTTAGCAAACGCCGGACCGCGAGGCAATTGTTTTCCACAGGCCGCAGTGGCAGATTTTTTGCGTGTTGCTCGTTCGCTCAGTTCCAACCGCGCATCCAGCTATGAGCGGCCCAGCCCACTGTGAAAGGAAGCTGGAAGTCCGTTCCGTACTCAACCAGTGCTCTCCGGGGAAACAATGGCAGTGGCCCGGACGGAAAGATAGACTCTCTCCCATGCCCCGAAGAGCCCTTCTCACGATCTTCCTGCTGCTCGTCTCCGGCGAATGGGCCGCAGCCCAGGAGCGGTCCCGGTCGCGCATCGGAAAGCCGATGCCGGACGTGGCCCTCCGCGACACCCTGGGCCGCACGATCCGCATGTCCGAGTACAAGGGCTCCACCCTCGTCATTCTCGGCGCGACCACGTGGTGAGGCTCCTGCCAGGAGTCGGCGTCCCGGGTCGGGACGCTCACCGCGGCGGCCGCCGGCAAGAATGTCTACTTCCTCCACCTCGTCGGCGGTGAGCCGGTTGAGGCCGCGCGGCAGTTTCAGCGACACTACCGGCTGAATTACCCCGTGCTGGTCGATGCCAACGACGTCTGGCGGCAGACCCTCCGCCTGGAGGGGATATCGTGGACCCTCGTGGTCGACGCCGAGGGGATCATCCGCTGGCACTCGGCCCGCGAACTCACGAACGCGGAGGAACTGGAGACGCTGGGCGTTCTGCTGGAGGGTCAGGCGAAGCGGTTCCCCGGCGGGGAGGCCCAGCGGGCGGGCTTCACCCAGTGGGGAATCCGCTACTCCACGGCGCAGGCGGAGGTGCGCGCGCCCGTCGGGGAGTGGGAACCGTCGCTCGCCCTCTTCGGAAGCGACCGATTCGCCCTCGTCACCCTCCGGGCGGGCGACGAGGGATGGCAGATCGCCACCGCCCGGAGCCGGCTGAAGACCGGTCGGGTGGAGAGCACAGTGGAGATCTGCCCCGGATCGGCCGCGAACCCGCTGGTCCGGAGGATCGGGACCGACGCCATGTGGGTGGTCTGGGGCGACCAGCGCGAGACGGCCGGGGTGACGGCGGCGACGATCGGCGGAGTCTCGACCCGAATCGAGGGAGACGACGCCAGCGCTCCGATGCGGACCGCCTCGGCGGCCGGCGACGTCTTCCCCTCCTCCCTCGCCACGGACGCGAGGGGTCGGCTCTGGCTGGCCACGACCGAGTGGCAGCCCTGGCCGCGGGCCTCGCGCGATCGCGAGATCTTCGTCCGGATCTGCACCTCCTCCGGCTGGTCGGCGCCGATCCAGGTGAGCCCGACCGGCGTCCCGGACTATGAAGACCACACCGACCCGGCCCTCTGCCCCGACGGGGAGGGGAACATGTGGGTGGCCTGGTCGTGGGACTATCACGGGACCCTGAAGGAGGAGGGGAAGATCGCGGAAGAGCCGACGATCTTCGGCCGGCTGGTCTCGGCCGAGGGGAAACTGGGGAGGATCATGTGCATCGGTTCGAAGGGGACGGGCGAGATGACGCGCTCCTTCGCCCCGGCGGTCGCCCCGCTCGGCGGCGGGAAGGTCGCGGCGGTGTGGATCGAGTCCTGTCTCTTCGAAAACAAGGTCATCGCGCTGAGCATCCGCGCGACGCGCTTCACCACCGAGGGAGCCGAGGACGCGGTGACGCTCGCCTCCTTCCCCGCGACCAAGCCCGAGTACCCCGGGGCGCCCCGGCTCTTCCCGGGCGAGGGCGGGCCGTTCGTCGTCTACCCGGTGACCGGGTCGGACGGTGTGAGCCGCCTCCACCGCCACCTCTTCACGGAGGAGGCGGTCTCAGACGCGGTCACGATCGACGACCCGTTCCTCGGCGACTGGTCCGGCGCGGTGGACGAGGACGGCTCGCTCTGGGTGGCGGCGGTGCGGACCCCCGCCGGCGCAAGCGACCCGATGGCGGGGAAGGTGGGGCTGAAGAGGCATGTGCTGAAGTGATCGACGTGGGGACCGCCCCGGTCTGTGACACCCTCCCCCACCGAAGCTCCGGCCGACGGGGCGCCGGGGAGCACTCCCGCGCATACAGACTGATGATTCGTTGATGGGGGATACCGGGGGGGCCCGCGCCATCTCTCGATCGCGCGGGCCCCGGATTGCTCAAGACGGGCGGGTGCCGACCTCGTTGCTGCAGCATGGACGGCACGCCCGCCCACGCCGACGCCCGGAATCGACGCCGCAGCCTCCGATCACCGGTCGGTCCCCGCCCCTGCCGCTCCCGCCAACTCGAAACCTGAAACTCGAAACCCGAGACCGGACCCCGTTCCCGCCGGAAATCCGTCCTCATCCGGATCGCCGAAATCGCCTGCCTCCGTCGTCCGCCACCGGCGGACCTACCTTCCGTGGCCTCAGCCACCGCCGCCTCAGCCGCCCCCGCCCTCCTTCTTCTCGCCGGCCTTCTCGCGGCACTCCTCGCAGGGCGTCGTCTTGCACTTCTCGCAGGGCTGACCCTTCTCGCAGGCTTCGCACTCGTCCTCCTCGCACGGGCAAACCTTGCCCGTCCCCTTGCAGTGGGGGCACTTGCAGTCCGGCATGTCCTCGCCGCAGTCGCACTTCGCCCCGCCCTCCCCGACGCCCTCCGTCGCCGAGGCCTCCATCCGCTTCATCATCCGCCCGCACTTCGGACAGTTGCCGGGACGGTCGCTCTCCATCGTCGGGTGGAACGGGCAATCGTACCTCGTGTGCCCGGTCTTCCCCGACGCCGCCCGGTCCTCGCGCGTCCATTGATGGCACCCTGCCGCCCCGGCGACCACGAACAGCGTGGCGAGGAGTCCCGCCCAGATCCGGCGCATCGGCCGCTCCTTTCTCGTCCCTTCCCGCGGGGTCGCGCCTCCCGGTCGTGAAAGGCGGCCGGCGAGCCGACCCGCACGAATCGACGAGTCCAGCGGATATCAGAAGCGCGCAGGGTTGTCAACAGACAGCAGGACGGGCGGGGCTCCGCCGGCCGGCGACGGTTCGTAGTGCGCCCGTCAGGGCACGTTGCGGGACGAGGCCGCGCTCCGTTACTCCGGAAGTCTTCCGCCTCTGTGCGGTGCGGGGAGCAGCCATCGCGACAGGCGCACTCGAAGACCTGAAGCGGGCCGCTACTTCGGCGGTTCGGCGGGCGGGGAGGTGCCGGGGAGGTACTTCGGGGTGTAGGTGACTTCGAATTCGATCTTCGGTCCAATCGACCGACGACGGGCCAGACCCTCCTTCACGGGACTCGGCACGAGGGTGCGGCCGCATCCGGGACAAAGATCGGGTTTGAGAGAAGTCGTCCCCGGACACACCACGCAGACGAATGGGGTCTTCGACGGCAGTCGACCGGAGACTTGCGACTTCGCTGCGGCGGGAACGGCGCGTCCGCGCGGGTCGGATGGAGTGCCGAGCGGCGCCGACGTCTTGATCCCCGCCGAACCGCAACCGGCGAGGAGCAGCACCAGGCCGAGGGTTGTTGCATGGAAACAGCGCACGCGCGGATCCTGCCAGGACGCCCCTCGTTCCGGCCCCGCCGGGCGCGGCGGGGCCTGCTCAGGGCTGCGGTGTCTTCTTCATCGGCACTTGGCGGGGCGGGCTGGACCGTCGGTCAGGGCTTCGGGGCGGGCGGATTCGCGGCAGGAGGTGAGGCGGGGGGCGGGGCCGGGCTCGGGGCCGGGGTGGAGACGTCACCCGCGATCTCGTCCCCCTCGCGCACCCCCTTCTTGAACTCCCCGATCCCCTTCCCGAGTCCACGGGCCAGTTGCGGGATCTTGTTCGCGCCGAAGAGGAGGAGGAAGATCACGAGAATGATGAGGAGTTCGGACCACCCGAGACCACCCATGGACACGCCTCCGGGATCGCACACGGGCGGCCAACGACGCGCGCCCTTCACGGTGAGAGCCTGCGAGCCTGAGCGTACCACCGCCCCCCCCTGCGCGTCCACCAATTCCCGAGGCTCGGTCGCTTGCGAAGCCGGGCCAACCGGTCTACAATCCCCCGTATGTCCGACCTGTTCGCCGTCGTCTACCACCGCGACCTCCGGCTCGACGTCCCGCGAACGGCCCCCGCCATCGCCGCGGCCCTCCACCGGAACATCTACGACGCGCGCCACCTGGCCCGCTACGCGCGGGGCATCGTCGAAGAGGAGATGTCGCGCGAGGACGCCGACGCCCTCGTGGCTGCCCTCGCCGCCCTCGGAGTGGAGGCCGTCGTCATCCCGCAGAGTACGCTCCCCGTCCTTCCGTCGCCCCGGCGAATTCAGGATATCGAGTGCGCGCCGGAGGCGCTCCGATGGAAGGTGAATTTCCAGCAGCCGTCCTGGACCGAAACCCCCTGGCCGCAGATCGTCTTCATGAGCGTCGGGATCGTGGCCTCCCCACACTACAAGGATTTCCTCTCGTCCGACGGGTTCAAGGCGATGCCGATGCTCCACATGATCGACGACCCGGAGGCGCGGCGCGAGGTGAAGGAGCGCCTCACCCAGCGACACCTCCGCGGCGAGGCGGCCGCCGAGGTCGATCTCTCCACCCGTCGGTCCATCGAGGATAACGAGCTGAAGACGCTCTATCGGGAACAGACCTACAGCTACTGCGACCTGCTGGTCTCGGCGCCGCTCAAGCGCCTCCGCATCAACCGTCACGACTGTCACTTCGACACGCTCGGCCCGCGGATGAAGCAGACCAGCCTGGAGAACTTCCGTCTCCTGGTGGAGGACATCGCCCGTCTGGCGGTTTCCGCCCACCTGACCGACATTACCCGGGCTTATCTGGACGGGATCGAGCTCAACCGGATCCTGTTCGAGTCGACCACGGGGTTTGAGACCAGGCAGTTCGACCGATACCAGACGTGGGCGCTCTATCGCGCCGGGCAAATGGCGCCCTCCCCGCCGCACGCCGAGGCAGCAGCCCCGCCCTCCTCCGAGATCGCCCCGCCGGTTCCCCCCCCCGTCGACGGACCAGAGTCCCCGCCGCCGCCCATGGAAGTCTCCTGTGACGGTGCGGGTCGAACCCTACTGGCTCCGCCGGTACCGTCCGGAGAACTCCCGACAGCGGATCTCCCGCCTCTCCCGCCCGACTCCGCGCCCCCGACGGAGGGCGGAGTCTCTGGCTAATCCTGCTGCGCTACTTTGAGGAAGCGTTTCCGGAAAGCGGTGGGCTTTGGCGACGTGTCATCCCGAGGAGGCCGCCCGCTGTTTGGGCGGCCGACGAGGGATCTTGCCCGTAAGGCGCTCTTCCCGGAGGCACGGAGACGTTCGCACCAGATTCCTCGAGAGAAGTGCCCTCGCACTTGATCGATGCGGTCCCCCCTCACCTCCGTCCCTTCCCGCCCGGCCTCATCCCGAGCGTGGCGGCGGCTTCCCCCTCCTCGATGGTGCGGCGGGCGTACTCGCGGATGTCGGCGGCGGAAATGCCGCCCGAGGTGAACACGTAGTCGGTGTGGATGGAAATGCGGCGGAACAGGTCGCGCTGGAAGGCGATCCGTCCCTTCGCCCGGTCGATCTCCTCGATCCGGGCCGTGTCTCCCTGCGCCTCGGCGATCCGGCGGGAGGCGTCGAGCGAATTGGATTCCACGGAAAGGGCCACCAGCCGGTCGATGTGGAAAGCGGGCTGTCCCTCCATCTGGCGGGCCAGCGACATCGGCGCCTCGGCGAGGCGTCGGGCCTCTTCGAGGTTCCCCGCGGCGAGGGCGGCGTCGGCGGCCTCGGTCATGAACCGTCCGGTGTTCCGGATCGGGACCAGGGCCGGGAGCATCGTCGAGAAGAGCACGCCCATGATCGCCTCCGGAGAGGCGTCCGGCTTCGTGTCGAGGAGATTAGCGAGCCGGGCCTCGGCCTCGGCGATGGCGTACATCCGGAGCGCGGGACGGCTCAGGGCCTCCTCGGCCCATCGCCGGGCCGAGGCGGGGTCCCCCGCCTCTTTTGCGAGATGGGCGAGGCAGTACGGCGCGAGGGCGTTGTCGCGATCGATCTGGTCGAGCTGTTCGAGCTCGGCCCGGAGGCGCGGGCGCTCGGCCTCGTTGTTCCAGAGGTTCACGATGAGCGCGGCGCGGTACTTCGGGTTCTCCGGCTCGAGCGCGATCGCCGCCTCGATCGCCTCGCGGTCTTTGGGCGGGGAGAGCGAATACGAGGAACGGTACAGTTCCTCGGCCCCGTTCTTCGCCTTCGGAGGCGCCCAGAGAGGGGCCGCCATCTCCCCGGGCTTCCCCGACTCCGCGGTGGCAGGCGTGGACGCAGCGGCCGGGCCTTCATCAGGGTCCGCCGACGGCGCCGGGGACGATTCCACCGGACGCCGTACCGCGGAGGTGGCGGGCTCATGCTCCGCCGGCCCCGTCCGCAAGAGAGCAGGGCGCCGCTTGCCGGCGAGCTCCAGCTCTTCCATGCGTTCGACGAGTCGGTCCCGCTCCTCGTGCGACTGCTGGGCGACGATCATCCGCCACGCGCCGGTGATGAGCCCCGCGGTCGAAAGCGCGAGGGCGAGCAAGGCGGGGATGGGGGAGGATCGGTTCATCATGGTCTATTCCCCCCACCCGTCCGGACTCTTCGGATCGCCGGGCCAGCGCATCACCGGCGCCCCGTCCCCCTGATCCCGCGCGAGGACGCCCGTCCCGCGACGGGTGATGAAGACCCGCCGGCCGCTCCGGCCGTAGTCGACCGGGGCGGCCCAGAAGGCGAAGTCGACCGTCCGATCGATGGAACGGCCGTCCGCCTCGAGCGGCATGATCCCGAAGGTGTACCCACCCCAGTCGGCGCCCGACGAGAGAACAACCGCCATCCCGGCGGAGAGGACCGGGGCGTCCCCGCTCATCCCGGGCGCGAGGGCCAGTTCGTCGATCGAGGTCGCGAAGTCGAAGCCGTCCCGGTCGGGATCGGTCTCCGCGAAGCGGAGCTGCGCGATGGCGAGGAGGTTGAGGATGAGCCGGGCCTGGGTCTCGTTGTGCTCGATCTCCGCGGTGGGCGATTCGGCCGCGGCCGCCAGCTTCCAGTCCTCCCCGTCTTCCTTCAGATACCAGGTGTCGCGTTCGGCGGAGAAGGGGGAATCCACCTCCACGGTGGCCCACCCGGCCTCCCGGGTGAGAATCTTCGGGTTCAGCCGGCGCGCCAGACCCTGAAAGACGAACGGCTCGTCCCGCTTCAGGGCGCCGAGGTACAGCGCGAAGTCCTCCGCGGAACCGATCCCCTGGGAGAACATGAGCTGCATCCGGAAGTCCTCGGTGAAGTAGCCGTAGAGCTCGGCGTACTTCCCCTCCTCGACGAGGTCGGCGTACTTGGCCAGGATTTCGAGGATGACGGCGGGGTCGGGCGGCGGCCGAACCGGGGCCCGCGGGGTCGCGGCCGGGCCGGATTCAGACGGCTCGGGCGCCGTAGGGGGTGGCACGGGCCGCTCGCCGTCCCGGGGTGGCACGGGCCGCTTACTGCCCGTGCCTGGATCGGCGCGGTCGGACAAGCCGCCCGTGCCACCTGCGGAAGCCTCAGAGGGCGCCCGACGCACGGTCCGGAGCGGATCGGCCTCCCGCTCAAGCGTGGAGACGCGGATCCGGAGCCGGTCCATCTCCGCCCCGGCCTCCGACGCGCGGATTCCGGCGAAGAGGTGCAGACCGATCGCGATCAGGGCGTCAAGGGCGGCGGCGATCCAGAGAACGCGGGCGGTCATGGAGCATGGACTCCGGAGAATCGTCGAGGAGCACACCCACCGCAAGGACGGAGCGCGAACGGACCTTCGATTGCGGGTCTTGGATTCCGGATCGTGGATTGAACGAATCATAGACCCAGGGCGAGAGCATTTCAACGGGAAACCCGCCTCAAACGCGCCCACGTCTTGACCGGTCATCCTGAGCCTCGCCCTCAGGGCGAGGCGAAGGATCACCAGCCCTGAAGCCGAGACCCACTCAGGCTGGCGATCCTTCGCTTCGCGGCCCTGCGGGCCGCTTCGCTCAGGATGACAGCCAAAGTGTGGGCGCATTCAAGGAAGCCCGCCGGAAAAGGCGTGACTTTCACTCCGGCCCGGGGTTCAATCTGGAGACATTCAAAAGGAGAGCGCCATGTCGAATCGCCGGATGTTCTGGGTGGTCCCGGTCCTCCTCCTCGGGGCGGCCGTCGTCGTGGCGGGGGAGACCGCCGAACTCGGGGGGGTCGTCGCGGACCTGAAGTGGAAGTCGCTCGACGGCAAGGAGGTCAGTCTGGGCGCGCTCCGGAAGACGGACAAGGAGGCGGGGAAGGTCGTGGTCGTGCACTTCTGGTCGTACAAGTGTCCGAGCGGAAAGAGGATCCTCGACGAGGTGAAGGCGATGGCGGAGGCCTGCGAGAAGAACGGAATGGCCTTCATCGGCGTCTGCGCCTACGGCGAGAGCGAGGCGGAGCTGAAGGCCTTCGCGGAGAAGAACGGAATCAGCTATACCCTCTGTTGCGACGAGGGCAAGACGGGAACGAACACTCTCGGGGCGAAGGTGGTGACGGCGACCTACGTCCTCGACAGGGAGGGGAAGCTGGTCTATCGAGGCGGCTGGGCGAAGGCGATGGACGCGGCGGGCGAGGCGAACGAGGGGAAGGAGGTCTCGGTCAAGGAGACGAAGCCGGCCGGCTGAAAGATCAAGGCGTAGGCGCCCCGGTGGGGGTGGACATCGGTGACGTATCGACGTTCTGCGGCGACGGCATGGCGCAGAGTCCGTTGAAACCTCAGGGCTTACTCTTCTCTCGCCGGCCCATCATCCTCGTGGGAGGGGTCCGCGACCGGGTAGGCGACCAGCCGGAACCCGTTGAAGATGTGGACCGTGGCCGGTCGGCCGGCGAAGCGGTAGGCCGAGTGGAGATACTGCCCCGCCAGCATGCAGGCCCCGCCGCGGATGGCGCGCCACTCGTGATAGCTCGGCTGCGGCATGTTCCGGCACCAGTCGCGCGCGTTCCCCGCCAGATCGCGGACCCCGTACGGCGATTCGTCCGTCGCCATCGCGCCCACCGGCAGCACCCGCCCCCCCTTCTCGTGCGTCTCCATCCCGTTGCAGAACGAGGCGTCGAAGCGGTCCCCCCAGGGATAGATCCGGCCGTCGCAGCCCCGCGCGGTCTTCTCCCACTCCTCTTCGCGGGGGAGCGCCACGAAGCGCCGCTGGCGCGACGCGCTCCAGGCGGCGAACGCCGCCGCGTCCTCCCCGGAGACGCACGTGATCGGCTGACGCGCGTCCCACGGCTGCGGACCCGAGGCGCCCGGAAAGAGCGGACCCTCCGGACCGGGCAGCGCGTATCGTCCGTCGGCTCCGCGCGGCCACAGATATCCGGCCTGCGTCTCCGTTCTCGGGACGCGCCGCGCGGCCTCGTCCGGATGGGTGCGGACGAGATCGTTCAGGAATTCGAGATACTCTCCCGCCGTCACGGGGAATCTCGCGATGAAAAAGTCCGGCACGTCGAACACCTGTCGCACCGGCTGAAGCGCAACCGCATCGCCGCCGTACACGACCGGCCCGGCCGGGATGTGGATGAATCCTCCTCCGATCTCGTCCGGGGAGAAGAGCGTGACATCAATCGACTCCTGCCGAAGCCGCGTGATGTGAAGCGGGACGCGGGCGAAGGAACCGTCCGCCGACACGAGGAGCAGCAGATACCGCCCCATCGGGATCCTCACCCCCTCGAGCGGGGTGGGTCCCAGGTATTGCGCCTCGGAGAGCGGGAGCCCATCGACCTGCGCCGCCGGCGTCGGCATCTTCCCGGCCGCGCCGCCGGGCCCCGCCACCCCGGTCGGCCGCGCCGGAACGAGCCGACGATCGACCTCGCGCCACGCGTAGAGGAAGATGTGGACGCCGATGAGCGGAACAGGGACGCATTCGGATCGGTGCCGGCGAAAGGCTGTGGCCGGACCCGTCGACGCGCCGGCGTCCCCCCCCACCCCACCCTCATCCTTCAAGCACCCGCAGGGGTACCGCCGCGTCCGGACCGACAGCGTCCCGTCCCCCTTGAGCCGCTCCGCGTAGGAGCCGTCGTCGTACTGCTCCACCAGAACGCGGTTGATCCGCATCTGCTCCGCGTTTCCGGCCGCCTCGGCCTCCGCGAAGCGGTCCCAGAACAGGGCCGCCTTTCCCGCCCGGGCCTCCGCGCAGGAGGGATCGATGCTGAGGGCCGCCGTGAAGGCCCCGTTCGCCGCCGAGAAGGTGTCGAGAAGTTCGTTCCGCAACTGCTCGATCCCGTCCTCCGCCCGCCAGAGCGCCCGCTTCCTCTCGATCGGGTGCCACGGCCGCGTCTCCTCCGCCATCTTCTTCGCCGCCGTCTCTCCCTGCGCGATCCGCTCGCGCAGGCCGGCCAGACGGTCCGCGACTCCCCGCCCTTCCTCCACCTTGACGCGGGCGAGATCGCGGCGCCGCTCCTGCTCCTTCACCCCTTCGAGGTAGAGCTGGATCTCGTCGTGCAGTTGCCGCGCGGTCGGGTAGCGGTCGGCGGGGTCCTTCGCCATCGCGCGGAGGACGATCCACTCCAGTTCCACCCCAGTTCCACCGGCACGGGCAGGGGTGTCCCCCGGGGCGCCGCCCCGGGCAGGCGGGGACGCCGGCCCCACGCGCGCCGCTTCCGCGGCGCACTCCGCCGCTTCCGAAGCGCGCCCCGCCGGAAAAGCAATCTTCTGCGACGGCGGGATGACCTCCCCCGCAGCGACCGAGCGCACCACCTGCATCGGGTCATCGCCCTCGAAGGGGGGGCGGTAGACGAGCATCTCGTAGAGGATCGCGCCGAGGGAGTAGATGTCGCTCCGCTCATCCACCTGGCCGAGCCGGCCGGTGGCCTGCTCGGGCGACATGTAGGCGGGAGTGCCGAGGATCTCGCCGTCGAGGGTGAGCTGGGTGCTCTCGGGATGGCGCGGGACGGTCGCAGGCCCTGAACGAAGCGCGCGGTCGCCCGCGGTCCCCTGGCCCTTCACCTTCGCGAGCCCCCAGTCGACGATGAGCGTCTCGCCGTACCGGCCGATCATGACGTTGCCCGGCTTGAGATCGCGATGAATCACGCCGCGGTCGTGCGCGAAGGCGATCCCCATGCAGATGTCCTGGAAGATCTGGAGGAGCCGGGTGCGGCTGAACGCCTTCCGGGCCTCCTCGTCGCCGGAGGCGAGCCGCTGGATGACCGAGAGGAGATCCTCCCCCTCGATCAGCTTCATGCAGAAGAAGGCCTGGGGGACGCCGGTCTGCGGATGGGGCGCCTGGCCGAGGTCGTGGACCGGGACGATGTTCGGATGCTCGAGCCGGCCGGTGACCTCCGCCTCGTGAAGGAACCGCTCGCGGATCTCGGGCGGGACCTCGGTCTCGCCCCGCATGATCTTGAGCGCCACGGGACGGCCGATCGCCGTGTCCCACCCCTCCAGGACCGTCCCCATCCCGCCCTGTCCGATCTCGCGGGTGACGGTGTATCGCCCGCCGAGCGGCGTCCCGGCCCCGATCCCGGATGGTGCGCGCGGCCGGCCGGCCGCGCCAGGCTCGATCACCGTGGGCACCCGCCCGGCCTCGGGAGGCGCGCACGGCTGCGTGTCCGAGACGTCGTCCACGACGGGCGGGGGCGGAGGGGGGCCCGAGGCCGGCATGACAACGGTGCGATCGGCGGCGGGCGGTCCCGGCTTTTCCGGCGGAGACGTCATGTCACATCCCGACGCGCCGATGATACACGATCCACTCGAGGAGGAGCACCGCAAAGGCGCCGATCGCGAACCAGCGCCAGAGTTCCTGATTCGTCAGAGCCACCGCGGCCGACGTCACCACCGCCTCGCTCCCGAACTTCACGTTCTCCCGCGGGACAATGTTCGACTCCTCCGCGTTGAGGAGATTCACCGCAAAGCGCAACTCGGCCTTCGCCTCCTTCTTCCCCGTGCAGAGCACGCTGTAAAGCCCCACGCGCTCCGTCGCGGCATACCCGATCGACTTGTCCTGCCCCACCTTGAACTCCTGCTTCCGCCCCGAGGGATCGGTCACGGTCACCTGCTCCATCCCACGGTCCGGGTAGATCGTCACCACGTCGCCGGGGGAACGCGTCGCGCTCGTGATCTGCGAGCCTCCCCCGCCGAGCCACTCCACGACGTTCGAGATGAACATCGGAAAGGAGAGCCGGATCGGCCAGTCGGAGGCGAAGATGTCGAACGCCACGATCCCCACCTGGAGATTCTCCTTCGTCAGCGCCGCGATGAGGGGCCCGCGGTCCGATTCGAGGAGCGACACCGCCCAGGAGGGGACCCGCAGAGCCCTGGACTTGCCGATCGAGACGTTTCCGAAATCGGCGAAGCGGGTGGTCGGGTGGGTGTGGTTCCAGTCCACGACGATCGGCTCCTTCACCTCGTCCCCGAGCGCGACTTCGGGCAGCGGCGGAACCGCCGCCAGAAAGAGGTAGTTGCCGGGGGGGAGCGATTTCGGGGCGCAGCGGTCGAAGACGAAGAAGTCGTACGCCAGGGCGCCTTCGAGATGAGCGCGTTCGTCCTTCGCGAACGCCTCCGGGGTGATCTTGGAGACGCTCGTGCGGGGATCGAGGGCGAGCGCCTTCTCGAGGAAGAAGTTGTTCTCGGAGACGAGGAGGAGGTCGATCGTCTGCTCGGCCCCAATGATGGTCCAGGCGGTGTTGTCGACGGCGAGATCGTCGTCGAGGTCGAGCCGGACCCGGAGCACCCCCTTCTTCAGGCCCTGCTTGTCGAAGACGCGCGAAACCGACTTCCCGGGGCCGAGTTCCACCGGCGCGGCGTCGATCATCTTGTCGTTGAGGTAGAGTTCGAGCGTCGCCTCCGCCTTCTCCTTCCCGAAGTTCTCGACCCGGGCGTACACCTGGAAGTCGCCGACAGCGTCCAGCGACTTGCGCGCGTCGAGGGCGGTGATGGCGAGGTTTCCTGGTTTTTTTTCGCCGATGGTGACGAGCGAGACGGGGAGTCCCTTGGGGAGGCGGTCGGGGAGGTCGGTGAAGCGTCCGTCGGAGACGATCACGAGGCGCCGCTTGGAGTTCACCTGGTTCCCGAGGGGGGAGACCGGTACGGGGGGGGCGTCCGGGCCGGTGTCGGCGCCCGGGACGGCGGTGGGCGGGGCGGCGAGCGAGGCGGCGATGAGGATCGCCTCGCGGAGGTTGGTGCGGGTGTCGGCCGGTTCGAGGGCGTCGATGGCCTGTTTGAGCCGCATCCGGTCGCGGGTGAGCGAAGCCACGATCGAGGCCTTGGAACTGTAGGCGATGACCATCATGTTGTCGCTGTCGTTCATCCCGTCGACCGCCTCCTTCGCCTTCCTCTTGGCCTCGGCGAGACGGTTCGGCGACACGTCGGTGGCCTGCATGGAGGCGGAGTTGTCGATGAGAACGAAGAGGCTCTCCCCGTCCTCCGGCTTGCCCTGGATGTACGGGCGCATGAGGGCGAACACCGCGAGGGCGAGGACGAGGAGCTGGAGGAAGAGGAGCAGGTTCCGGCGGAGTTTCTGGAACGGGGCATTGACGCGGAAATCCTCGATCGCGCGTTTCCAGAGGTAGGTGCTGGAGATCACCTGCTCCTTGCGGCGGAGTTTGAGCAGGTAGAGCAGGACCACGAGCGGCATCAGCGCGGCGAAACCGAGCATGGACAGGCTCAGGAAGTTCATTGAAACAGTCCCGCCCTCCGAAGCGAATTCAGGATCAGCTGGTCGAACGGCACCGCCGTGGTGGCGCTCAGATACGCGAACCCGCTCTTCACGCAGAAGTCGCGCAAACCGCCCGTGAAGGCCCCCAGATTCCGCTGATAAATCTTGAGCAGCGCGGGAGAGACGGAGACTTCGGCGATGTCGGAATCCTCCACATCCAGGAGCTTCAGGTCACCCGCGAGCGGCGGCTCCACTTCCTCCGGGGCGAAGAGCTGCAGCACGAAGACGTCCATCTGATGCTGGAGAAAGTAGCGGAGCGCCGTCTGGTAGCCGCCCTTGTCCAGGAAGTCGGAGAGGATCACCACCACCCCCTTCGTGCGGTGCTTGAGGGCGAAGTGCTTGCAGGCGGGGGCGAGGTCGGTGCCGCCGGCCGGCTCGAGACGGCCGAGAAAGTCGAACATCCGCCAGACCTGGCGCTTACCCCGAGTGGGGCCGAACTGGAGGGGGTTCGGCCCGAGGGTGGAGATCGTGACGCGGTCCAGGTTCGCGAGGCTGATATAGGCGATCGCCGCCGCCACCCGGGCGGCGTACCCGAGTTTCGTCGGGGAACCGAATCCCATCGACTCGCTCGGGTCGATCAGGATGTAGACGAAGAGGTCCTCCTCCTCGAGGAACTGCTTGAGGAAGAGCCGGTCGAGACGGCCGTACACGTTCCAGTCGAGGAAGCGCGGATCGTCCCCCTGGGAGTAGTCGCGGTAGTCGGCGAACTCGACGGACATCCCCTTCTTCTTCGACCGCCGCTCCCCCTTGAGCCGTCCGCGGAAGATCTTCCGCGACACCGTCGAGAGCTGCTCCAGGCGGGTCATGAATTCGGGGTCGAGGAGCGCTGGGGCGTTCGTCGCCATCGGGACCGCCAAAGACGCGAAGGGTCTACCGCGAATTGCGCGAATGGCGCGAATTCAAACGGAACAAAGGAGCAACAACAGAAACTACAGAAACAGCAACAACAGAAACCACAGAAGAAACAACAACAGAAGCTACAGAAGAAACAGCAACAGAAACTACGGAAGAAACAACAACAGAAACTACGGAAGAAACAACGACGACACACAGACTGCTGAGACTGCTGAGTTCACCGAGAAGAAAGGGCAAACAACAGAAGAAACAGAAACCACGGCACAGTGACGTCCACTGAGAACCCTGGATCGGCCGGGGGCCACACCGAGTCGGAGGGTCAAGCATCCCGCCCCCGCCGAGTCCGCCCAAAGCGACCATCTCCGGCAGGCGCACGGGTTCCGAACCGCACGGCGGCACGGATTGGAGGGCGGAATCCCGAAGGCGACACAAATCCGCCTCCCAGCCCCGCCGTGGAAACCTTGCCGCAAAAGCCGCCGAATCCAAAGCCCTCAACAACTCCTCTGCCGCCGTTTCAGCGTCCTCAGTGTCTTCAGTGGTTTCCACACCTCTGCTTCTGCTGTTTCCGTCTTTTCCGTGGTTTCGGTTGTTTCCGTTGTTTCGGTTCCTTCCGCTTTTTCCGTTGTCTCCGTTGTCTCCGTTGTTTCCGTTTGAATTCGCGTAATTCGCGTAATTCGCGGTCCTCACTTCGCGGTCACAGCCTCGGCGCTGGTGGGCACCTCCTTGAGGACGGCGTCGATGACCGAGTCGGTCGAGATCCCCTCCGCCTCGCCCTCAAAGTTCAGGATAAGGCGGTGACGCAGGGAAGGCTTCGCGCACGACTTGACGTCCGCGAAACTCACGTTGTACCGGCCGTCGAGCAGGGCCTTCACCTTTGCGGCCAGGATGAGCGACTGCGCCCCGCGCGGGCTGGAACCGTACCGGACATACTTGTTGGTGATGTCGATGGCGAAGGGGCTCTTCGGGTGGGTGGCAAGAATGATCCGGGCCACGTAGTCCTTGAGGTGCGGCGCGGCCACCACCTCGCGGACGAGCTGCTTCCACTCCTGGATCCGCGCGGCGGTCATCACTTTCTGCGTCTTCGGCGCCCCGGCGTCCGTGGTCCGGCCGAGGATCGTCTTCAGGTCCTCAAGACTCGAGAACTCCACCATGAGCTTGTAGAAGAACCGGTCGAGCTGCGCCTCGGGCAGCGGATAGGTCCCCTCCATCTCCAGCGGGTTCTGCGTGGCGAGGACCAGGAACGGCTCCTCCAGCGTGTAGATGTTCCCCCCGACCGTGACCGAGTGCTCCTGCATCGCCTCGAGCAGGGCCGACTGCGTCTTGGGCGTGGCGCGGTTCACCTCGTCCGCCAGCACCACCTGCGAGAACACCGGCCCCTGCTGGAACTTGAACATCCGCCCCCCCCCCGGCGCCTCCACGACCAGGTTTGTGCCGATGATGTCTGCCGGCATGAGGTCGGGCGTGAACTGGATCCGGTTGAACTTGAGTTCGACCGCCGTGGCGAGCGTCCGCACGAGAAGCGTCTTCCCGAGGCCGGGGACCCCCTCGAGCAGACAGTGCCCGCCGACGAAGAGACAGGTGATCACCCCGTCCACGATCGGCTGGTGCCCGACGATCACCTTACCGATCTCGTCCCGCAGCGCCTTGAAATCGGTCCGGAACGCCTCGACCTTCGCCTGTACGTCCGCCATGGAACTCCTCCTTGGCCGCAGAGTTGGAACCACGAATGGCACGAATTCAAACGGAGACAACGGAGACGAACCGCGAATGGCGCCAATTACGCGAATTCAAACGGAAACAACGAAAAAAGAATCTGAGGGGAACAACAGCAGAAACAACAGAAACAACAGAAACAACAGGAACAACAGAAACAACAGGAACAACAGAAACAACAGAAACGACAAGAACGACAGAAACGACAGAAACAACAGAAACAGAGGGTGCATGCGAAGCGCCTGGACACAAGGAGAAACGGCGGGCACCATCGCCTACGGTATGGCCAACCAACCTCTTTTCATGACTCTGACGTTGCTTCCGGTCGATTCCCGAACTTCAACCAGTACTCCGCACCGGAGGAATTCCCAAACCGCCGAGTCGTTGCCCGTCAGTACCGTCGGCGTCACCGTCTGCGCCGTCACGTTCTCTCTTGAATGCTCCGCATATCCCATGTCTGCTCCGAAGAAACGCGCGATCAAACCTCGCTGAAGTCCGTCCACTATAGCCTCCGCCAACATTCCGGAAACGCCATCGAGGTAGGCCTTCCGGATCTTCCGGATCTGTTCACGAGTAACCCCGGACTCCACCATCCGTCGGCGCGAGACCGCGACCACGATCTGTGTTTGAACATTCTCACGAGAGTCTTCCTCAATCGTGATGTCGACAAGGTCATTCCGGGGTGTAACGTCAGGCCCGCCGATAAAGGTCAGCGAAGCCGCAGCGCCGCAAAGAGCCAGGAAGACGGCAAACCCCGATCTGCTTTCGTCGCGCATTCAATTCCATCCTCGCGGTACGCAACTCGCCCGGGCGTCCTGGGGCAGGCGATCATCCGTTTCCCTTGTTTTTTCTGTCCCCCAACTCCTTCCGCTTCTGTCTCCTGAATTCGCGCCATTCGCGCCATTCGCGGTTCAGACTCCTTTGTCCTTTTTCGCGCGGCGCTTCGCTTCCAGCAGTCGCGCCGTATAGTCCACGTCGTCCTTCTTGGCGGTGGGCGGCGGGGCCGCGGGAGCGGCCGGCGGCGCCGGTGAGGCCGCGGACGGCGGAGGCGCGCCCGCGATCGGCGGCGGCGGGGCCTTGTCCAGTTCCTCCGGCGTCGCGTTGAAAACCCGCCGTCCCTCCATCTCCTCCCGCACCGCCTTCTTGCGCGACAGCAGGGCCGAGAGCCGCGCGTCCACCTTCTCCACCAGCGCCGGCTTCGGCAGCACGGGCAGTCTCTCCCGCACCTTCTCCCACGCAGCCATCATGTCCTTCTTCTCGATGATGACCCGCCGCACCGCAATGTCCAGCGGGAAGAGACAGGCTGCGAACACCAGCAGCCACGGCCAGAGCGGCTGGGATCGCTGGAACGCCTTCTGATCGTGCCGGAACAGCGAGCTCTGCTCCTGCCGCAGGCGGTCGGGCCTGAATACCTTCCCCCGCGTGATCTCGGCGATCTGCTCCAGCGTCCCCATGTTCGTGGTCTGGTCCTTGTACTCCGGTGAGTACGGGATCGCCACCCCGCTCGCGTGATACCCGCTCCCCTCCGGCCCCTGATAGCCGACGTTGACGAGATACGACCCGACCTTCGACGCATCGAACTGCGCCTCGTACCGCCCGGGCGCCACCTGCTGGAACTGGAGGTCCTCCCCCTCCAGCTTCGGCCCGACGGCCACCCCCTTGAGCGTGAGGAAATTCACGAACCGGCCCTCGGGGTCGATCGCGTCGAGCACCACTTTTCCGGTGCTGCCCTGCACGGTGGTGGTGACGCGGTACTGCCCCGGCGGCGCCGTGCGGATCGTCCACCGCACCACCTGTCCCCAGAACTTCGCGTAGGCGTCCCACGAGACCCAGTTCGCGGCCCAGCGGTTCTTCGCGTCGCTCGTGAAGGCCACCGACTTCCCCAGTCCGTACTGCCATTGCGCGAGGACCGGGTCCTGGTGATGCGAGATGATGGAGACCTCCGCGGGCGCCGGCTTGGCGGTGGTGGCCACATACCCCTTGAGCGACGGAAACGACCCGGAAGGAATCCCGCGGAGAAGTTCGCTGCTCGAGACCATCTTCGGCTTGAACTCCTCCTCGAAGAGCAGTCCCTTCCGCACGAGCGCCGCCTCCTTGACGAAGATCTGCGGCAGGTGGTTCGGGTCGTCGCAGAAGTAGGCGGAGCCTCCGCCCTCGTCCGCGAGCTTCTTCATCGCCTGGTAGCAGGGCCCGGCGCGGCCACCGTGCGCGTCGATGAGCACCGTGCTGAGCGTCACCTTCCCCGCCCGCAGGTTCGCCATGACGTTTCCGGTGGGCGGGCTCGGGTCGCCGTCGGTGATGATGATGATGTGCTTGAGCGCGGCATTGACCTTCTTCAGCCCCTTCTCCGCCATGTCCAGGATCGTATGAAACGACGGCATGTCGCCCGGCGAGAGCCCGGCGATCGCCTGGAGGAGCCCGCTCTTCGTCCCGACGAGCTGCATCGGGATCGCCCATTCCTCCCCCCATCGGCCGCCCGTCCCGCCGTAGTCCAGCACGCCGGCGTAGTCCTGCGACGACAGCCGCTCCACCGCCGCCTGCGTGATCTTCTTCGCCCAGTAATTGCCGCGACCGTCGCTCAGTTCGCAGGTGTGGAGCACCACCGCGAGCGCCCCGTTCGGCATCACCTCCCGCTGCTTCAGGTCCATCGTCACCGGAAGCGCCCGCTCCACCGGCGTCCCGAGGTAGCCGCCCGCGCCGAAGGAATCGTCCCCGCCCACCATCACCAGCCCGATCCCGAGGTCGTGCACGTTGCTCTCGAGCATCTGCAGTTGCGCCGGGCTGAACGACCCGGCGTTCACGTTCACGAGGACGAGTCCGTCGTAGTTCTGGAACTCCGCGAGCGACTGTGGGATGTTCGCGAGCGACCGGTACTCGACGTTGGCCCCGCCCTCGGCCACCGCCTCGATCTCCTGCTTGAGGGCGGGGACGAGGAACTGCGCGTCGGCGTCGCTCCCCGCCAGGACGAGGACCCGCGGTTTCCCCTGCACGTACGAGAATCCGCTGGCCCGGTTGTTCTCCGGGACCTTGTCCGTGCCGGTCTCGATCACCGCCTGATACTCGTACATCCCCTGGTCCACCACCTTCTGCGGGAAGAGGAAGGCGTTCTTCCCCTTCACGAGGTGGACCGGCTCGCGCCCGACGAGCTGGCCGTTCCGGAAGAGGGTGATGGTGGCCTCGGTCTCCTCTTCGGAGCGGACGATCACCTTGGCGTCGAACGACTCGTTCTTCTTCACCTCGCTCGGGCAGACGACGGCCTCGCAGAGGATGTCGCGCTTCTGGTCGAGGGGGACCGGATAGACGTCGATGCGGACCCCGGCGGCCTTGGCGGCGCGGGCCTCGGCGATGGCGTCGCCGCGCGAGGCGTTGCCGTCGCTGATGAGGAGGACGCGGCGCTGGACCCCCTCCGGAAAGGCGGCGAGGGCGAGTCGGAGGGCGGAGGAGATGTCGGTGTGGTCCCTCGGAACGATGGAGGCGATCTGCCCCACCTCGAACGGGCGCGTGGGGGCGGTCTCCATGGAGGCCTCGCCGCCGAAGACGATGAGGGAGGCTTTGTCGTGCTCGGTCATCCGCTTCGCCGCCTCCGTGAGGAACTCGCGCGCCTCCTTCGCCCGGGCCTCGGGGATGCTCTTCGAGACGTCGAGGCAGGCGATCAGGACCAGCTCGTCCGACGAGCGGACCCACTGCGTCTCGGCAATCGCCCCCGCGAGGGCGAGGAGGATGAGGGTGCGGAGCGTGGTGGCGATCCCGCTCCGCCAGCGGTCGAGGCCCGAGCGCGACCGGCTCGCGAGCCACCAGGCCAGCGGGATGACCGCAAGGAGCGCCAAGGCGACTGGGGTGACGAATGAGAAGGGCATCGGTCAGGGGCTCAACGGAAGATGGACGAGGGACGACGGACGACGGACGAGGAACGACGGACGAAAAGCGAAGGACGAAAAAAGAGAGAGGTTCAAAATCGCGCATGCCGAAGAGACGCTTTCGCGTTTCACTTCGGGCTCTCCTGAGGTGGGTCGGCCATCTCCGGATCGTCCTTGTGGGTGGCCCACCACGCTAGTGCGTTGCAAACAGTGTCTTCAAAAAAAGTGTCCTTCAGACCGTGTGCACCCTTGTACTTCTCGTCGGTCTGATCCGGGGCGAACTCGCGGGGAGGCTTCAACAGGAATCCCAGAAAGCGCGCCACGAAGTAGCCACCGCTCGGAGGGCGATGGGAAGCTTCAACCAGAATGGCGAATCCCGCGCGCAGGACGGCCCGGCGGTTCGGATCGGTGAGAGTGTACAGGCGGTTTCCGAAGTTGAAGAGCCAGGGAAAGTACTGCTCGCGATTCAGTCCGGCTTTGTGTGCTCGGATGACCTCAAGGGCAAGCGGCACGTTGGCGTTCAGATCAAGGTGCATGAGGAGGGCGTGTGCGGCGCAAAACCGGACGTGCGGAGACCTTGCCGGATCTGCGGCCAATCCATGAACAGCGTCCTCGGCCTCCGGAATCCACTGGTGGTAGTCGATATTGACGAGGAGTGAGACGATCTTCTCTTCATCGGTTTCCTTGTCCAGGAGCGAAATCAGAAAGCGGGCCTTGGCGGGATCGTTCTCAGGTTTCATGAGAGCAGACCAGACGTGGCCCACCATGAATTCGGTCTTTGCCGCGGGGCAGGCATGCTCGTCATGCCAAGGGATCTCTCCCCAAGGATTGTACGCGATCGGAAAGTCCTTGTCCTTCTCCGCGCGCAGGCGGGCCAGAACGCGGTACAGGAGGGGAATGACCACTTCAAACGGCTCCTTGAGGGTTTTCTCGACGAGTGCATCTCGCTCTTCATTCGTCATGTCATCGCGCGCCCACTGCTTCGCCAACTCCTCGTCGCCGCGGGCGTGGCCGTTCCCTGCAAGAAGTGGAAACAGAGGGAGGAGACAATGTATGGCGCGTTTCATGTGAAGATGTGCTCCTTCGCTGTCATTTCCATCTGAACTTCTGAATCCGGTGATTGTCGGTGTCCGCCACATAGCACGCGCCCGTGGCATCATGAACCGTGTGCCACGGGGTGTGAAGCGAGCCCGGATCGCGACCGGTGCGGCCCCACGAGAGGCCGGCGCGGCCGCGGCCCTCTACATCGACCTCGCGCACGCGACCGTTCCCGTATTCGGTCACGATCAGCCGGCCCTGGTGCCAGTCGAGCCCGTACGGGTAGCTCAGTTCGGACGGACCCTCGCCGGCCCCGCCGAGGATGCGGATGAACTCCCCCTCGCGGGTGAAGACCTGAAGACGGTGGTTGGCGGCGTCGGCCACGTAAACGCGGTCGCGATCGTCGTCGACGGCCACGTCCTGGGGGCGGTTGAACTCGCCGGGGGCGTCGCCGAACTTCCCCCACTGGCGCAGGAACTTCCCCTCGGACGTGAAGACCTGCACGCGGTCGTTTCCGCCGTACTCGGTCACGTAGATGGCGCCGTCCTTCCCCACGGCCAGGCCGACCGGGAAGATGAACTCCCCGGGCCCTTCGCCGCGGGCCCCGAACATATTGAGGAGTTTCCCCTCGGTCGAATAGCGGAGGATGCGGTAGTAGTGCGTGTCGGTGACGAGGATGTTCCCGTCGCGATCGGTGGCCAGGTCCTCGGGGTTGCCGATCTGATTCGAGGGCAGGGTCCAGGTGAGAAGGTGCCTTCCGTCGGGCGTGAACTTCTGGACCCGGCAGGAGAGATCCACGACGTAGACGTTCCCCTGCCGATCGACCGCGAGGCCGCGAGGCGACTGGAAGCGGCCCGAGATCGCCCCGCGTCCGCCCCACCACGTGACAAGGCCGTCCGGCCTGCCGGCCGCGGGCTCGACCGCGGCGGCGCCCTCCGGACCGCAGCCGGGAAGGGAGAGCAGGGCCAGGAACAACACGCCGAAGGCGGCCAGGAGTCGCCGTGCCCAGCCATGCAACGAGTGGTGTCCCTCCGAATGCTCGGGATTTCGTGAGGTTTGAGGATACGGGTTCGTGGTGACTCCTCCCATCTCCCGCCACCGGGCGGGACCCGACCTCGTGAGACTCGCAAGATCAAGCGGGGTGGGGGTGGCACGGGCGGCTTGTCCGCCCGTGCCTGCGCCGCGCCTGGCACGGGCAGCAAGCTGCCCGTGCCACCGCGGACCCCACATTTTCCAACTTGTCGGTGCGGAATCCCGGAGCGGGCGCGGATCCCGGATGAAACCGTAGGGGCGGGTGCCGACCGGTGGTCGGGGGCTGGATGGCCCGTTCCCGGCGAGGACCTCGGCATGCTTCCCCTCTTCTCCTGGAGCGACGAGGGCGGGACCCGCCCGCACGTCGCACTCGGGACCCGCCCGGTGGACGCTCGCACGTCCCGCCCGGCAGGGACGGCCGAGTCCTGTCCTGCGATCTTCGCCCCGCGCCGCGCACCTCATCCCGCGTCTCCCGGTGATCCATCGAGCGGAACGGCATCCCCCAGAATGCCGAATCGTATCTCCGAGCCGGGCGCGGGGTCAAGGGTGGAGGTCACTTCGACCACGGCCGAACCCACCCGGACCCGGCTCACCGCCCGTCCGCCCAGATAGCGGAAGTCGATCACCCGCCCGAGACAGCTGCCCGAGGTCGAGGCGACGCATTGCTCCGGACGGAGACCGACCACCGGCGATTGCGGATTGCCGATTTCGGATTGCGGATCGGAACCGGAAACCGAAGTTCGGGAAGGCGAGGTCGTTGGAGAGACCGTAGGGGCGGGGACCGACCGGTCACTGGGGGAACGCTCGTTCATGTTCGGAGAAGGTTCTGGCATGCTCCGCACTCCATCCTGCAACGACGAGGTCGGGACCCGCCCGCCCTCGGTGCTCGGCGCCCGCCCGGCCTCCGCCGCGGGCGCCGCGACGGTCAACCGCCCGCATTCGGTCATCATCGCCCCGTCGGCGAGCGGCGTGGCGCGCAGGAAGGTGCGAAAGCCGACGAGCCGCGCCACCTCCACGCTCCGGGGCCTGGTGAACAGTACGGCCGGCGGCGCCTCCTGTTCTACTCGACCCGCGATGCAGACCGCCACGCGGTCGCACGGCGGGAGCGCCGCCTCCTGGGCGTGCGTGACCCAGATCGCGGCGCAGCCGAGGGCCTTCCTCGTATCAACGATAAGCGAGGTGAGTCGTTCGGCCGAGGCGGGATCGAGACCCGTGAGCGGTTCGTCGAGCAGCAGGACCCGCGGCGACGGCGCGCAGGCCCGGGCGAGGGCGAGTCTCTGCCGCTCGCCGCCCGAGAGCGCATCGGGATACCGGTCGGCGAGCGCGGTCAATCCCACCCGCTCCAGCCACTCCGCCACCTTCGCGATGCACGCGGATCGGTCTTTCACCCGCACCGACAACACGAGTTCCAGGTGCTGCCGGGCGGTCTTCTGCGGCCAGAGTGCGCCGTGCTGGAAGACCATCCCAGCGCCGCGGCGCTCGGGCGGAACGGGGACCCGTCGTCCACGTCCCCAGGGCGGGGGCGGAGAGTTCTGTTGTTCCCCTCCCCCCGCAGGGGGGAGGGCAGGGAGAGGGGTGCGCTCCGGTCCGGAAGAACTGCTCCAGCACTCCTCCCCCCACCGCACGCTCCCCCCGTCCGGCTCCTCCAGTCCCGCGACGCACCGCAGGAGCGTCGTCTTCCCCCCCCCGGACGGGCCGATGAGCACGGTGCAGGTGCCAGGCGCGACCGAGAGCGAAACATCGCTCAGGGCGGGAACAGCGCCGTAGGACTTCCGGACATGATCGAGGGCCAGCATGGCGCGCGGCATGGTAGCGCGGCGGACGCGTCCGGGCCAAGCATTCGGACGAACTGTCACCGCGCCTTTCGGGATTCGAGGTCGATCCCGACCCGCCCGCCGACCAGTGGATTCTGGCCAGAGCCCGGTCCCCATCGTAGAATCGCCCCCGCCATGACCCTCCCCCCCCTCTCCATCGACCCGGACATCGCCCGCGCCTCCACCCTCCCCGCCGAGGTGTACCGGGATCCGCGGTACTTCGACCTTGCCCGCGAGCGGGTCTTCACGCGCACGTGGCAGTTCCTGGGCGAGGTCGGCGTCCTCACGGAATCCGGGTCGGTCGCCCCGTTCACGCTCCTCGAAGGTCTCCTGAACGAGCCGATCCTCCTCACGCGCGACGCGGCCGGGGAGATCCGCGCGCTCTCCATCGTCTGTACCCACCGGGGAAACGTCCTCGCCGAGGCGCCATGCAGGACGCCGGCGATGCGATGCCGATATCACGGCCGGAAGATCGCGGGGTACTACTACTGGCTCTTCCCGAACACGATGTTCAACTTCTACCCGTGGGGAATCTCGATCAACCTCGTCCAGCCGCTCGCGCCGGACCGGACGCGGGTGCGCTATCTCGCGTACGTGGGGGACCGGTCCCGGCTCGGAAAGGGGGCGGGCGGGTCGCTCGACCGGGTGGAGCGGGAGGACGAGGCGATCGTGGAACGGGTGCAGCAGGGGATCGCCTCGCGCTTCTACGGGCGCGGCCGCTACTCGCCGCGGCACGAACGCGGGGTGCACCACTTCCACCGGCTGCTGGCGAGGTTTCTGACCGAAGCGCCGGAAGTCCCGGCCCGCACCCTGTAGCAGTCGCCGAGCCCCCACACGGAGTCGTTTCACATCGACGTTGACATCCGGGGCCGCGGGGCTTCATACTGCCGGTCGACACGGGGCGCGAGAAAGGAGAGCGGTCCATGGACACTCGACACGGGGCGGGATTCGTCTTCCTCCTGGTCTTCGGGGCGGGCACCGCCGTTCGGGCGGAGGACGACCTCAAGACGGAGATCGCCAGCTTCAAGCAGGAACTCGACGGCCTGCAGTCGATGCTGACCGATCCCGCGGCCCACCTCGACCGTCTGACCCGACTCAAACAGCAATTCCTCGCGCTTGATGCGAGACCGGATCTGGACCGGGGGTCGACCAACTCCTGGCGACTCTCGCAGGAGATCGGCAAGATCGAGGCCGCCTTCGGGGAGTATGACTCCGCCGTTCGCCGATACCGGGAACTTCTCGGCCGGTTGACCGACAAGGAATGGGTGCCGGGGACCGTCTGGTTCCTCTGGAAGTACGCGGTCAGATCTGGTGATCCGAAGTTGCTGAAGGAAGTCGCCGCCACCGTCATCGAGAAAGACCCTGAGGGGCCGATGGCCACGCGGCTCGTCCGGGAGAAGGGCCCGCCCTACGCCGGCCTCATCGGCAAACCGGCCAAGCGGCTGGCGGGCAAAGACGTCGGCGGTCGCGCCGTGAATCTGGGCGCGATGAAGGGCAAGCTGGTGATCGTGCACTTCTGGGGCACGTGGTGAGGGGCCTGCACCCGGGAATTCCCGGATCTTGTGCAGTTGCACAAGAAGCTGGAAGCGAAGAAGGACGTGGTCCTGGTCACCGTGAACTGCGGGGAACCGCGGGCCACCCTGGACGCCTACCTGAAATCCCAGGGGGGGGAGGGAATGCTGACGCTCCATGACGAGAAGGGCGTCCTCGCCCGGGCGTGGGGAGTGGCGGCCTACCCGTCCAACTTCATCATCGACGAGACCGGAGTCGTGCGCTCGGCCGGGAATTCGGAATTCGACCTGGACCTCCTCGGCGACCTCATCGGGGATTTCGAGGTCCGTCAGTCCCGCAAGGAGGCCGAGAAGGAGAAGAAGTAGCGCCGGAGCCGGTGAGGGCCGTCACTACGGCTCTTCCACCGTCCACTTCCCGTAGATCACACCCTTCTCGGGCGAGCGCCCCGGAACCTGCTCCGAGCGGCGCCGGGAGTCCAGCAAGATTGACGGGGGCGGGCCGCGACGTCAAACATCTTTGCGGTCCGGCGGGTCTCCTCCTTCGTCCACGGGGGCCGTCACCAGCGCGTGCACCATCTCCCGGAGCCAGTCCACTTCCTCGCTCGAACAGCCGACCCCGAATTCGAGCGACTGCTCCCCGGCGCGGGCGTGAACCGCCCAGCCGGGACGGAGCATGGTCCGGGCCGGCGCCAGTTCAGACCGGCCGGTCCTCAGATCCTCGATCGCACCGGCCGCCAGTTCGATCTCGGTGCGGAGCAGGAGGTGCCGCCGTTCCAGCCGGAGGCGACGGGGAGACGCGATGACCCGCTCGCGGATCCGGGTGGTCCCCGGGATGAGCCACGTCCCGACCCCGGCCACCCCCAGGGCCAGCGCGAGTGTGAACACGCTCAGAACGAGATCGCTCGGGGAGGGTCCTCCGGAGGGGGATCGGGACAGGATCACTCCGATCCCTGCCAGCAGACCACCTCCGACGAAGACCGCCACGGCCAACGCCAGCCGGTGGGTCCAGCGATATCCCCTCGAGGGGATGTCGAACACGACCTCGTCCCCCTCCACCTCGTACCCGATCCGGCTGTCCTCCGGCTGGGATGGAAACTCGCGCTCCCCCGCGCGCCCGGAGGCGCGCTCGCGAAGCGGAACTCCAATCTCGTCCGCCCGGAGATCGACCGGCGCGGACCCGGTGGCGTCCCGGAACATCGCGCCGAGAAACCGGGCGACGACGACCGCCTTGTCGCGAGCGGCCTTGTGCTCATCAAGGCTGACCAGGACTACCTCTCCGTGGCGGGTCGGCAGCCGCACGCGGAAGCGCGTGTGCGTGCCGTGGCCGGTGAACACCTCATGTTTAGAAAGGGTGACCGGGGCCTCGTCCTTTACGAGTGTGGTCCGGAACGGGACGGCGACGAGCAGGTTCCACTCCTTGCGCACGGTCCGACGCGTGCGATCGATGATCACGCGGCTCGGGCTCCGTCCGATGGCCGCGCCTCCAACGACGGCCGCGATGCCGAAGAGGATCACCTTGATGTTCTTGGAGCGGATGGCCTTTCGCGTCGAGGCCGAGGGAACAAGCGCCAGCGCGATCAGGCCGATGCCGAGGAGGAGAAGCGCCGCCCCGGTGAGGGCGGAGTGACCGCCGTAGCGGAGAAACTCCATCTGGTCGGGGTCGGGGGAGTCGGGGGATTTCATGGCCCGGCGGTCCTCGGGAACTCCGGAAGCCTATCTCCCGGCCGCGCGTTGTCCAAGAGGAAACCGCCGTCAGACGCCGTCGAAGACGGGCGGATACCTCACGGTCCCGCGCACGCCGTCGAGGGCGCCGGGGAACAATTCGAGCGCCATGAAGACTTCGTCACGGACCAGGAAGGGCGGCTCGATCCCGAGCGGGCGGGCGGGGCGAAACCCGAAGCGCGGATAATACTCCGGATGACCCAGCACGATGACGATCCGGTGCCCGAGTGCGCTGGCGCGGTCGAGCCCGGCCCGCACGAGGTCGGAGCCGATGCCCCGCCGCTGAAACCCCGGCCTCACGGCCATGGGGGCGAGGGCCAGGGCGGGGTGCACACCGGCCGCAGGGGCGGGGACCGACCGGTCGTCGGCGGCCCTCTCGTCGGTCCCCACGGCATGGTTCGACAACGGTGGTGTCCCTTCCTGCAACGACGAGGTCGGGACCCGCCCGGCCGGCGTGGTCGGGACCCGTCCGCCGGACCGGAGTTCGATCCCGATCGGACTGAGCAGGATGTGCCCGACGACCTGCCCCTCCTCCTCCGCCACAAGCGAGAGCCTCGGGTCGAAGCCCGGCCCGCGCCGGATCGCTTCCACGAGCCGCCCCTCATTCTCCTGCCCGAAGGCGAGGCGATTGACTTCCGCGATGGCGGGCGCATCGGATGGGATCTCGGGCCGGACACTGGTCATGGGGCCAGCGTGGATCCTGGAGGAGCACTTGCAGGCGAAGGGATGGTGATTGCGGCGTCACTCTGCGCGCGAGGCAGCGGGGCCCTGACGAGGAGTTCGATCAGGTCGCGAACCCACTGCAGCTCCTCGCGGGAATAGCCCAGCCCGAATTCGAGTGTCTTTCGGTCGTCCGCCGCATGGACGATCAAGTTCGGCGAGACGATGAACCGAGAAAACTCCCGATTCGTCGGCACGACCACGAGTTCATCCAGTTCGCCCTCGATCCTCGAACTCCAGACTCTGATCGAGCCCAGCCGACGTTCGAGCCGCACCCCCCGATGCGAAGCCGCCACGCGTTCACGACATGCCAACGAACGCATGGCTGCGAGGAAGAGGCTCATGAAGCCGAGGCCGCCCACGAACGCCAACAACCAGAACAGGAGCATCCCGTCCGGCCTCTCAAACTCCCCCCTCGACCGAAGCCAGAGATCGTGGGCTAGATGAGCGATGGCGAGCATCAGGGCCACGCCCATCAGCAGCCGCCAGTTCAGCCCTCGGGGGGGCAGGTCGAACACGACTTCATCTTCCTGAACTTCCCATTCGATGCGACTGTTGAGGGGTTCGGGAGGAAGTTCGGGCGGGCCCCCACCCGCCGCGACCCGATCCCGCAGCGGCAGATCCAGTGTACTTGCAGGTCGATCGATGAGTTCCCCGCTGCTGAGGTCCCTGATGCCGATCCCCGCAAATCGTGCGATCCTCCTCGCGCGGCGTCTCGCCCTTGTGTAGAACCAGCAGAGTCCCAGATCGATCGACTGACGGCCGGCCAAGTGGAGCGAGAACAGCGGGCCCCCCAAGTCGAGCGCGCCGCCGTTCGCGGATAGAATCTCAACCCTGTCGTAATCGTCCATCCGGCGCACGGTCGATCCAAATCGGACGAAGAAACGTCGGTAGGTGACAACGGTGCGCGTTCGACGGTCGAGCACCGCTGCGTCGTAGCAAAGGAGGGAGGCAGACGCCCAAAGAAGGACGAGCGCCGCAGCGACACGTGCGACGGTCCCCCACCCTCCGGAGAGGATGGGATCGCTGAGGTCTGCGCCCTGCGACAAGGCCTTGGCCGCCAGGCCAAGGAAGAACGCGAACAGTACGACCACCGTGAGATGGAGCGGCTCAGTGCGCCTGATTTCCATTCGTTCAGGGTTGTTCATCGTCCCCGCCGGACTCCAAGCAGGCCATGTCCAGTATGTCGGGATGGAGAATCCGGGTCAAGGGCCGGCTGCTTTCTCAAGACCGACCCTCCCCCCGAAGATCGCCGCCGCCTTCAGAGGTCGGGGCACGGTGCCGACGATTCTCCCTTGCAATTCACGCCATGAATGATTATCATTCACGGCATGAATTCACTTGTACCCCCTGCCCTCCTCCCCCGCCTCCTGGCGCCGCGGGTGCGGACCATGATGAAGACCTTCCCGGTGGTCGCCGTCACCGGCCCGCGACAGGCGGGAAAGACCACTCTCGTCAGGAGCCTCCCCCTCGCAGATTCGCGGCGGTATGTGACGTTCGACGATCTCGAATCCCTGGATCGCGCCCGACGTGACCCGCACGGGCTTGTCGAGGGCGGGGAGCCGCTGACTCTCGACGAGGTGCAGCGGGTGCCCGACCTTCTTCTGGCGATCAAGATGGCCGTAGACACCCGCCGGAGACCGGGACAGTTCCTACTGACCGGATCGGCCAACCTGCTCCTCATGCGACAGATCGCCGAGAGCCTCACCGGGAGGGCCGTCTACCTCCATCTCTGGCCTCTGACGGAGTCTGAGAAGAAAGGACAACCGGACCCCGGACCCTGGAGCGAATTGCTGACCGCCGAGGATGCGACGGCGGCCCTCACTCTCCTGAGGAAACGCTCCAGCCATGAAGGAAAGAAGGAGACTCACATCCTGACCGGAGGCTACCCCCGCGCAGCCCTCGCCGACGATGACGCGAGCCGAACCGCCTGGTTCGATGGATACGTCACGACCTACCTGGAGAGGGACCTTCGCGAGGTATCGGCGATCTCCGCGCTTCCCGACTTTCGCCGTCTGATGGGGCTGGCGGCCCACCGCGTGGGTCAGATTCTCAATCAGGCGGAATTGGGGAGGGATGCCGCCCTGCCCCAACCGACGGCGCACCGGTACCTGAACCTCCTCGAGACGACCTTCCAGATCGTCCGGATCCCCCCCTACGCGTCGCGGGGCACGAAGCGGCTCGTGAAGGCCCCGAAGGTCTACTGGTGCGACCCCGGCCTGGCGGCTCATCTGGCGGGACTCCCGACGGCGGCGGCTGTCCGGTCGAGCTCGATCTATGGCGCCCTCGTGGAGAATCACGTCCTCCTGCACCTTCTCGCGTGGCGCGAAACCGCCACTCCGCGTCCGCAGATCCTCCACTGGAGGAACGCGTCCGGGGCAGAGGTGGACTTCCTCATCGAGGCCTTCCCACGGCTCCTGCCCGTGGAAGTCAAGGCCACGCGAAGGCTGAGTTCCGCGGATGGCAGATCGATGGAGGCGTTCTTCGCCGAGCATGGGCGATCCTCCCCGTTCGGACTCATTCTCCACGACGGCCTCGAGGCCTATCGCTTCTCCCCGCGAATCGTCGCTGCCCCCTTCTCCCTGCTGTTCGGCGCCTGAACCCGATCCGTTCTCAAGTGCGCCCACACTTTGGCTGTCATCCTGAGCGAAGCGGCCCGCAGGGCCGCGAAGCGAAGGATCGCCAGCCTGAGTGGGTCTCGGCTTCAGGGCTGGTAATCCTTCGCCTCGCCCTGCGGGCGAGGCTCAGGATGACAGGTCAAAACGTGGGCGTACTTGAGCCGATCCGTTCCCTTGCCGCCTCCGCCGGACGGGACGTAGAATGCTCCTCCGCCGCCGCGCGCGGGTGAGCCGCCGCCCCCCGCACGGGCGGGCAAGCCGCCCGTGCCACCCAGGAGTGCACCCCCATGCCCCGCGCCTGCATTCTCGGAACCGGATCGTATCTTCCGCCCCGCGTCGTCACGAACGACGAGCTCTCGAAGCGCCTCACCACGAGCGACGAGTGGATCCAGCAGCGCTCCGGCGTGCGAGAACGCCGGTATGTGGAGCCGGGCGTCGGCCCAAGCGATCTCGCGTTCGAGGCCACGAAGCGCGCGCTCGACATGGCGGGGCTCCAACCCTCCGATCTCGACTTCCTCATCCTCGCCACCCAGACCCCCGAGCACGAGTTCCCCGGCACCGCCTGCTTCCTCCAGAAGAAACTCGGCCACTTCGGCGTGGCCGCCCTCGATGTCCGCGACCAGTGCACGGGGTTCCTCTACGGCCTCTCGATCGCCGACGCTTACGTGCGACTCGGGATGTACAAGCGCGTCCTCGTGGTCGGCGCGGAGGTCCACTCGACCGGTCTCGAGTTCGCCGACCGCGGCCGGCACATCACCGTCCTCTTCGGCGATGGGGCGGGGGCCGTGATCGTGGGACCGGCCGACGTGGGGCAGGCGTCCCCGCCTGCCCCCGCTGGCGCGGGCGGGAACGCCCGCGCCACGAAGGATCGGGGCATCCTCTCAGTCCACCTCCACGCCGACGGGCGGTTCGCGGAGGAACTCTGGGTCCCGGCGCCGGGCAGCATCTACCCGGGTCGGATCACGCACAAGGAGATCGACGAAGGACTGCACTACCCGGTGATGAACGGCAAGGCGGTCTTCAAGGAGGCGGTCACGCGGATGATCGAGGTCTCGAAGGAGGCCCTCGGAGCGAACGGCCTCACGCCGGCCGACGTCACGCATTTCGTCCCGCACCAGGCCAACCTCCGGATCAACGAGATGGTGGCGAAAGACCTCGGCATCCCGCCGGAACGGTGCGACGATTCGATCCGCAAGTACGGCAACTGCGCCGCGGCGAGCGTCCCGATCGCCCTCGACGAGCGCGTCCGCTCCGGCGCCGTGAAGCCGGGCGACATCGTGCTCATGTCCACCTTCGCGGCCGGATTCACGTGGGGGTCCGCGGTGGTGAGGTGGTGATCGGACCGGACGCGCCGATTGCGTTTGACCGCCGCGGGCGATCGCGCTAGACTCCCTGTTGTCTTCAGGAGCAACGCATGAACCCGCATGCCCAGATGCAATCGGAGGCGGCCGCCAAGGGTCCCCGCCCGATGCGAGAGGTCCTTCCCTCCGCGCCGAGGTACTCCCATCCGGGGGAGAAACTCGCGAAGGAGGGGCCGGAGACGTTGTCGGACGAGGAACTGCTCGCGATCCTCATCTCTTCGGGGGGAAAGGGGAGGAGCGCTGAACAGATCGCCGGGGAGATCGTGCACCGCTTCGGTTCCATCGAGGGGATGATGAACAAGCCCCTCGAGTGGTTCTACGACTTCAAGGGGATGGGGGACGTCAAGATCATCCGGCTCGCCGCCGCGTTCGAGATCGGACGCCGTCTCTGGGGGAGGAAGGCGCCTGCCCACCCGACGAAGACACACCCGTAAGCTCCCGGAACAACCGGTCCACCTCGCGTCGGGCCTCTCGGCGGGGATCGAGGAGGCCATCGTTTCGTACCTCCGCGAGATCGATTCGCTCGTGACGGAGTCGGCCCGCACCCAGCGGTTCCTCGTCCTGCTGCACTCGCTCTTCTCCTCGTGCCGACCGGCCTTCATCGAGGAGTATCTCGGCGGGGCCGAACACTACGTCCGGGTCAAACAGAAGGACCTTCTCCTCCGTGGGCGGATCGACACGCTCTACGGCAATCTCGTCATTGAATTCGAGCATGCCCTGCCCAAAATGCTCGAAACGGCCAAGGGGCAGTTGGGTCGCTACTTCGCCCTCCTACGAGCGAGCGCGCAGGATCGGCCGAGAAGTTACATTGGAATCGCGACGGACGGGGTCCGCTTTCACCTGTTCGTTGAGGCTTCAAGCGCGCCGGCGAAGCCCGAGCCCGAGACTGTCGCCCTGGACGAGGTGGAGCCCGTCGATCTGTCCCGGATGACCGCGGCCGACGTCTACTTCTGGCTCGATCGCCACTTCATGCGGGAAGCGGGACCGCGGCGCCCGACGGCCGCGGAGTTCGTCCGGGACTTCGGCCCGAAGAGTCCCGCCCTCCGTCTCGCGACGGCCGAGCTGGGCGCCTGCTGGGGGAACCTCCGGGAGGACGCCGGCATTGGACTCCTCTACGACAACTGGCAGAAGTATCTGCGGATCACCTACGGCGGAATCGTCGCCGATGCGGACCTGTTCCTGCGCCATACTTATCTGGCCCTCCTTGCCCGGCTCATGGTCTGCGCGAAACTCGCCGGTGCGCGCGGCCTCGAAGGCGCCGACACGGTCGCCTCGATCCTCGACGGTTCGTTCTTCGCCAGGCTGGGCATCGAGAACTTCTTCGAGAGCGACTTCTTCGCCTGGCCTGCGAGACCCGCGGCCCGGAACGTCGGCTTGCGCGTCGCGCGCAAGCTCCTCTCGCAACTCCAGACCTATAACCTGAGGGAACTCGGGGAGGACGTCTTCAAGGCCCTGTACCAGGAGCTGGTGGACCCGCAGACGCGCCACGATCTCGGCGAGTACTACACCCCGGACTGGCTCGCGGCCGCCATGGTGCGGGAGGGTCTTCGTGACCGCCCCGAGGCCCGGGTGCTGGACCCGGCCTGCGGTTCTGGCACCTTCCTGTATCAGACGATCCGACACAAGATCGAGGCGCTTGGAAAGTCGCCGAAGACCCTCAGGCACATCCTCGATTCGGTCGTGGGCTTCGACATTCATCCGCTCGCCGTCACCATCGCCCGAACGAACTACCTCCTCGCCCTTGGAGAACTGAGCGCGAAACGGACGGGGAGGATCGACATCCCCGTGTTCATGGCCGATTCGATCCACCTTCCGGAGGAGGAACTCGAGATCCACGCCCAAGGGCTGCCCGTCACCCTTCACGATCGCAAGGTCTGGCTTCCCAAGGTCGTGGTCGAGAACGTGGAGCAGTACGCCGAGGTCATACATGCCTCCAGCGCCTACGCGGCACAGTTCGAGGGTCAGGACCGGGGCGACGCTCGCGCCTTCCTGCGCTTCCTGGAGAGACGAACCTCCCGCGTGGCCGGCGACGCCGCACTCGTGCGGGCATTGACGCTGCTGGCCGACACCCTCCGCGAACTCCGTCGCGAGAAACACGACAGCATCTGGTCGTTCGTGCTGAGGAATCTCTTCCGCCCGGTCTCGGAGTTTGGCCGTTTCGATCTGGTGCTCGGCAACCCTCCCTGGCTGCTCTATCGATTCATCGAGAAGGGCGAATATCAGCAGTTCGTCAAGAAGGCGATCGTCGTCACGTACAAACTCGCGCCGAAGCGGGTCGAATTGCTCACGGCGATGGAATTGGCGTCGCTCTTCTTCCACCGCGCCGCCGACCTCTATCTGAAGCCTGAGGGGGCGATCGCCTTCGTCATGCCGCGCGGCATCTTCACGTCGGACCAGCACGAGAACTTCCGGGCGGGTCCCGAAGGGGCGAAAGTCGGAATCACCGGACTCTGGGACCTCCAGGATGTCACCCCGCTGTTCAAGGTGCCGGCGTGTGTGGCGATCGGGACGCGCGACCGGAAGAACGCCGCGCCCATCCCGGGGTACCGCTTTTCCGGAAGACTCAGCCGCGAAAACGCCTCTCTGAACGAGGCGCTCACCTCGCTGCAGATGGAGTCCATCAAATGGCGGCTGAATCGCGTGGGGGGGCGGAGTTTCTTCGCAGATCGGGAGGGCGCCGGACTGCCCGTTCCGTCCAACGCCTACGCCGGCAAGTTCCGCGAAGGTGCGACGTTGGTGCCGCATAGCCTCCTGTTTGTCGACCTTGTGTCGCACCCGCGGCTGGGACATGATCCCGAGGCCCCGTCCGTACGGACCTCCGAGCACTCCCGGCACGTGGCGAAAACAGCGTACAAGGATGTCTCGTTGTCCGGACAGATAGAATCCGAGTTTCTGTGGGCGGCGTACCTGTCCACTGACGTTGTTCCATTCGGAGGTCTCTCGCCGAGGCTTGTAGTTCTTCCAATCGTCAGGCGCTCAGGGGAGCGTCGCCTGTTGACCTCGGATGAGGCAAGGCGAGAAGGAGCTCCGCACTTGGCCGCCTGGCTGTGCGTGGCGGAGGTGGAGTGGACTCGGAGGCGCGGCGAGAAAGCAGGGCGCTTGACGCTTCAGAGGAGAATTGACTACGGAAGTGGAGGAGTGAGCAAGCAGGAACGCAGGAAGTACACCGTGGTTTACACGCGATCCGCGACAAACCTCTGTGCCTGTGTCCTGCAGGGGAAGGGGGCCATCAAGGTTCGCACCCGAGAGGGGGAGGTATCGACCCAGGGCTTGGTGATCGACCAGACGCTGTTCTACCGCGACACTGATGACCGTCAAGAGGCCCAATATCTTGCCGCCGTCATGAACGCGAATTCCCTCGACCTCGCCTTAAAGCCGCTTCAATCGCGCGGCCAGTGGGGGCCGAGGGACATCTCAGGGAAGGTGCTCGATCTCCCCATCCGCCCGTTCGATCCGGGGAACAAGGACCACCTACGGCTCGTCGCCCTCGCCGGGGAGGCCGAGCAGGAGGTCCGCGCGTTCCTGAAGCAGGGACCGTTGCCGAGGAGCATCGGCATGCTTCGCGGACGGGTCCGACGGCACATCCGGGACCTACTCGATGAGATCGACAAGATTGCGGCGCCCATGCTGGGGGCTCCCGGGGTCCCGTAGGGATAGGGTGGGAAAATGGCACGTGACTCGCGCGCCAGCCAGGCCCCCAACATCCTCGCCGGCCTCCTTCTGGCCTTGGTGCTTGCCGGGGCAGGGACCTACATCTCTCTGCGGGAGAGGCCGACCCCCTCTCCCTACTCTCCCCACGAGGCGGGGAGGGGTGCAGCGGACGTAACGACCGGAGGCCGGCCCGACCCGAACGAGGATGTCCCGCCGCCTGTCGTCGCCGAAGACGCCTCCCCCGCCCTGAAATCCCCGAGGTCGCACGACTCCTCGGGCGATCTCCTCCCGCCCGGGGCCGTGCTCCGACTCGGGACGACCCGCCTGCGCCACGGCAACGCCGTCCGGGCGCTCGCCTTCTCCGCCGACGGGCAGACGCTCTGGTCCGGCGGCACCGACAAGATCGTCTCGCTCTGGGAAGTCGGGACCGGGCGTGAGCTTCAGCGCCGTCCGAACTGGGCCCCGGTCACCGCGCTCACGCTGCTCCCCGACGGCCGCACGATGGTCTCCTCGGGAGGACAGGATGCCGCCTTCCTCTTCCGCGACCTTGCGGGTCGCCCCTTCCTCCGCCTCCTTGCGGGGCGCGGGGTCACCACATCATCGGACTCGTTCGTCCATCCCTTCGCCGTCTCCCCGGACGGTAAACGGGTCGCCACGATGGGACCGGATGGATCGATTCAGGTCTGGGACGCGGTGACGGGAGAGCCCCTACGGCAGGTCAAGTGCTCTGAGATGGGGGAATTGCGACCGCCGCTCGAGGGTGATCCGCAAGGAGGAGCAGCCCCCCCGCCGCCCGAACCGGACTTCCTGTTCTTCGCCGACGATGTGCGACTCGTCTCGATCTCGAGCGACGGCGACCACCGGCTGTGGAACGCCGCCAAGGGCGCATCGATCACAGACTGGCAGAAGATGGAAGGCGCCCCGATCCCGTTCCAGGTCGCTGTCCTGTCGCCGGATGGGCGCCTCCTCGCCATCGCCAACTCGAACGTGATTTCCCTGCGCGATCCCGTGACGGGGAGAGAGGTCGCACGACTCGATCGCGGGGCCCCGAACGGCCTGGCGTTCTCCGCCGATGGTCACCGGCTGGCGGCCTTTCAGGGCTCCCCCGCGATCCACATCTGGGACCTGGAGTCCCGCCGGCGCGTCACTGAGATTGCGGTCCCTTGGGGGACCCCGCCCTGCTCCATCGCACTCTCGCCGGACGGCGCGCTGGTGGCGGGCGGGACGTACGAGGGGATGATCCGTCTCTGGGACGCGAAGACCGGCGCGGAACGCACGCGGCACGGGCACGCGGCGTCGGTAATCTCGACCGCCTTCTCTCCGGATGGATCGACGATCCTGACCGGCGGCGAGGACGGAATTCGCGAGTGGAATGCCGGGACCGGAGAGGAGCGCGCGGAGCGCCGGATCGGGGGTGAGAGCGCGGTGCGCGCCAGGTTCCTGCCCGGCGGCGAACGAGTCCTGTTCACGGGGAACGGGCGATTCCGGGTCGTGGAGACGAAATCGCGTACGGAGGTCTGCTCGGGCGCCATCGTCGCCGGATCGAGATGGAGCTGGACCCCACCGGCCGTCTCCACGGCCGGCGACCGGATCGCCGCTCTGGAGATCGCAGAGGGTGGGCCCGGCGAATCCCCCCCCATGATCGGAATCTGGGACTTGACGAACGGTGGCAAGATCTGCAGCCTTCCGGCCCCACCGGGCGGGATCACGTCGCTCGCCTTCTCGCCGGGCGACCGCACCCTCGCCGCGACCCACATAACGCCCTTCGTCGACTCGAAGTCCGAGCGTGTCCAGACTCTTTTCGGCTGGGACCCCGCCACAGGCCGGGAGCGTTTCCACGTCAGGATCCCTTCGCACTTCGCGTACCAGTTCACGGCTGCCTACTCGCCCAGGGGAACGCTGACGCTGCTCGGCGGATCGAGCGAGGCCAGGTCGCTCCCGCTCGGAGAACACGGGGTGGCCGCGATCCTCAACTGCGTCCCCGGTTTCCCCGGGCAGTCACAGTACTCGCCCGACGGATCGCTCTTCGCCTCCACCTGCTGGCGGGACAATCACCGCGTCGACATCTCCGGCGGCGGCCCCGAAGGCCGGGGCGTGACCTTTCGCGACCTTCGCGGATACGTCACCGCCATCGGCTTTTCTCCCGACGGCCGGCTTCTGGCGACGGGCCAATCCGACGGAACGGTCCTCCTCTGGGACGTCCGACACCCCGGGACTCCGGAGCGGGCGCCCCGACCGCCGCCGACCGCCCTGCCGGAACGGGACGATTCTCGTCCCCCCCGCGGATACATGAGTTTCGACGGCCACCTGCGCGGTCGCGGGGTCCTGACCACTCGCACCCCCGAGGGATCTGCCGTGGCCCGATTCGTCCCCGGCCGAATCGGTCAGGCGCTCCGAATCGAGGGCGGCCGCGAGGCCCGCCCGCTCGAGTTCGCAGAGGGGGAGTCGCTGCACCTGGGATCGGCGTTCACGGTCGAGTTCTGGTACCGCACCGAGGAGGGCCCCCCCTGGAAGGAGAAGGACCACCTCCAGTTCCTGCGCAGCGACCTCTTCTCCTTCGACGTCCGCGACGAGGCCCACGCCCTGCTCTTCTATCACTTCTGGAACTACCAGACGGGCGAGGGCGGAGGACATGGACAGTTCACCGTGGACGATCGGGCACGTCCTGGAGAGTGGCGGCACGTGGCAATGACGAGCGACGGGTCGAACGGGCCGGAGTCGCTCGTGCTTTACGTGAACGGGAAGCGGACGAAAGCGACCGGGACCGGCTCCGCGCTACCGGATCATCTCGGCCCGCTGGCGATCGGGCCGTGGGGTCGCGCCGACGGCACTCCCCACGCGGCCGCGATCGACGAATTCGCCGTCTACGACTACGCCCGTTCCCCGGGCCAGATCGTGAGTGACGCGGGGCTGGTCGAAGACCCGGCGCAGCGCACGGTGGAACGCCCCCCCGCCTTCCCGCTCCCGCCCGCCTCGCCGGAAGCCGAGTCCCCGGAGGAGATCGCCGAGTGGATCCCGCTCCCGGATGACCTGAGCGGGATGATCCGGGTGGAGCATCGCGAGGGATTCACCGTCTACCGGTTCGACGGCGACCTGACGAACACGCAGACGATGAGCGTGGCGCTCGCGGACGGCGCGGTCTGGATTGCGACGAGCCGGGGACTCATCCGGCACGCGGAGAAGGCCGGCACCTGGTCCCTGTTCGGAACGCGCGCGGGTCTCCCGGCGGAGCGCGTGGACGAGATGGCGGAACTGCGGGGCGACCTCATCGTGGACCTCAGCGAACCGACATCCCCGGGCTTCACGGTGGGGAGGGGCATGTGGAGGTTCTCGCCCGCGCGCCGCGCCTGCGACCGGATCGGCGATGCGGCGGCGTGGGATTCCGGGATCGTCGGCGACCGGGTGTGGACGGAGGTCGACGGGGACGTGATCGCGAACGATCCCGGGGGCGCGGTGCCGGGCCGGTACACCATGGAGAAGAGCGGGATCCTCCACCCGTCGGTCTCTGCGGTCGTGGGGGCGGGGGACGCGGTGTGGTTCGCCTCGCACGGCGACTACGTCAAAGAGACGAAGGACTTCACCGGCGGAGGGGTGAGCCGGTTCGATCTCGGGACGAGAACGTGGAGCGGGTTCACGGAGAGGGACGGTCTGGCGCGGTCCTACTGCTCCGATCTCGCGGCAGACGTGCGCGAGGTCTGGGTGGCGCACTGGGACACGGAGCGGGGGCTGAGCCTCTTCGACACCGCGACGCAGAAGTGGTCGGTCGTTCTGAAGAGCGCGAACGGAGTCTGGGTTGGAGGTCCCCGGGTCGCGCTGGCGGAGGACGCGGTCTGGGTGGGGCAGCAGGGCGCCATGGTGCGCCTCGATCGCGCCACTCGCGAGGCGAAGGTCTGGCGCGAGAAGGACGGTCTCCCCGGCTACCTCGTGAGCGGACTCGCCGTGGCGCCGGACGCGGTCTGGGCGGCGGTCTACGCCTACGGGAACGGCGGGGTGCGAAGCGCGGGGGTGGTGCGGGTGCCGCGGAAGTGACGCCCGTGCGCCCCGGGCATTTCCGGGCTCTCTGTTTCATACGTAGTGCCGGAGGCGGTAAGAGGGCTTCCGGAAGATGCCTCCTTCGAGGACGCCATGGAACGGCTCCTGTGCACGACGTCTACTTCCGGCTCGAGGGCCGGCGCGCAAGGCCGGGCGAACGCTCAGCATCAGCGGCGGCGCGCAGCACCGTCCGCTGCATGCTGTTGTTGGGCGGCCGGATCGCCACGAGCAGCTCCAAGCTCGCGAAGAAACTCGGGATCGTAGTCATCTCTGACCCACCTCAGAGTCCAGCGAAAGTACGGTGAGCCGTGAAGCTCCTTCGCCCATCGCTGCCAAAAGGCCCACTCGTCCTTTGCCACTGGGCTCTGTCTGAAAACGTGGGACGTGGCAGGAAATCGGTAGCACAGGCTTTCGAGCCTGTGCCGCACAGGCTGGAAAGCCTGTGCTACCGGATGTACCGTTCAGATCGCCCGTTTTCAGACAGAGCCTAATCCATGGGGGTCTAACCGGTTGACAATGACCGCGGATGTCGGAAAGTAGCGCGTCACCGACTTGTCCTCCGCCGAGACCGCCTCCGCCACCGGCACGCCCGAGAACCAGACCGCCGCCAAGACGGGCGGCAGAATTTCCAAACGCGCCCGCCCCGGTCATTGCTGCCGCTGACGGAACGGGTTCCAGTCCCAGAGGCCGTTCCGATGCACGTGGTCGCCCACGTCGCGCATCCAGCGAAGCTCCTCGTCGCCCATGGGCTCGGAATCCAGGACCCGCAGGTTCTCCTGCATCTGCTCCAGGGTGGAGGGGCCGCTCAGACACATGTCCACGTGCGGATCGGTGAGCACGAACCGGTAGCAATCCGCCGCGCCCGGAGTCCGGGTCCCGGCCGGCATCCGTCTGGGATCGATGAGGTGCCCCCAGCGGGTGGTCGTGTAGGTGATTACGCCGGGGGCCCCGCCCGCCGAAGGCAGTTTGGGAAACACCTCGCGCTCGGCGCCGCGGTGCGCGGCGTTGTACCTGACCATGATGATGTCGAAGCGAGGGTCCTTGATGTAGGCCTCGAACATCGGCCGGTGATGGCATGAGATGGCGATGGCGCGGATCTTGCCCTCCTCCTTGAGCCTGACCGCCGCGTCCATGACGGCCGGCCCGGGCATCCGGTTGTACCAGCCCAGGAGGAGTACGTCGGCATGGTCCAGCCCCAGCGACTTCAGGGCCGAATGCAGACTGCGCCGCACGAGGCAACCCCATCTGGAGAAGGACTGGATGCAGACGACCAGGCCTTCGCGATGGGCGGGCGCGATGTGCCGGATGGCCTCCTTCATGGCCCTGGACCGCAGACTTCCCCAGTAGAAGTAGTTGCAGCCCCGCTCGAAAGCGAGCTCGTAGGCCGCTGCCGGAGCGCCGTAGGAAGCCCCGAAGCCCAAGGCCTTGACCCGAAGGCCGCTCCTTCCAAGGGTGCGCGTCTGCGCCAGGGCGGTCATGGTGCTGTCCTCTGAAGGAGATGGGCCGAATGACGTCCACAATCTATCGGATCATCCGCTGCATCGGCAAAAAAACCATCTCGTCTCGGGATTTTTCACATCACCTCCCGCCGGTCTGGAGAAACACGCTCCGCGAGGTGCTCCTCTCCGCGTCCGGCACCGCATGTCGGCTCTTGCGTCTTGCTGGATCGACATTTGCGGCGTGCATGCCGCGCCTGCCCTCACGGCGTCCGCCGCCGGACGCCCGTGGGGGGTGGGAATGGAGCCATCCATGAAGAATCGCATGACGGGAAACGGGTACTTTCCGGCGCTGCTCCTGGTCGCGCTGGCCCTGTGGGGATGGGGCTGCACGACGAACGCGCCGACGGCGGGCAACCGATCGTCGCCGTCGACGACGGGGAAGTTGATCATCACCTCCGAGCCTCCCGTCCTGGCGGTGACCGTCACCGGGCCGAAGTACTGGCGGGCGAGCACGACCCGGATGGAACTCGCCGGACTGGCGCCCGGCGAGTATCGCCTCCAGAGTGCGCCGCTGGACGAGTTCGCCCCGACCGAGACCACCGTCACCGTCCGCGCCGGGGAGACCGCAACCGTCCATCTGACGCCACAGGTGAACCCGGCCTGGAAACCGTCCACCCCCCCGGCCGTGCCGGCCGCGCCCGCCACCGGCGCCCGACTCCCCGCCGGCTTCTCGGCGGTGGGGACGGCGACCGACCCGGCGAGCGGCCTGCCGATGCGGATCCGGTGCGACAAGATTGCCTACGAGCTTGTCCTGATCCCGGCCGGGGAGTTCACGATGGGGAGCCCGGACGGCGAGGGAATGGATGAAGAGCACCCACAGCACCGGGTTCATCTCGACGCGTACTACCTCGGGGTGACCGAGGTGAGCAACGGGCAGTTCCGGCAGTTCCGGCCCGAATACAACTCCTGCGACTTTGACGGGAAGACCCTGAACGCCGACAACCAGCCGGTGGTCGAGGTGACGTGGAAGGACGCGGAGTCGTTCTGCGTCTGGGCGGGGCTGGTCCTGCCGACGGAGGCGCAATGGGAGAAGGCGGCCCGGGGAGGGGACGGCCGGAAGTTTCCCTGGGGCCCGCTGTGGCCGCCGCCGCGGGGCTCGGGGAACTACCAGGACGCGACAACCGAGCGCACTCTCGTCGGTTTCTCCGGGATACCCAACTATGATGACGGCTATGCGGTGACGAGCCCGGTGGGGACATTCGGAACGGATGCCCCATACGGAACGCGGGATCTGAGCGGGAACGTCTCGGAATACTGCGCGGACCGTTATGCGGACAAGTACTCCGGCCGCGCGCCGGAGCGGAACCCGACGGGGCCGGCGAGCGGTCCGGACCGCGTGGCGCGCGGCGCGTCGTGGTACAGCAACGACCTGGTCGACATCCGGGTGGCCCACCGAGTCAAGGTCGCAGAGACGACCCAGGACAGCGGCACCGGTTTCCGGGGCGCGCTGGTGGTCTCCCGGTAATCGCGAAAGGGAGAAGAATCGTGAAACAGCCGAGCAATCTGGCCCTGGGCGCGGTGGCGGTGCTGCTCGCCTGCCTCCAGTGCGGAACGACGCCGGCGGACGATGGCGCGGCTCCGGCACCGGTGATGAAGCTCAGCGCCGCGCTTGAATGGGAGGATCGCGCGGGGGCCGCGGGGCGCGAGGAGTTCTTCGCGAACCTGTCCCCGGCCGAACTGAAAGACGGGGCGTTCTGGATCCTCTTCCGGAAAGTCGAGGGCGCGCTGCGGCCGGCGGTGGTGGTCAACGGCGAGGTCAAGACGGTCGGGCCACAGGTCACCGAAATCGTCGAGCTGACGGTGGCGATCACCTGCACGGGAGGCGAGACCGACAAGCGCCTCACCCGGGTCCTCTTCAGCGACCGCCGGGTCCTCGGGCCGAAGGTCCCGCACCCGGACGACCTCTACTGCGCCTCAGTCGTCCACACGGCGGTCACCGGGCGGCCGCCGACGGACGCCGCTTCGGTCCCGGAGGAGTTGCGGGCGCGGGCGCAGCGGACGCTGGCGCTCAACGCGGCGTTTGTCGCCGACGCGGACCGATACGCGCGCGAGATCGAACAGGCCTTCGCGGTCCGCACCCGCTACGCCCTCCCGCGGGTCCTGCTGGCGGCCGAGGAGTGGATGGAGATCCCCGCCGAGAAAAAGCCGGCGTCGGGGGGAGGCGGACCGTTCGGCACCCCGCTCGACGAGCAGATCTTCGGCGGAGAGGAGCCGCCGCCGGCGCTCGCGCCCACCTACTCGCTCGATCTCTGCCTCGACCGGATCGAGGCGGAGGGGAAACACGCGGTGGCGTTCCAGACCGCCCGATCCCTCTTCAACGACGTCCTCGAGGGAAAGATCATCAGCCAGGCCACCGGCGGCAAACGCCGGATCCTCACCGCGACGGCGGTCTTCGGCCAGATGGAGCGGAACCGGCAGGAGAAAGGGATCGCCAACGAGACGATCGTGGTAACGGGGAGCAACCGGGGGCCGCTCGACCGCTGCACACTGCTCTGGCCGTCGGCCCGGACGGAGATCGTCTCGTTCCTGACCGCCCACCCTGCGGCGAAGGTGGTGATCCCCCGCGACCCGGTCGTCTTCTTCGCGGGAAAGAATCCGGCCTACGGGATGTACGCGTGGTACGAGGTGGAACCGGAGACCGGGCGTCTGGTCGGGGTCCTCCCCAGCGGCCTGCACGGCGCCTCCGAGGAGTGGGCGGCGCTTGTCAAGATCCTCGGCGACGAATCGCTCAGCCGGCTGAAGGAGATGGTCGGCCGCGAGGGGGGCCCCCACGCCTTCTTCGGAACGGTGGCCGGGCTCTACGTGTCGTCGGCCGGCCTCCTCGACGCGGTCAACCTGGTCCTCGCCAACCCCGAGCTGGCGGCACTCTCGGACGCGGAGTGGAAGAAGTTCCTCGCCGACCACTCGATCGCGTACGCCCGCCAGTTTCTCGAGGCCAACGCCGACCTCTACGATTCCTACTCCTCCCGGGTGGGGTTCTGGGGCGGGGTGGCGGCGCTCACCGCCAACTTCGACGGCGCGGACGCGGCCCGTCAGTGCCTGAACCACGCCTGGACGGACGTCAAGGCTCGGGCGAGCAACGAGGCGAAGGAGTGGCTGGCGGGGAAGCACGACGAACTCCAGACGGAGGCGCGCACCGCCCTGCTGGAGGAGGTGACGGGCAGGTTTGGCCAGCGGGGGGCGATCGCCAAGGAGCTTATCGAGCAGGTCCGCGAGAGATACAACCTCGGGGTGGAAGCGGTCCCGGGGTGGGTCGAGGATTCCGCCCCGCACGTCCGGGAGATCATCGAGGAGCTCGAGAACCCGACCCCGGCCCCGACCCCGCCGGCGCGGTAGGCAGCGGGCGGACGCGGATCAACCATGGGGCCCGAGTCGTCCCAACACTCTTCCGTTCCTCGTATGGTCAACCGTCAAGACGCGGTCGGCGAGGCAACGGGGGAATGCGCGGTCCAAGGCCTGTCTGACACCTCCTCCGGCGAAGGCGCAGGAACGGTAGGACAGGCTTTCCAGCCTGTCCGAATCCGCCGGGAATTCTTTTGACGTCGTGCGCCTCACAGGTGTAGCGTGCGTCGTGGGGAAGGCACAGGCCTGTACCCCCTCCCCCCGCTGAGTCCAGAGTCCTCAGAAGCTGATCGAGGAGGTCCTGGCCGATCTCGACGAGGTGCGGCGGAGTCGAAAGAACTCCGGCGTGTTCCTGTAGGCGGTCTCGCAGGAGACTTGCAGAGGGAGGGATTGATGCCGGTCCAGCAATTCAGGGGCAAGAATGGTGTGGAGATGGCACCGTTGTCCCCTCTCGGCGATTCGATCGGATCATCATCCTGTGAGCGCAGAGGGCGAGATCCGCGCACACAACGCTTTTACGCCTGCCCGCCCTTCGTGTGGCGGGAGCGCACTACGAACGGCGCGGGGCCGTTCGTAGTGCGTCCCGTAAGGGCGCACTGTTGTTGCCGTTGTAGTTGCTGCTGTTCGATCTGCACGGGATCCCGTGGAACCAAGGGTCCTGCAGACGATCCGCAGCGCCCCGTGCCGCGCTATCCTGCGCAAGATTGCCGCGACCCCCTTCCCGATCCGGTTCAACCGGGGGGAATTGCGCGAGAGGTTGTCACCGTCGGAGGGGAACGTCCTGGACAACTTCCTGACGAAGATGAACGGTCTCGGCGTCATCCGTCCGGACCCGGAGGGCGGCCGGGGCGCGTACCGATTCGTGAATCAACTGCACTACGTCTACTTCTGGCGCGAGGGCCAGCGCGCGAGGGGGAGGCGAAGAAGGCTGATCAAGATCGGGCGCCGATACGGCCCGACGCGGGGAGCCGCGACGATGGCGGCGCGGCAACTCGAGACGAGCGTTCGAGAGGCGACGCCGGCATCGGGGCTGAGTCGTGTGTGCGAGATCGTCAGAAAGTGAACGGCGCATGGGCGGTTCGGAGCATTGTTACGAGTTGCGGTCCCGGCCACGAGTTGCTTCATTATCGGTCAACCGGGCCGGCGGGTGAATGGACCGTGGAGACGGTCGTGAAGGCGGCCTCGTAGGACCCCCTTTCGGCGCGGGAGGAAGACGTGGAACCGTACTTCTCGTGGGATCACGACAAGGCACGGAGAAACCTGCAGAAGCACGGTGTCGGATTTGAGGAAGCGGCGACTGTCTTCCCCGATCCGCTCGCCAGGATCACGCTGGATCCGGAGCACTCCGAACGAGACACTCGCGAGTTGATACTCGGTGAGTCTTGTGCAGGGCGCCTCATCGTGGTATCATTTGTGGAGCGTGGTGAGGCAGTCCGAATCATCAGCGCCCGCCTCGCGACGAGAACGGAGCGGCATGAATACGAAGAAGGCTAGCATGCAACCCGCGAAGCGGAGTCGCGACGAAATGCGGCCGGAGTACGACTTTTCAAACGCCCGGCCAAACCGGTTCGCGAAGCGCTTTGCTCGTGGCCGAGCGGGCGGCGTTCTCGTTCTGCTGGAACCCGATGTCGCAAAGGCGTTCAAATCAAGCGAGAAGCTTAACGCATTTCTGCGAGCCACGCTGGCGGCGGTCAAGGGCTGACGCTGACGGGGACCGTTGAAGAGCGACGAGTCCCGTTCAAGGGGGCGGAGCGAACAGTCTCCGGCGCGACAAGCCAGGGTCGTGAGCCACGACACGGTCCGCGCCACAAGCGCCGCGACCCCCTTCCCGATCCGGTTCAACCGGGGAGAATTGCGCGAGAAGTTGTCACCGTCGGAGGGGAAGGTCCTGGACAACTTCCCGACGAAGATGAAGGGTCTCGGCGTCATCCGTCCGGACACGGAGGGCGGCCGGGGCGCCTACCGGTTTGTGAATCAACTGCACTACGTCCACTTCCGGCTCGAGGGCCAGCGCGCGTGGGCCGAGTGGGCCGACAAGCCGCGCTACCGGCCGACTACAAAGGGCTAGTTCTGCCGCTTGTGGAGGGGGGGCGTTCACGCGGGATGCACCCGGCATAGGAAGTGACGAGTTCCACGGTTTGGACCATAGCGGGGAGGAGGCATGCGCGCTGACCACTTGGTCAAGGACCTTGAGCAGTTCTGGGAGGATCTCACCCGTCACAAGGAACTTTGGGAGAACTCGTTCGGAGACTCTCACCTCGACGCTGCGGAGTTTCCGATTCGCAACGTAGAGGAGTTGCGCACGCAATGTCGCGGTCTTGCGCGGTCGTTGGGACGGCTACGCCCCTTTCTGACCAAGTTTCGCCCGTCTTGGATTATGGAACATCCGGCGTCCCGCGTCACTTGGGATGCGTTGGAAGAAGCCGTTTCTCCCGACGCGCTTCCGCTCCGCAAGGGACCTTCACTGGAAGCAGTTCTTCCACTGATTAACCAGGTCATTGGACAGGTAAAGGCGTTCGGTTCAGATGTGGAGATCTCGGTGGACCCAGAGTCGCCGACATCGATCGCGAAGAGAGGAGGTCCGGAACGGATTATTGGGTTGCTTCTGCGTTTCCATCTTGTCGCGCAGCAGCTTCGGCGAAGACACGACGCGCGCGCCACTCTTGACATTAAAGATGAATATGACGCTCAGGATCTCCTGCACAGTCTCTTGCGGCTCTTCTTTGATGACATCCGTGCGGAGGAATGTACTCCCAGCTACGCTGGCGGGTCATCAAGAATGGACTTCTTGATCAAGGCGGAAAAGACCGTCGTGGAAGTGAAGATGACCCGCGAATCGCTGACGGAACGCCAGGTCGGGACGGAGCTGATCCAAGACAGCGCTCGGTACTCCGGTCATGAAGACTGCCGGACATTGATCTGTTTCGTGTACGACCCGCAAGGTCGAATCGGAAATCCAGAGGGCCTTGAGAAGGATCTGTCGCGAGACGAAGGGAACTTGAAGGTCCGCGTACTCGTCGTCCCAAGAGAGACATAGCCGACAGAAACGGGGTGTGCAACGTCGTGGAGACCACGTTTGCGCAGACCACGTCTTGGGACATAGACCCGGGCACATCATGACGCGGTCCGCATTAACCTGGGGGAGGTGCGTCGTGGGCACAAAGGAACTTCAGGTCCTTATCAAGAAACTGCGCGATGCCGAGCTCGAAATGAGATGAGGCAAGGCGGGGTTTCTGGACGCGGTCTTTCTTGCCCCAAGCAAGTTATGGGCCAGAATGACAGGTGGCGAATCGTGGTACTGGGACAAAGTCATGTGTGAAGCTGAAGGGAAGGATTTCCGCGAAATGTGGGACACGTCTGAGCGCGGCGACTGGCTGTTATGGCTTTCGATCCACATGATTGGCAGGAATGGCTGGCCGACGCATCACCAAGTTGTCTCAGCCTCTTGCCAATGTGCGAGACTGGCACTAATGCATGTCAAGTCCGGCGAAGCTCGCCCGGTTAAGGCCATCGAAATGGCTGAAGCATGGGTTCGCGGACAGGCGACACTCGAAGAAGTGCGCGCTGTCGGTCATGCAGCCGATTACATGGATCATGACGATGCGGCCTACTGCGCGGCCCAGGCAGCAACATCCGCAGCTCAGGCAGTTTGCGCCGAAGAGGACGGCTCCTGTTTTCGCTTGGCCTATGTCGCCAGTGACGCGGCCAAATGGGCTGCATGGGCGGCGAGTTACGGAGTTTTCGCGGCGCATCTTCAAGTCGGGGAATTTGGTCCTACGGCCGAAGAGGCGAGGGACCTTGCGGAGAAAACGACTCTGCGGGAGTGCGCGAACATCGTGCGGCGGATACTGCGCGTTCCAAACGAATGGCCTGGACCGGGTCGATAGGTTGTCAGTTTTCTGCTGGCCCGGACCGTGGCCCGGACCGCATCGACAGTGGTCAGTTTCTGATGAGACCCTCGCAACTGTCGATCGGCTCCGCGTCACTGGAGTCCTTCCGCATGGTCGAAGGGAAGGCGTAATGCACACTCTCGCCGCAGTGTTCGCCCTCGCCAGAACGGAGCCGCGGGACAGGGCGGTTACACTGACCGACGCTGACGAAGAACCGGCCAATGGCGTCGATGAGACACCCGGGGAGGCCGAGGCGTGAGTTCCGCGCCGGCCAATCCGAAGATCTACCACATCACTCATGTGGACAACCTGCCTTCGATCCTTGTGGACGGCGGGCTGATCTCGGACGCGGCCATGATCGCCCGGGGAGGCCCGGCCGCGGCCGTCGGCATATCGAGCATCAAGCAACGGCGTCTTCGTTTGCCGGTGGACTGTCATCCCGGCACCTTTGTCGGCGACTACGTCCCGTTCTACTTCTGTCCGCGTTCGATCATGCTGTACGTGATCCATTGCGCGAATCATCCGGAGCTGATCTACCGGGGAGGGCAGGGACCGATCATCCATCTCGAGGCGGACTTGCATGCCGCGGTCGCTTGGGCCAATGCGAAAGGCCGGCGCTGGGCGTTCAGCCTCTCCAACGCGGGCGCGGCCTATGCATCGTTCCGTTGCAGCCTCTCCGATCTCGGCGAGGTCGCCTGGGCCGCGGTGGACTCCTTCGACTTCCGCTCGGCCTCGGTGAAGGAAGGGAAACAAGCGGAGTTCCTCGTCCACGAGTCCTTTCCCTGGGACCTCGTGACGCGCATCGGAGTGTAGTCGTTGGACATTCGGTCGAAGGTGATTGACGCCATGCGGTCGGTCACGCACCGCCCTCTGGTCGATGTCCAGTCGGCGTGGTACTATTGAGAGACGGGGAGACGTCATGATCGAGTACAAGAGCGGCGACATGCTCGCGGAAGACGCCGAAGCCCTCGTGAATACCGTCAATTGCGTCGGTATCATGGGCCGAGGCGTTGCTCTCCAGTTCAAGAAGGCGTATCCGGCGAACTTCAAGGCGTACGAGGTCGCCTGCCGCCGCGACGAGGTGCAGCCCGGCCGGATGTTCGTCTTCGAGACCCACCAGGTCGTGAACCCGCGGTACATCATCAACTTCCCGACGAAGCGGCACTGGAAGGGGATGAGCCGGATCTCGGACATCGAGGCCGGGTTGCAAGCTCTGGCCGCCGAGATTCGAAATCGCGGCATCCACTCCATCGCCATCCCGCCGCTGGGCAGCGGTCTCGGGGGGCTGAATTGGCCGGACGTACGGGCGAGAATCGAACAGGCCTTGAACGCGCTTCCCGAGGTGAGAGTCGTCGTGTTCGAGCCAAAGGGATCGCCCGACGGGAAGAAGACGACCAAGTCCCGCGCCGTGCCGAAGATGACGCCCGGCCGCGCCGCTCTGGTGGGCCTGATGCATCGTTATCTGGCCGGATTGATGGACCCCTTCGTGACGCTCCTCGAAGTCCACAAGTTGATGTACTTCATGCAGGACGCCGGCGAGCCGCTGCGCCTTCGCTACGTTCGGGCGCCGTTCGGGCCTTACGCGGAGAACCTGCGGCACGTTCTTCGTGACATCGAAGGTCATCTCGTCTTCGGCTACGCGGATGGCGGCGACGCCCCGGAAAAGGAACTGAGGCTCGTGCCTGGAGCCGTGCAGGATGCCACCGCTTTCCTCGCAGACCATCCGGAGACCCGCACTCGTTTCGATCGGGTCGCGGACCTGGTTCAGGGCTTCGAGACGCCCTTCGGTCTCGAACTTCTGTCCACCGCACACTGGGTCTGCACCCACGACGTGGTTGCGTCGGCCGAGGATGTCATCGCCCGAACCTACGCCTGGGGCGAACGCAAGCGCCAGTTCTCGGAACGGCAAGTCCGCCTTGCATTGGAAGTCCTGACGAAGAAGGGGTGGATTCGAGGCTCCCACTCCGAGAATGGGGCATGAAGGGCACCCTCACCCGAAAGCCGCGGGCCTGGTCGAGGGCGGGTATCCACTCCCCCTACGGCATCGGCAACTTGACCGGCGTCCCCGCGGTCGGGTCCTCCGCCGCGGCGGGGGAGAAATCCACCATGACCTCGTGGCCCCCCACCTGAAGGAGCAGGCTCTCGAGGTGTTGCAAGCCCGAGACCTTCGTCCCGTTGAGCAGCGTCAGCGTGTTCCCCGCCGCGACCCCCGCTGTCTGCGCTGGCCGGGACCGTATCGACAGTTGTCAGTTTCTGATGAAACCCTCGCAACTGTCTATGCGCTCCGCGTCGCTGGAGACCATCCGCATGATTGAGGGGGAGGCATGAACAAGCCCTACGAGGCTTCAAGACTGCTTCGCGAAACGGTGCTGCCTGCGCTTGCGCGACGCGCTCCCTACACATCCACCCGCGCCGTTCGGTTGGCCATCAGCAAGGCGAAAGCCAAGGTCCAGCCCGCCACGATCAACCACTATCTTCAGTTGCTGTGCCGTGAGGGGGTCATCTTCGACGCCGGCCGCGGCTGGTATTCCTTCCTGAAAGACCCCGTTCGGGTCAGCCCCGAGCCCGTGGCCGGACTCGTCGGGGAGGTCCGCAAGGCATTTCCCCTCCTCCGTTTCGCCGCCTGGTCCACGGCGCAGGTGAACCCGTGGATGCACCACCTCATCGGACAGCCGGTGGCGGTGCTCGACGTGGAGAAGGACGCGCTCGACAGCGTCGCGAACCGCCTGGAGGCCGCAAACTGGAAGCCGGCCGTCAACCCGCGCGGCGAGTCGGCCCGCCGCTTCGCCCCGCATCCCCGGGCCGTGATCGTGCGAGCCCTTCACTCAGCCGCGCCTCAGTCCCCGGACGGGTACGCCACCCCGGAACAACTGCTCGTGGAGCTCCGGTTGGAGGTCGAAGCCTTGTCCCTCATGCCGGTCTCGGAGTATCGGGCGATGGCCACCCGGATGGCCATCGAAGGCCGCTTCGAGATGGCCAGCGTGGTGAGCTATGCGACCAAGCGCCGGGTACCCGCAAGCGAGCTCTTCATTAATCCACTATCTGCACTTTTATGAGAATCTGCTGTTAGTGGACTGTGGCGACGCACATGATTGCCGCTAAGTGCTTTACGAAGACATGGATCGACGCCAAGAGGGCCGATCTTGGGGGTGGAGACCCCGTTCTCGTCGAGAAGGCCATTCATGCGTTCGCGCTGGTCGGCCAGCTGGCGAGGCGCGACATCCCGTTCGTGTTCAAGGGCGGGACGAGCCTTCTGCTGCGTCTTCCCCGGTTCCGGCGGCTCTCGATCGACGTGGACATCCTCTGTCCTCTGCCCGATGCCGATCTCGACCGAATCCTGGCTGAAGCCGGGAGGTCCTCTCCTTTCCAGGGCTATGAAGAAGATCGGCGGGATCCTGTGCGACGACTCCCGGCCCGGCGTCACTTCAGATTCCACTACCGCCCGGTCGATCTGAACAACCCCGGGCCGTTCGTCCTGCTCGATGTCGTGAAGGAGGAACAGATATATCCGGATATCAGCGACGTATCCATCCAGACGCCGTTGTTCGAGGCGGAATCCGAAGTACTCGTGAAGGTGCCGACATTGGAGAACCTGCTGGGGGACAAGCTCACGGCCTTCGCGCCGAACACCGTGGGGATCCCCTGCATGGAAGACTCGGCGATGCAAGTCATGAAGCAGATCTTCGATGTCGGGGCATTGTTCGACGCGGCCGGGAACTTCGCCTCCGTGGCGGCGGCATACGAGGCGGTATTCCAGGCGGAGAACGGATATCGCGAAGGCCGCTTCACCCGGGAACAGGCGCTGTCCGACACGATTGAAACGGCCCGGCGGTACTGCCACTACCATTTCCGGGGTGCCGCCCCTCATCCGCATCAGGAGCTCTTAGAGCGCGGCCGTCAAACGCTGCAAAGCCACCTGATCGGCGCGAGCTTCACCGAACCGGAAGCCAAGGTGGCGGCGGCCAAGGCCGCCTTCCTTGCGTCGGCACTTCAAGACAAAACGCTCCATCGTCTTGGACAGCCCTTCCGCTACGACCCGAGCACGGCCACCGGGTTAGCCGGGGTGAGTCTCCCTGATCCCGTGCTGCAGCGGCTCAGGGGCGGCAACCTCGAGTCCTTCCACTATTGGGCGCTGGCCTTCGGAGCGATGCAGCGGAAAGCGGCGTGGCGAGAGAACTCGCCCTCACCCCTCCGCCACACGCCTGTCTGCCATCTTCGCCAAACGGATGGCGAGGCCTCTATCTGGCCATGGTCTCCTCCACCCTCCACACCCGGTCCCCCTCCCGCGCGAGATAGTGGAAGCGCCGCGGCGAATCCCACATCACCCCCGCGAGGATCTCGTCGTACCCCTTCCCCGGCCGGCCATCGATGACGATCGACCACTTCTTGCCTTCGCGCACGACGAAGGCGAGGTGGCGGCTGTCAGCGCTGAATCGGAGATAGCTCAGCCCGGCCATGTAACGATGACTGTCGTGGCGGACCTCATCCCATGAGCCGATCTCGATTCCATCCACGAGGACCCGGTCCCTGTAGTCGACGGTCTCGACATCCGGGGAAATCATCGTCGCATGCACGTACTTGCGGCCGTGCAGCAGGACATCGGGAAGGTCCAACGGGCTACGGATCGGTTGCAGCTTCCGGGTCCCGGTCCGCACCCGCCAGCCGAAGTCGAAGGGTCCCACGTACGCGAGGTGTCGGTGGTCGGGACTCGTCTCGAGGGAGTTCCCCCTCCAGGCGCCCGGCGGCATGTGCCCGAGAGACACCTCGACCGCCACCCGTTCGACGTCGCCCGGCGGCCCCCACAACGGGGCCATGGAGGCCAGAGTCACGGCGACCGCGATCAGCGGCGCGAGGGCCCCGTGCAGGAAACGGTGAAGAGGCCGATCTCGAAGTGTCGATCCCATCGTGACTGCATCGTAGCCCCGGCATCGCACCGGATCAAGAGCGCGCGATGGGCTTTCTGGAAGCGCCCGCTCGACGCGGCCGGAGGCGGGCGTTGGAACGTGCCTCCCGGCCGGGATGCGCGTCCGAGGGCGAAGGGGTGCATCCCGCCTGAACGGCCCCCCCCTCCGGGCCTGTCATCCTGAGCCTCGGGCGAAGCCCGAGGCGAAGGATCGCCAGCCGATGCGCCCCAAAGACGCCTACGCTGGTGATCCTTCGCTCCACGCCGCCGAACGGAATGCACCCAGGGCGAAGAGCGGGAACTGCCGGGCACGATGCGTTCGGATCGATCCGATAGCTGCGTTACACACGCGGAACTCATACCTGTCGATGCGGTCCCGATCACGATCACCGGTCAGTCCACCCCCTCAGGCCGGCGGACAGTCCCCCCGTGGAGACCGGCCCTGTCCTCGACCCGCCGCAGCACGAGCACCAGGGTGGCGGGCTGATGTCCGATGCGGAACGTCGGAATCACGGCGTCCAGCCGCCGGTATCGGGCGCTGAGATTCACCAGTCGTTCGAGGAGATGGAGGGAGAGGAGAGAGCATGCGACGGTGATCGCCATCGCCCGGATCCAGCCGATCCACAGGGCAAGCCCGATCAGCAGCGTCGAGTTGAAGACCATGATCGCCAGACAACCGAAGTGGTTGGCCCGATCGAAGTACCGAACCTCCTCCCGGCCCACGAGAACCTCGAGTTCCTTCTCGGACCCGGATGCACCCTCTTCGCCTGTTCCCCACCAGCACCTCACCTCGTAGTCGCCCGGGGCCACCTGAACGGCGCGGCCCGCTGCAGAAGCGGGCTCCGGATGAGTGGGTCGATAGTACTCCGCCCCGTCGACGATCAGGCCGCCGGTCGGAATCGAGAGAAGGTGCGTCCCCCCGATCGGGATGAGGCCGTCGAGGGTCGGATCGGGCCCCGCCTCATCCACCCTAATGTCGACCGGCCCGCCCCCATCGGCGCCGGTGTGGATCAGGAAGAGCCGCCCCTCGGAGGCTTCACCTTCCAGGAACTGCGATCGGTCACCTCCCCCGGCTCCGGGGCCGGGGACTGACCCGTGGATCATATCCCAGGCGCCGATGGCCGCCACGTCGGTTCCGGCGTCGACTCGCGCGCGCATCCGGGACTCGCTCTCCGCGGGACGGGATTGGCGGGCGGCACCGCGGAATGCGGCGACAAGCATGCCTTGAGTCCTTCGGCAGGCTCAGGACAAGGCCTGCCGAAGGGTCGCCGCACTCCGCATTTCACTTCGTCTCGCCGCCGAGCACTTCCGCGAGGTCGCGAAGGCGGAACGGCTGCGGGAGGAGCCGCTTCACCGCGAGGCGCTCGCAGTCGTCGGTGTCCCAGCGGTCGAGCGCGGCGGAGATGAGCACCACCGGGATGTCGATTCCGCGATCCCGGATGTGGCGGCCCAGCCGCGCGCCGCCCGAGCCGGGAAGATCGGCGCTCAGAAGCACGAGCTGGTACGGCGTGGTGTCCACCCGCATCTCCCCTTCGTCCGACGACGAGGCCACGTCCGCCGCAAATCCCATCCCGCCGGCCAGCGCCTCGAGAAGACTCCCGTCCCGCGCATCCTCGACCGAGATCAGAACGCGCGAGCGAGCGGTCCGTCCCGGCGCGGGGCCGAACGGGAGATACGGGAACTCCCCGCCGAGCCGCTCGATGTGCCCGCGGGCGTGGCCCAACCCGTCCACGACGCAGGGCCGCACCCCGGACCGGCCGATCCGCCGCACCAGCGCGTCGAAGAACTCCGGGAGCGGATCGCCCAGTCCGTCCAGCCGTTCGAGCAGGATCACCAGTCCCGACCTCGCCGCCCGCGGATGGCGCAGCACGGCCGAGATCGGCCGGATCACGCTCGCCGTCGCGCGACCCTGGCAGTCCAGCCGGAGCACCAGTTCTTCGAGCAGCGACGCCGCCTTCGCCCCGAGCCCGCGGCGCTCCGTCTCCGACCCGAGGAAACTCCGCTGCGAGAGTTCCCACTCGCGGCGGGACAGCAACTCGCGCACCGTCCGCTTCAGCGCCTCGTTGTCCCACGGTTTGGCGATCACCCCGCGCGCCCCCTGATTCGCCGAGTCGAGGAGGACGTGCGTCTCGGGCCAGGCGGTGAGGATCACGCCGAAGGTGGAGGGCGCCACCAGACGCGCCGATTCGAGGAGCTCCGTCCCGGTCATCCCGGGCATCCTCTGGTCGATGAGGAGGAGGCTGATCTCCCCCTGCGCGATCCACTCGAGGGCCTCGTCGGGACGGTCGGTGGTGAGCACGTCCCACGGTTCGCGGCGGAAGAGCCGGCGGAGCGAGGAGAGCACCTGCGGCTCGTCGTCCACGCAGAGGATGGTGGGCAACCGCGTCGACGCCTTCGCCGGGGGGGACTTCAGAAGTTCCGTGATCATGGTTGCACCTCCGTCCGGGCCTCGGGCCGGCCGGGGGTGTCATTCCGCACCCGCGCGGCCTCATTCTCCGGGGCGGCGGGGAGCCGGACCGTCACCTCGGTCCCCCGCCCCACCTCGGATCGGATCTCGATCCCGCCGCCGTGCGCCTCGACGATCTTGTGCGCCAGGTGAAGCCCGAGGCCGGTCCCCCGGCCCACCGGCTTCGTCGTGAAGAACGGTTCGAAGACCCGGGGGAGCAGATCCGGGGAGATTCCCTCGCCGTTGTCGCAGATGCGCACCACCGCCTGGCCGTCCTCCGCGCGGGTGGAGATCGTGATCTCCCCCCGCTCCCGGATCGCCTGCGCCGCATTCACGAGCAGGTTCACGAAGACCTGGTTCAGCCGCTGCGGGTAGCCGTAGACCGGGGGCAGCCGGCTCCCGTCGCGCCGCACCGCCGCCTTGTACTTGATCTCGTTCCAGCAGAGCCGGATCGTCGATTCGAGGCACTCGTTGAGGTCGGTGAGCCTTCGCTCCCCCTCGTCGGCGTGCGAAAAGGCGCGCAGACTGAGGACGATGTCCCGGATGCGCTTCCCGCCCTCCACGCAGTCCCGCACCGCCTGGTTGAAGTCGGTGAGGATGAATTCGGCGTCGAGCTCCTGCCGCAGCCGGTCCAGATCGGTCCGCACGACCTCGGCGGACTCCCCGCGGGCCAGCCGCGCCGCGGCCTCGTCGCTCGCCTGAAGAAGACGGGAGAGACGCGTGAAGTAGTCGCTCAGCGTCGTCAGATTGGACAGGATGAATCCGGTGGGGTTGTTGAGTTCGTGCGCGATGCCGGCCGAGAGTTGCCCGATGGCCTGGAGCTTCTGTCCCTGGAGGAGCTGCGCCGCGGCGCGGTCCCGCTCCTCCTCGGCGAGGCGGCGGTCCGTCACGTCGCGCGAGGTGGCGAGGAGTTCGCGCACGGCGCCGGTGTCGGGATGCAGGATGGCCCGGGTCTTCGATTCCATCCAGACGTACGCCCCGTCGCGGCGACGCACCCGCGAAGTGGTGGTGACGTCCTCCTTGAGGTGGAGGAGCCGGGCGTGGGCGATGCGGAGAGCCGGGAGATCGTCGGGATGAAGGTAGTCGGCATAGGAGTGCCCGACGAATTCCCCGGGGTCGTATCCCAGCACGGACGAGACCGACGGGGAGGCGTAGAGGATCACTCCCCCGGTGGAGTTTCGGGTGATGAGATCGGTGGAGTGATCGGCGAGAAGCCGGTAGCGGGCCTCGCTCTCCCGGAGCCGCTCGTCGGCCGCCTTCCGTTCGGAGATGTCGCGGATCGAGGCGCAGGCGTAGACGCCGCGGCCGGTGGCGATCGGGCTGAGGCCGATCTCGATCGGAAACTCGCTCCCGTCGCTCCGGCGGCCGTAGAGTTCGCGACCCGCCCCCATCCGGATCGCGGCGGGGTCGCCGAAGAAGGACATGCAGTGTTCGTGATGCCCTTCGCGGTACCGCTCCGGGACGAGGATCTCGACCGGCTGACCGATCAGGTCGCCCCGGGCGTAGCGGAAAACCCGCTCGGTCTGTCCGTTGACGATCTCGATCCGGCCGGAGGAGTCAACGATGACCATCGCGTCCGGCGCCGACTCGAGGATCCCCCGAAACTTGGTTTCCGCGTTCTTCTGGGCGGTGATGTCCCGGGCCTCGACGAGGACGTACCGCACGGCCGCGTCCTCGCCGAAGACCGGAACGAGGCTGAAGTCGATCGTCAGCACGCGCCCGCCGCCGGACCGGAGGGTCTCGTCGTAAGCGACGGGAAAACCGGAGACGGCCCGTTCGAAGGCCCCGCGGACCCTTTCGCGAACGGCGGGATCGCCCCCCCACCACGGCGCATCGAGGAGCTTCACCTGCATCAGTTCGGAGTAAGGCAGGCCGGAGGCGCGCTGGGCCGCCCGGTTCACGAGGAGGAGCGTCCCGTCCTGAGCCACCTTGGCGCTGAGGGTGGACATGCTGTCCACGTACTCTTCGAGCGCGCGGTGGGACTCGCGCAGGTCCCGGCCGGAGCGCTCCTGCTCGGCGATCCGGCCCTCCAGGGCGGCATTGGTGACGGCGAGCTGCAGGGTCCGCTCCTGCACCCGTTCCTCAAGTTCCCCGCGGGCCCGCCGGAGGTCGATCACCTCCTCCCGGTTGTCGCGGAGCAGGGCGGCGGTGACGACGGCCGTCACCGTGAGGAGCAGTACGACTCCGAGCAGGAGGATCGCCGCCAGGCCTGCGCCGTCCGGCGACCAGACGAGCGGGGCCGGAGCGTCCCCGAACGCGAGCGTGATCCCGAGCAGGGCCGCCGCGTAGTAGACCAGCGCCACGGCGGAGATCTCGACGCACCGCCGGACCCAGAACCTCAACTCGCCTCGCCGCCGGAAGGGCATGGCTCGCGCACCACCTCGATCGGGACCCCGGGGCGCCCGAGCGCGTCCAGATAGGTCCCCACGCAGCCGGAACGGTCCACCACCGTGATCCGGACCTTCGAGTCCAGGATCTGCTCCAGCAACCCGTCCATGAGATGCCGGATCGAATCGGTCAGCCACTTCACATTCTCCAGCATGAGGAGGATGCCCGCCCCCGCCTCGCGCGCGCGGCGGAGCCGGGGGAGGATCCTCTCGATCACCTCCGCGGAGGATCGCCCGCGACAGTCCACACTCACGACCAGTTCCAGCGGGGGTCTCGGAGCGGCGGGGGGGGAGGTCGGCGCGTCCCGGGGCGGGGGGACCGGGGCATCGCAGGCCGTTCCGCTCCGCTCCCGCAGCTCTAGCATCTCGCGGATCGTGCGGCGCAGGTCCCAGTCGTCCCAGGGCTTCGTGAACAGACGGTCGATCCCGTGGCTCATTCGCCCCACCACCACCTGGGTGTCGGGATATCCGGTGAGCATCACGCGGAGCGTCCCGGGAGAAATCTCGCGGATCGCCCGCGCCAGATCGGTGCCGGTCATCCCGGGCATCCGCTGGTCGATGATGACCAGACTGATGTCCTCGCGACGCACCCAGCCGATCGCCTCCTCCGGATCGAGCGTTGTGCGGAGTTCGTACGGTTCCTGACGGAGCAGCCGGCGGAAGGCCGCGAGAATCGAGGGCTCGTCGTCGACGCAGATCACGACGTGCCGCCGGGACGGCCGCCCGGAGGGTGCCATGACTTCGTCCGGACCCTGCGTCATGGGACGGGTCCCTCCTCCGTTCCGGGGATCGGCTCGGGGACGACGTCGACCGGGGCCGCGGCGCCGAAGAACTGCCGGTAGAAGAGGCGGGCGACGCCCGAGGGGTCCCGCACCGATACGCGGACACCGCTCGACAGGACCCTCGCTGCGAGTTCGGTAAGAAGCGTGGAGAAGGGTTCCTCGAGACCGGCGAGGTCGTCGATCTCGACGAGGACGCCGTCGAGCGCCGCCTCCACGCGAGCCAGAAGATCGTCGAGCGGCTGGAGGACCTCGGCCGTCGTGCGGCCCCGGCAGCGGAGCCGGAGAAGGACCCGATCGCCCCCGGGTTCGCGTTCGAGGGGGGGGGTCCGCGGGGCCGCCCCCGCCGCGGCGCCCTCGTTCATCTCGCATTCGCGCAGGAGGAGCCGGAGCGTCCGCTTCAGGTCCTCATCGCTCCACGGTTTGGTGATCAGCCGCCGGATCACGCGTCCCTCCCGCTGGCGCATCGTCTCGAGGTCGGGGTACCCCGTCAGGATGACCCGGACCGTCTGCGGGGCCCGGGCCCGGACGATCTCGACGAGATCGGTCCCGGTGATCTCGGGCATCCGCTGGTCGGCGATGAAGATCGAGACGTGCCCCTCGCCCACCCACTCCATCGCCTCACGCGGGTCCGGGGTGGCGCGGAACTCGTACGGCTCCCCGCGAAGGAGGCGGCGGAGCGAGCTGAGGACCATGACTTCGTCGTCGACGCAGACCACGATGTGTCCGCGGGAAGGACGCCACAGGGAGACTTCGGACGGTTCCTCCCTCGTCGGCGCCTCCGGACGGGGCGGCGATGCAGTGCGGCTCAACTCGAGGGGGTCGACCGAGTCTCGGGGAGATGTTGTCGATCGCGGATCGGCGGCGGGCATGGCCGGCCTCCGCTGGCCGCGCGGCGCACGGCGGGACCGCGCGGCGCCACATGCCCTTCTTCCTGCACGATACTCCGGTGACCCCGCCTTGTCAACACGCATTACCAGGCTTATTATATTGTAGGGCGGAAACAGTACGGAGGGCCTGGCGATGGGCCAGGCCCCCCGCACGTTCTTCCTTCACTTCCCGTCCCCCCCGGGCCGTCGGCCCGTGTACCCCTAGAACCGGGGCTCCACGTTCGCCTGGGAGGCGAGCAGGCGGAGCTTGTCGATCGGCATGAACGGGTTGTTCGAGAGCCGGATCACCTGCTCATCGCCGGTGGGACCCAGGACGTTGAAGAGCGGGCTGTGCCCCTCCTGGATCGCCGAGGCCGGGATCTGGTAGAGGCGCCCCGTCTCCTTCGAGACATACGCCCCCTCGCAGGCGATCTCGCCCAGCGGAATCGTCCCCCACGTCTCCCGAACGCCCTTCTCGGAGTTTACCATGACGAACGGACCTCCTCTCTCTGCACCTGCCGCCGACGCGCAGCGCCGGCCGGCGTTCCATCGTCCCCCGTCCGCGCACGCGGACCTCCCGGGAACGATGTGTCGCGCCAGAATCGCAAGGGACGTGCCGGGCGTCTTCGTCCGCCGAACGAGGACCGGGATCGAGGGGAAATGGCGGACGGAAGAGAGTTCGCGGTCGCCCGGAGATGCCGACGGGACGGGGTGAACCGGCGATGCTGCATGAAGTGCGCGAACCGGTCTTGCGCGGATGCGGGTCTCCACACGGGAATCCACAATCCTCACAATCGGAAACTCAGAGGGCCCGGCACCACGCCGGGCCCCCCCCGATCCGTCAGGCGCACAATGGACGGAATCAGCCTCAGAACCTCGGCTCGATGTTGGCCTGAGAGGCCAGGGTGCGGAGCCGGTCGATCGGCATGAACGGGTTCGTGGAAAGACGTACGAGGGTCTCCTCCCCGCCCGGACCGAGCACATTCACCCGGGGGCTGTGCCCCTGCTCGATCGCGGAAGCGGGAATCTGGTACAGCCGGCCCGTCTCCTTCGACACGTACGCCCCCTCACAGCTCACCTCGTTGAAAGGGAGCGTCACAAAGGCGGGATGGGCCGCCGCTCTCTCGGCATGGATCGTCATCGCGTCCTCCTTTCTCTCTGTCTGTCGCCTCGCGCCTGACTGAACGACTCCGGGTGCCGCAACCCGTGTGCCCCGGGAGGCCCGCGCGGACGGGCTAGGCAATCCGCTCCAGCCCGGGACGGCCCGGCGCGCCGGTCTCTGCGACGGGAGTCGCCGCCTCGAGGTTCATCTTGCGGTAGAGCGTGGAGGGATCGATTCCCAGCCGCCGCGCCGCCGCCTCCCGGTTTCCGGCGCACGAATTCAGCACGTGACGGATGTGCTCCGCCTCGAAGAGCCGAACCACGGTCCGCAGATCATCCGAGTCGGCCAGGACCGGGTCGGCGGCGATCACCTCGACCGGGAGATCGCGTGCCTCCACCACGTCCCCCCTCCCCACGACCAGCGCGTGTTCGATCGCGTTCTCCAGTTCGCGCACGTTTCCGGGCCAGGGGTAGGACATCAGGAGCCGCAGCGCGTCCGGAGCGACGGTTCGGAAGGCCCGCTTCAGCCGCTCGTTTCCACGCCGCACCGCGTGATCGATGAGGAGCGGGATGTCTTCGCGCCGGGCCCGAAGCGGGGGAATCGAGACCTGGACGACCCGCAGCCGGTAATAGAGGTCTTCGCGGAACTTCCCCTCCGCACAGGCGCTCCGGAAGGACCGGTTGCTCGAAGCGATCACGCGCACATCCACCAGCACCGGACGGGTCCCGCCGACGCGCGTCACCTCACGGCGTTCGATCGCGCGGAGGAGCTTCGGCTGGAGTCCGATCGGCATCTCGGAGATCTCGTCGAGGAAGAGCGTACCGCCGTCCGCGGCCTCGAAGTACCCCTCCCGGTCGGCGTGGGCGCCGGTGAAGGAGCCCCTCAGATGGCCGAACAGTTCGCTCTCGAGCAGGTGCTCCGAGATGGCGGCGCAGTTGAGCGTCAGAAAGGGGCCGGCGCGCGCGGGCGAGGCGTCGTGAAGGGCCCGGGCCACGAGTTCCTTCCCGGTCCCGCTCTCCCCGGTGATCAGCACGGTGCTGCACGTCGGTCCGGCCTTCTCGATGAGACGAAAGACCTCGCGCATCGCGGCGCTGTCGCCCACCATCGAGTGTCGCAGGGCGGGTCGGGAGATCTCCCGGCGCGGCCCGGCGAAATTGAAGACCGGGAGATCCATCCGCGCCGCCCGGACGCATCGCGTCACGATCTCGGGCGGATCGAAGGGGGCGCCGATGTAGTCCCAGGCCCCCTGGCGGAAGGCGGCGATGGCCGTCTCCACGGAGGGATGCTCCGCGAGAAGGATCACCGGCATGCCGGGCCGCGCGCGCTGAAAGTGGTCGAGCACCTCGAGGCCGTTGAGGCCGGCCGCTTCGAGGTCGCAGAGAATGAGATCGGGGGGCCAGCCCGCCGCGAGGCGAACGCCGCAGAGCCCGTCGCCCGCATCGGCGCCCTCCAGTCCCGACTCGCGAATGAGCCGGGCGAGGGACTCGCGGATCGCGCGATCCCCCGCGATGACGAGGATCCTGTTTCCCACCGCACCGCTCCCTTCACCCCACATCCCTCCCGCTGGCGGCTGGCGCGTGTGACGGGTAAGCCGGAGCAACGTCTGTGCCGCGGTCGAGCGCGCCCGGCCTTCCGCCTCACCCCTCCCAGCCGTGGGGGATCGGCGACGCCATTCCCCCAGTTGTTGCGGTGCCGCGGATCCGCGGCAGGGAGTGGCTCCACCCTGATCGAAAACGGTCTCTTCCCGGGGTCGCGAATCGGAAGGCCGATCCTTCCGGCCGCTGCGAACCGGCGAGGCCGGCGCGAGTTTTGCATTTGACAAAGCGGGGAGCGCCGCCTAGACTGCCGTTAGGAATGGGAAGTTCAACGTCGTTCACCACCCCGCCGTAACATCCTGACAGACCGCGAGCGTGGCACCGTGCGGAAGCACCGACGGACGCGGCAGAACCACCGCGGCCGGAGGGGCGTGTCCCGGGAGGATCGATCTGTGTCCCGCCGCGTTCTGATCGTCGACGACGAGGCCGCCACGCGCGACGCCTTTGCCCGCGCGCTGCGTCGGCACCGGGTCGAAGCGGTCGGCGCGGCCGATGCCGCGGCCGCGCTGGGGGAGCTTCGGCGGGCGCCGTGCGATGCCGCCTACGTCGATCTCCGCCTGGGCGAATCGGACGGCCTTGAACTTCTCGCGCGCATCGCGAAGGAATCCCCGACGACGCTCCCGTTTCTGATGACCGGATACGGAACCTATCAGACCGCGGTCGACGCCCTTCAACGCGGCGCGCTCGGAATCCTCGCGAAGCCGGTCGACTTCGAGGAGGCGGCGCAGCATCTCCTCTCCCTCCTCGACGGCCGGGCGCCGGCGGTTCGCGGCGGGACTGCAGCGGCCACGCCCGACGCCCCGCCCGCCCCGTTCCCCGATGCGATCGTGGGAGAGAGCCCCGGGATGAAGGCGGTCCTGGAGCTCATCCGTCGCGTGGCCTCCACCACGAGCACCGTCCTCATCACCGGGGACAGCGGGACCGGGAAGGAGCTGGTGGCCCGAGCCATCCACCGGCAGAGCGAGGAGACCCGGCGCCGCCGGTTTGTGGCCGTGAACTGCGCGGCGATTCCCGAGTCGCTGCTCGAGAGCGAGCTCTTCGGCTACACGCGCGGCGCCTTCACCGGCGCGGTGAGCAGCAAGGAGGGACTCCTCGAGGCGGCGGGAGGGGGCTCCATCCTCCTCGACGAAATCGGGGAGATGAGCCTCGGCCTCCAGGCCAAGGTGCTCCGGGCGATCGAGCAGAAGGAGATCGTCCGGCTCGGGAGCCACGATCCGGTCCCGATCCGCACCCGCATCCTCTGCTCCACGAACAAGGACCTGCGGCAACGCGTGGACGGGGGACAGTTCCGCGAGGACCTTTACTATCGCATCAACGTGATCGAGATCCGGCTCCCCGCGCTGGCCGAGCGGAGGGAGGACATCCCGCCCCTCGTCGAGCACCTCATCCGGAAGTGCAACGGGGAACTGCGGAGCCGCTACACCGGGGCGGAACCGGACGCGGTGGAAGCGCTCGGCGCGGCGGAGTGGAAGGGCAATGTTCGGGAACTGGAAAACGTCATCGAGCGGGCGATGATTCTCGGGGACGGCGACCGGGTGCGACTCCGGGACCTCCCGCCCGCCCTGAGCGGGCTCCCCGCCCCGCCGGTGGACGCGGACCTCCGATCCACGGTTCGCGCCTTCGAACGTCGCCATCTCCAGGCCGTGATCGAGAAGTGCGGCGGGCAGAAGCCGGAGGCCGCCCGCCGGCTGGGAATCTCCCTCTCGTCGCTCTACCGGAAGCTGGAAGAGCCGAAGAGGCCGGCGACCCTGGACACCCCCGATCCTCCGGCGCCCGGCGGCGACTCAGACTGAGTTCCCCGATTCTGCGCCGTGATTCAGACCCTCGTCGAAAGACCTCCGCGTTCCGCCCGACACATCCCGGGTGAAGAGGAGACGACCTACGTCGACCACCCATGCGGTCCCATCAGGAAACCGGCTTATCCCGGGCACCGTCCTCCTCCCGAGAGTGAATGGATCCGAGAGCCGGACGTCACGGTCGTCGATCCGCCCATATCCCAGCAGACGATCCACCGGCCATCCGACGGTCCGGTCGCCCGCCTGAGCCACGACCAGAAGGTCTCTGGGGGACGCCGCGCAGGGACTCGACCCCAGGAAGAGGGACAGGTCGTACACGGCGAGAAGAAGCCCCCGATAGGGGACCACGCCCATCACCCCGTCCCCCCGCGTGATCGGTGGCTGAAGGGCGCCGAGCCGACGGATTTCGACCAGCGTCGACTCCGCCAACGCGCAGGTCATTTTGCCGATCTGAAAGAGAAGACATTGCATGACGGATTCCCGGAAGAACACCGATCCTGGCAGACCCCGGATGGAGCAGATCTCGGGAGTGAGGTTCAACGCGACGAGAAAGCGCAAGAGGCGTACCGGGTGAGCCCCCTCTTGCTTCCTCCGCCGGTGTGCTCGGAAGGCGCTCTCTCCACAGGGACCGCCCGAGCCAAGTCTCCCCGGACAATCGTCACACACGGACCGGGACACGAGGGAGAGGGGGGCTGAACACAAGATGATTCTCAGAAGTGATTTGCGAGTCTCTCCGCGCCCGGGATCGACCTCTCCCGGTGCGTGCGGGACGAAGGCGGGCAGGCCTCTGATCTCTCCACACTCACTCCACCGCTACAGTGCAAGCCTTCACCACGAATTCCAGCGAGATTCCACCAAGGCGAGGAGAACCCATCTCCGACGGTTGAAAAGGTCGGTTGCCCGAATTCCGGATGGCGCGAAACCGGCGTATCGACCCGTCGGGGGGACAGGGGGCGCTATCGAAAGAAGACGAGGGTGATTACGATGAAGAGCGGGACGAGCACGGCCGTCGACCAGGCCATATAGCCGAAGAAGGAGGGCATCTTCACGCCGGACTCTTCCGCCACCGCCTTCACCATGAAGTTGGGGCCGTTCCCGATGTAGGTGTTGGCCCCCATGAAGACCGCCCCGCAGGAGATGGCCGTGAGGAGGGCGGGCCCGCCCGCCGCATCGAGGAGATTCCCGAGATGGGAGGCGTCGACGTGGAGCAGTCCGCAGGCCAGGGCGGAGAAGGTGAGATAGGTCGGGGCGTTGTCGAGGAAGCTGGAGAGCATCCCTGTGGCCCAGAAGAACTGCCAGGGTTCGGTGACGCCCATCTCCCCCCCCCGGGCTTCGAGAATGAGAAGCGCCGGGACCATCGTGGCGAAGATCCCGGCGAACAGGACCGCCACCTCGATGATCGGGCCGTAGGTGAACCGGTTCGCCTCGCGCACCTCTTTCCTGGTGGTGCTGAGGGAGGCCTCCGCCATCGCGAGCATCGCGATCACCTGCACGATCTTCTGCGTGTCCGGGCTCCAGCCGGCCCGGTTCCCGTACCACCCGGCGAAGAAGATCGCCGCCACCACCCCGAGGAGCCAGACCACGTTCAGCCCCCCCTCGATCCGGATCGGGACCGCGGCCTTCTCGACCTCCTCGAACTGCGATCCGGGCCGCTCCTTCTCCTCCACGGCCAGGCGGTGCTGGTCGTAGAGGTTGAAGAGAATCAGCAGCACCACGCAGGCGACGAGCCACTGCGGGGCGAGCCGCAGCGTCCACTCGAAGGGAACCCCGCGGAGGAAGCCGAGAAAGAGCGGCGGGTCGCCGAGGGGGGTGAGCGATCCCCCGATGTTCGAGACGAGGAAGATGAAGAAGACCACGATGTGGGCCTTGTCGCGACGCGACTCGTTGGCGCGAAGCAGGGGCCGGATGAGGAGCATCGAGGCGCCGGTGGTCCCGATCACGCTCGCCAGCAGGGTGCCGATCGCCAGCAACCCGGTGTTGGCGAGCGGCGTCCCCGAAAGCGACCCGCGAACGTAGATCCCGCCGCTGATGATGTACAGCGAGGCGAGGAGCGTGAGGAAGGCGGCGTACTCCTTCGCGGTGTTCGCCAGCTCGTGCCTTCCCCCGTCCAGGATGAATCCGAAGTAGATCAGGATGGGCAGGGCGCAGAGAAGGCTGACGATTCCCTTGTTGCGGTTGTGCTCCCACCATTTCGGGACGGCAAGCGGGAGGATCGCGATCGCGAGAAGAAGCGAGGCGAACGGCACGACGGACCAGAGGGGGAGACTCAGGCCCAGGCCCTCGTGGGCCAGGTGATCGGCGGGTTCCATGGTGAGGTCTCAGGGAGGGTCATTGAGCGTCGGTAACCCGGGCCAGGCGCTTCCGGAACACCTCCGCCCGGACCACATCGCGCTCCTCCGGCTTGAGCGGCCGCTGGGCTTCCTTCTGAAGGTGGGCCGGCTGGGTGGCGATGAACAGATCGTTCACGATCTTGATCGAGAGGCCGGGGATCACGCTGTGCGGTTTCTCCGGCGTCCCGAGGTTCAGTCCGAGGCGAACCATCGAGAGCAGCCTCAACATCTCCTCCGAGGAGAGCGTCCGGGCGTGCCGGAGCAGGCCGAAGGAGCGCCAGATCTTGTCCTCCAGCTCGTTCCGGTTCTCGGCCATGAGCCGCTGCCGCATGTCGCGCTCGTACTTGACGATCTCCGGAACGACCCGCTGGAGTTCGTCGATGATCTGGGCCTCGGAGCGGCCGAGCGTCACCTGGTTCGAGACCTGGAAGAAATCGCCGAGCGCCTGCGTCCCTTCGCCGTACAGGCCGCGGACGGCGTACCGCATCTGGGCGAGCGCGTTGAAGAACTTCTCCACCTGCTTCGCGAGGACCAGCGCGGGAATGTGGAGCATCGCCGACACACGCATCCCGGTCCCGACATTCGTCGGGCAGGCGGTCAGATAGCCGTACTTGGGATGGAACGAGAACGGCAGTTCGCCTTCGAGGGATCGCTCGATCGACTCCACCTCCGCAGCCGCCTCCTCCGGCTGAAATCCCGAACGCAGGACCTGAATCCGGAGGTGGTCCTCCTCGTTCACCATGATGCTGACGGTTTCCTTGCGGCCGATGGCGACGCCGCGGTCCCCCTCCCCATCCGCCAGCTCGCGCGAGATCAGGTGACGCTCGACGAGCACCACGCGGTCGACCGGTTCCACCCCCTCCAGACAGACGTAGCGGAGTCCGCGAAGCGTTTTCGACGACTCGACCTTGCGCCGGACGATCGACGCCAGGTCGCGCTTCGAATCGGGGGTGGCCTTGAGGTGGAAGGGAAAACCCTGGATGTTGCGGGCGAGCCGGACGCGGGTGGACATCACCACGTCGGCGTCCGGGCCGGTGCCCTTGAGCCACTCGCCGGAGTCGGTCAGGATTTCCGAGAAGTCGACCATGCGTGACGGTTCCCGGGAACGAGATATGATCGAAACTCTGCCCGCGGTGATGGTTCTTCAAACGACGCCCGCGATGCCCGATGATCGCCTCAGGGTGTCATTCCGAGACGCCGCGCGCCGTTCAGGCGGGCGTCGAGGAATCCGAACGAAAGCCTGCATCGCCCCGCGAATGGGGCGCGTTCCCGCCAGATTCCTCTCGTCGCGCCAAACGACGGCGCGACGCTCGGAATGACATGAATTCATGCGAGTCGCGGCGCGGGACCGCCCCAACCCGTATCATGGACTACTCCCCCCCCTCCATCGCGTCCTTCAGCTGCTTGATCCGGTCGCGCACGGCCGCCGCCTTCTCGTAGAATTCCTGCTGAACCAGGCTCGCCAGATCGGTCTCCAGCCGCCGCAGTTCCGCCAGCCGGGAGATCTCCTCCTGCGCCTTGCCGCCCGGGCTGGTGGGGGTCTTGCCGGTGTGCTGGATGCGGCCGTGAACGCGCTCGATCAGTTTCGGAAAGTTCTCCGAGGCGCTGAAGACGGTGTAGTCGTGGGCGCAGCCGAACCGGGCACGGGCGGCGAACTCGGCATAGGTGAGGCCGCACTCGGGGCACTTCAGGTCCTCAAGTTCCGCCGTCTGGCGGCCGGCCACCTGCTGGGCCTTGAGCAGCCCGCCGAGCAGGTCCTCGATCGACATCTTGACGTTGTACGTGACCCCCTTCTTGGCGGCGCACGCCTCGCAAAGGTGCGTCTCCTTCTTGAGGTTCGCCTGCGATATCTCCGCCAGGTGAACCGTTGCTTGCGACTGATGGCAGGCTTCACACAGCATGTGGATGGAGTCCGAAGTCAAAAGTCGAACGTCAAGAGTCCGGAGGTACGGGGTTACCGTCCCATTGTCATCCTGAGCCTCGGCCGCAGGCCGAGGCGAAGGATCACCAGAGTGTACGGTTCGCAGACTCCTACGCTGGTGATCCCTCGCTCGGCCGGCCAAACGCCCGTCCGCCATCTGTGTGGCGGAGCGGCCGGCTGAGCTCAGGATGACAATGCGGCAACCTCGTACGTCCGGAAATTCAGGACAGTCCGCTGACTACGGACTATCGACCTTCGACTTCCCGACCTCTACGTTCCTTCTGCGATACGCTTCTCCCACTTCACGAGCTCCGCCACCTCGGCCAGCGAGGAGTTGGCCCGGATCTCCGCGCGGAGGCGGTTCTCGCGTTCGAGCACGTCCATCGCCCGGTTCGCCACTTCCACGGCCTTCGCCGAAGGGACGCGGACCAGGCCGTTGTCGTCGCCGATGATCCAGTCGCCCGGGGCCACCTCCATCCCCTCGATCTTGAGATTCACGCCCGTCTCGCCGAATCCCTTCGGCTCGCCCGCGTTCGGCGTTACATGCCGGGCGAAGGCGGTGAATCCGATCTTGCGGATGTCCTCGATGTCCCGGATCGCGCCGTAGATGACCACGCCCGCGATCTTCTTCTGAAGCGCGCTCTCCGAGGCGAGTTCACCCCAGACCGCCGGGGGGAGACCGCCGGCGTCGATGACGAGGACGTCGCCCGGCTTCGCGAGGTCGATCGACTCCACCGGCTTCGCCCAGTCGCCGGGATAGGTCCGCACGGTGAACGCGGGGCCGCAGAGGCGCTTTCCCGGCGTGACGCACGGGATGCCGTAGATGACGCCGCCGCGGTGCATCGCGTCGGAGAGATTCGGGGTGGAGACGCGCTCGAAGATCTCGCGGATCGCGCCAGCCGACTTCCTCTTGTAGAGCGAGGTCTGCACCGCCTCGAGGGTGTCGATCGCGTGGCGGATGTCGCGCGCCGCCTTCTCGGCATCCATCGACTTCGTGATAGCGCCGCCGACGATCACGATGTCCGCCCCGGCGCGCACGGCCTCCGGTGCGCTCTCGGAGTGGAACCCGCCCGCCGCGGCCACCGGGAGATTTGTGGCGGCGCGGACCTTGCGCAGGAGGTCGAACGGGGCCTCGCCCCGCATCTGGGCGTCGATCGGGATGTGGATGCCGACGTGGTGCGCCCCCCACTCCTCGCACTTCTTCGCGAGGGCGGCGGGATCGGTGACCTCGAGGAGGTCGACGCAGATGTCGATCCCGTAGTTGCGCCCGGCCTCGATGCACTCCAGGATCGACGCCTCGCTCGCGGCCCCCATGACGGTGGCCACGTTGGCGCCCGCCTTCGCCGCGGCCTCCATTTCGCACCGGCCGGCGTCCATGGTCTTGAGGTCGGCGACGATCGTGTGTTTGGGAAACTCGGCGCGGAGGGCTCGGACGGAGTCGAGTCCGGCGCTCTTCACGAGGGGGGTGCCGACTTCGATCCAGTCGGCCCCGCCCTTCACGGCCTCGCGGGCGCACTTGAGGGCGCGGTTCAGTTCGAGGAAATCGAGGGCCACCTGCAGGATGGGCTTCTGGGGTGTCTTCGCGGCCATGGAAGCGAGGATATCAGCGGCGGAAGCGGGGGGTCAAGGGGTTTCGGCACGCGGCACGGACACGACGAGGGAGGGGGCGAGGATGTCGGGTCCGGACTGGCTCTGAGGCGCTCGAATGACGAATGCGGAATGACGAACATCGGCGGACCCTCACCGGGCCGCACGCGCCAGCGGGAGGCTGACGTTGAGGGGACGTCGAATCCGACTCACCCGGAGGACGTAGACGCTTCCCGCGTTGTCGTCCGCTTGCCCCGTCTTCGCCATAATCAGGCCTTCACGCAGGCAAGCTCGAAATCTCCGCGGGATGATAGCCCGAGCCGGCTCCGCGATCAAGCGCGTGCCTCAATCCTGGCCGTCGTCCCGGAGCCGTGCGATGCGCATCTCTTGACCCGTGTCTCCGGCGGGGATAGATTCCGAGCCTTCGCCCGTGCCGCATCACTCAGTGCTCCCTATGCGCCTCCGTGGTCCCGGGTGGGTGAGGAGACACGGAAGCAGTGAGGCACGAAGGACAGCAACAGAGGTTGCCGATGCCGAGCCGCAAGACCAGGCCGCACGCCGCGAGCAAGCCGGTCGAACCCTCGCCGGGCCCCCCGGGAGCCCCGGGCGCCGTTGGCGCGGCGCGCCCCAACGTCGCACAGGCTGGAAAGCCGGTGCTGCCGAGTGGGCCGCGCGTCGCCGCGGTCATCCTCGCCGCGGGAAAGGGCGTGCGGCTCAAATCCTCCCGCGCCAAGGTGCTCCACGAGGTTGCCGGGCGGCCCGTGCTCGACTACGTCCTCGACGCCGTCGAGCAGGCCGGCATCACCGACGTCTATGTGGTCATCGGCCACGAGGCCGAGACGGTCAAGGGACGCTTCTCCACCCGGCCGGTGAAGTGGATCCCCCAGCCGGAGCAGCGCGGGACCGCCGATGCCGTCCGGTGCTGCGAGCCCGCCCTCGGCACATGGCCGGGGGAGATGATCGTCCTGGTCGGCGATGACCCGCTCATCCGACCCGAGACGATCCAGGCCCTGCTCGCGGCGCATCGCGCCGAAAAGGCCACGGTCACGGTCGTCACCGGGGTCGTCGAGAACGCCTCGGGCTACGGCCGCGTGGTCCGCGACAGGAAGGGCCATGTCGAGGCCATCGTCGAGGAGCGCGACGCGGACGCCGCCACGAAGAAGATCCGCGAGATCAACTCCGGCATCTACGCGTTCAACGCCCGCGCCTGCTTCGCCCACCTCCGCCGCGTGAAGCCCAGCGCCTCGAACGGCGAGTACTACCTCACCGAGGTGGTCCGCCTCGCCCTCGCGGCGAAACAGCGCGTCGTCGCCTACGAGGCGCCCGACGCCGCCGAAGTCCTCGGCATCAACACTTGCGCCGATCTCGCGCAGGCGGGCCGGATCATCCGGCAGCGGATCATGGACCGGCATCTCGCGAACGGGGTGATCGTCGTCGATCCCGCCTCCACATACATAGAAGACGGCGTGATCATCGGCCCCGAGACGGTCATCCTCCCCTACTCCGTCATTCACCGCGGGGCGAGCATCGGCTCTCACTGCGAGGTGGGCCCCTTTGCGCACCTCCGCAACGGCGCCCGACTCTCCGACCACGCCGAGATCGGAAACTTCGTCGAGGTGAAGAACACCGACGTGGGCTCTCACACCAAGGCCAAGCACCTCACCTACCTCGGCGACGCGGTGATCGGTCGGAACGTGAACATCGGGGCGGGGACGATCACCGCGAACTACGACGGCAAGCGCAAGAACCGGACGGTGATCGAGGATGAGGCCTCGACGGGGAGCGGGACGGTCCTCGTTGCCCCGGTGAAGATGGGCCGCGGCTCATCCACGGGGGCGGGCGCCATCGTGACCCGCGGGCACGACGTCGCGCCCGGGGACACGGTGGTGGGCGTGCCGGCGAGAAGCATGCGGGGAAAGGGAGGATAGCCGCCGAAGGCGCTGAAAACACTGAAACGGAGGAATGAGGGGGACAACCACAGAGACTAAGAGCGCCTATCAGAATGACCGCCGTGGCATGTCATCCTGAGGCCGCCCCGCAGCACGTGCTGCGGGGCCGAAGGATCACCGGTCTGGAACCGGCTGAGCGCTGAGCTGGTGATCCTTCGCTTCGCCCGCCAAACGGAGGCGGGCGAAGCTCAGGATGACAAGTTCATTCTGATAGGCGCTCTAAGAACAACAACGGACATTAACTGAAACAACAACAGATGGGGTAGGTGACCGGGTGGCCCGCCCCGCAGGGGCGGGCGCGACGCCGCAGGCGTCGCGCAGAAGCCTCACCCGAGGCTCTGAACGGAGAAAGACGGTTGCCATCGCCCGAGTCTTGGTTGGTGGCTTCTTGTCGCCCCGTAGCGCGTGCTACGGGGCGACCCCGTCCTTCGGGCCGGGCCACCCGGGATGAGCCGATGCCGCCAGAAGTTCATTGACGAAAGGCCCCCCGATGGAGATAATGCGCGGCCCAATGCGGGGGCGGGTGCCGACCGGTTCCGCGGACCTCGACCGTCGTTGATCGCGCCTGCGTCATTGGATTGAGTCGCGTTCTTTCTGCAACCATGAGGTCGGGACCCGCCCGGTGGCCGCTCTCGGGGCCTGCCCGGGCCCGTCCAGGTGACACATGACGCGCCGAAACACCATGATGGTCTTCTCGGGAAACGCCAACCGCGGGCTCGCGGGCCGGATCTGCGAGCACCTCGGCATCCCCGTCGGCAACATCTCCTGTTCGCGGTTCCCGGACGGCGAGTGCGACGTCAAGATCGACGAGGACATCCGCGGCGCGGATCTCTTCCTCGTCCAGTCCACCTGTCCGCCGGTGAACGACCACCTCATGGAACTCCTCGCGATGATCGACTGCGCGAGGCGGGCCTCCGCGGACCGGATCACCGCCGTCATCCCCTACTTCGGCTACGCCCGGCAGGACCGCAAGGCCGAAGGACGCGTCCCGATCACCGCCAAACTGGTGGCCAATCTCCTCTGCGCGGCCGGCGCGAACCGAATCCTCACGATGGACCTCCACGCCGCCCAGATCCAGGGCTTCTTCGACATCCCGGTGGACCACCTCTTCGCCTCGCCCGTCCTGGTGGACCACTTCCGCAAGAAGGAACTCGGGCAGCTGTCGCTCCTCAGCCCGGACGTCGGCTCGATCAAGATGTGCCGCGCCTACGCGAAACGGCTGAACGCCGGCCTGGCGATCTGCGACAAGCGCCGTTCGGGCAGCCAGGAAACCGAGGTCATGCACGTCATCGGCGACATCAAGGGCAAGAACGTCATCATCGCCGACGACCTGATCTCCACCGCCGCCTCCATCACCGAAGCCGCGCGGACGGCGTGGGACCGCGGCGCGCGCGACGTCTTCATGACGGCCACGCACCCCGTGCTGTGCGGGCCCGCCATGGACCGGCTGGTCAAGGCCAGGGTCCACGAATGCGTGGTGACCGACACCATCCCGCTCGGCGAAAAGAGGCTGGAGACCCTGCATGTCCTCAGCGTGGCCGGGCTCTTCGCCGAGGCGATCAAGCGCATCCACAAGAGTGAGTCGGTGAGTTCGCTGTTTCTCTAGTCCGGGAATTCTGCCGCCGGCCCGCGACGCGGGCCCCGGAACAACTCCAGGCGTGTTCCCTCAGGGTCGCGCGGCGCCGCGGTGCGGTCGGCCGGTCGGCGACCAGGAAAGGAGCCTCTCGTGCAAGCCACCCCCCTCAAGGCGGAAGTCCGCACCGGAACCGGCAAGTCGGCCGTCCGGCTCCTCCGCCGCCAGGCCAAGGTACCCGCGGTCCTCTACGGCCAGGGCCAGCCCTCCCAGCCGCTCACCATCACGAATGACGAAGTCCGGGCGGCCATCAAGCGCAATGTCCGCCTCGTCGACGTGACGCTTCCGAATGCGGTCCACAAGGCCTTCATCAAGCAGGTTCAGTACGATCCCCTCGGGGAACGGGTCCTGCACCTCGACCTGGAGCGCGTCGATCTCACGAAGGAGATCGCGGTGGTCGTGGAGATCATCCTCAAGGGCCGCGCGGTCGGCCTGAACGAGGGCGGCGTGGTGGAGCACGAGCTGAAGCAGCTCACCGTGCACTGTCTCCCGACGAACATCCCGGCTTTCATCGAAGTGGATGTCTCCGCCCTCAAGAAGGACTCCGCCATCTACGTGAAGGAGTTGCACCTCCCCGCCGGCGTCCGGATCACGGTGAACCCGGAGCAGATCGTGGTCGCCTGCCGCGAGCCGCAGCTGGAGGAGGTGGCGACCGCCGCGACGGCGCTGCCCGGACCGCTGGAGCCGGAAGTCATCACGGCCAAGAAGCCCGAGGAGGGCGCCGAGGGGGCGGAAGCCGGGAAGGGAGCGGCCGGGGCCGCGAAGGGGAAGGAGCCCGCGGCCAAGGAGGGCGACAAGAAGGAGAAGAAGTAGGGAGCCCTGGGTGGATCCTGGATTGGACAGAAACGAGAATATGGCCCGTAGGGGCGGGTGCCGACCGGTCGTCATGAGTCACGAATCGCTGATCGCGCCGGAGGTACCCGACTTCACGCGGTGTTTGCTGCAACGATGAGGTCGGGACCCGCCCGGGCCGCGCATGAAGATCATTGTGGGACTCGGCAATCCGGGGCGTGAGTACGAAAGGACGCGCCACAACATCGGGTTCCGGGTGGTGGACGCGCTGGCCGCGGCCGAAGGCTGGTCCTGGAAACGCGGCGACCGCGACGCCGCCGGCGGCCTGACGGCTTCGGGATCGCTGGGCGGCGAACGGCTTCTCTGTCTGAAGCCGCAGGCGTTCATGAATGCTTCCGGGTTCAGCGTGCGCGCGGCGTGCTCCTTCCACCGCGCGGACCCGACCGACCTGCTGGTGGTCTGCGACGACTACGCGCTCCCCCTCGGCCACCTCCGGATCCGGCGCGAGGGGTCGAGCGGCGGCCACAACGGGCTGGAACACATTGCGTCGCAGCTGGGGACCTCGGCGTTCCCCCGGCTGCGGATCGGGATCGGTTCGCCGGACACGGACGATCCCGCCGACTACGTCCTCGGACGATTCCCCGCCGGGACGGAGCCGGTTGTAGCGGAGGCCGTCGAAAAGGCGGTCGCCGCCATCCGCGTCTGCGTGGCGGAGGACGTTGCGACCGCCATGAACCGGTTTAACCGACGGGTTTCGCCTCCCCCGCCGCCTGAAGGCGGCGCCGGAGACGGCCCGGAGTCCAGCCAGACGGAGGACCCGTGAACGGCTACGAAGGAATGTTCGTCCTCGACGCGACCGCCGCGGCGAAGGAGTGGAACAAGCTGCAGGCCGCGGTGCTCGGCATCGTGACGAAGCACGGCGGCGAGATCAAGTCGAGCGCCCGGTGGGGCGACCGGAAGCTCGCGTACGACATCCACGGCCACAAGCGCGGAACGTATCTCCTCGCCTACTTCACCGCCCCGATCGGCGCGATCCCGAAGATCCGCCGGGACTGCGAACTCACGGAGTCGATGATCCGTTACCTCATCCTCGCCCGCGAGGGGACGCTCCCGGTGGCGGCGGCGGCCCAGTTCGTCGAAGAACCCCGGTACGACCGCGATCGCGGCGGACGAGGCGGAGGCGGCGGACGGTACCGGGATCGGGGGTAGGAAGCGCGCCGATCCGCGGAGACCTCTGTTGTTCCCTTCCCCCCGAAGGGGGGAGGGCAGGGAGAGGGAAATGAGGAAGATTCTTCCGGCCCGCACAGACCAGAAGGGATGAGCCATGGCCACGCTGAACAAAGTGCTGCTCATCGGAAACCTCACGCGCGACCCCGAGCTCCGCTACACGCAGGGCGGAGCGGCCGTCTGCAAGTTCTCCCTGGCCGTCAACCGGTCGTACACCGGCAAGGACGGGGAGAAGAAGGAGGAGGTCTGCTTCATCGACGTCGACGTCTGGCAGAAGCTCGCCGAACTCTGCGCGGAGTACCTGAAGAAGGGAAACCCGGCGTTCGTCGAGGGACGGCTGAAGCAGGACTCGTGGGAGGGGAAGGACGGGACGAAGCGGACCAAGATCCTCGTCGTGGCGGACAACGTCCAGTTCCTCCGCGCCGGGGGATCCCGGGCGGGCGCGGACGCCGGCGGACCGCCGCCCGAGGCGGAGATGTCGGCCGGGGCGGAGTCGGACGGACCCCGGATCCGCCCGCATAGCGGATCGAAGAACGCCCCTCCCTCGGATGAGCCGCCGGGGCCGGAGGGAGAAGACACCCCGTTCTAAAAGAGGCTGGTCGAGGGCGCAGGGGTGATGGACCATCCACAACAACTTCCAATTCGCCCCGAAGGGGCGAACAGGAAATAGCCGGGGGCGAAGCCCCCGGGACCGCAGGCGATCGGTGACGGGCAGGCGGGAGACAACGGGTCAGGAATATCAGGAGAACAGAGTGATGGAACCCCAGAAGAAGTACCACAAGTTCCGCAAGGACAATCGGTGCCGGTTCTGCCGGGAGAAGACGAAGGACATCGACTACAAGGACCTGAACGTGCTGACGAAGCTCTGCACGAACCAGGGCAAGATCTACTCGCGGAAGCGCTCGGGGAACTGCGCCCGGCACCAGAGGTGGGTGACTGAAGCCGTAAAGAGGGCGCGGTTCGTGGCGCTGATGGAGTATGTGGGGTAGGGGTTGCTCATCGCCTGTCTCGCGAGTGACCTTTCACCCGGTTCGCGACACACGTTCGACCCGAAGGAGTCGGGAAACATGTACTGCGTCCGCCCGCGTCGGTCCATTGTCCCGGGAACGATTCTGATCCTCGCCCTCGCCCTGGCGGGGTGCGACCTCACGTCGTACCGGCGCCCGGCCTACAGCGAAAAGAAAGTCTCGGGTGTGGTCCACGACTTCAGCACGCTGGCGCTCGATGCGGACCGCTTCCCGAACGGGGCCGGACTGACGAAGGAAGCGGCCCGCATCCTTCAGAAGTGGCGTCCGAGCGAGGAGGAGAAGAGAGAGATCCTGGCGCGGATGGAATCCGTGACCAAGTCCTTCGTCCACGGCGGCGAACCGGTCGCCGCGGGGCGGATGAAGGAGTTCACGATGATCGTGACGGGATACGCCGGAGCCAAGGCGCATCCCCGCCGAGAGTGGGAGTATCGACCATGAACGTGCTTCTGCTGCAGAACGTCGACAATCTGGGCAAACAGGGCGACGTGGTGAAGGTGACCGAAAAGATCGCGCGGGAGACGCTCTTTCCGAAGCGGCTCGCCACGGCGCTCAACCCCAATCATGTGCTGCTCTGGCAGGACATCGACGCGCTCGGGAAGCGGGGGGAAATCGTGGAGGTGAAGCCGGGATACGCCCGGAACTTCCTCTTCCCGAACCGCCTCGCCTCGCGACCGACGCCCGCCGACCTCTACGCCTTCGAGCAGGCGAAGAAGAAGATGGTCCGGCAGGAGGCGATGGCCCGCTCCGAGGCCGAGGCTCTGGCGAAGAAGCTGGAGGAGGTGGCCTGCACGATCGAGGCCAACGCCAACGAGGAGGGCGGCCTCTTCGCCGCCGTCACGACGCAGATGATCTCGGAGGCGGTGGGGAAGGAGGGGGTCAAGATCGACGCCCGCCACATCGTCCTCGAGGCGCCGATCAAGGAACTCGGCGTCTACACGGTGCAGGCGAAGATGCACGGCGACGTGACCGCCTCGTTCCGTCTCTGGGTGGTCGAGGCGAAGGACCCGGAGCCGAAGAAGACCTGAAGCGCGGTGTCGGGTCCCGCTGTCACGAGGGAACAGACTCCCGCGGGCGAGCGTTCATCGGACAGATCTGTCATCCTGAGCTTCGCCCGCCGCCGGCGGGCGAGGCGAGGGATCACTCTCGCACGAGGCAACCGGTCTCGTTCGCGCATGGCTGGCGATCCTTCGCCTCGCCCTGCGGGGCGAGGCTCAGGATGACAAGCCGAGGCCGGGTTTCGTTCGGCACCGTCCTCAGCTGCAGGACTCCCACACATGCCCCCCGATCCGCTGGCCGCGCGTGAGCCGCCGCAGGACCTCGAGGCCGAACGCGCCCTCCTCGGCTCGATCCTGATCGACGATCGCGTCACCGGCGAGGTGCTGCAGATCGTCGAGCCCGCCTCGTTCTACCACCCGGGGCACCGGACCCTCTTCGAGACCTGCGTCCGGCTTTACGACGCCCGCAAGCCGATCGACGCCCGCATCCTTCACGACGCCCTGGCCACCGCCGGCACCCTTGAGGCGGCGGGCGGCGCCGACTACATCGCCGGCCTTTTCGAGGCCGTCCCCTCCGCCGCCAACGCCGAGCACTACGCCGAGATCGTCCGCGAGAAGTTCATCCGGCGGGAACTCATCCGCACCTGCTACGAAGTCCTGAAGATGGCCGCCGAGGGGGGGGAGGAGCCCGGCACGATGCTCGATCGCGCCGAGCGGATGATGTTCGACATCGTGAAGCACCGCGCCAAGGCCGCCTCGCTCAAGATCGGCGACATCCTGCGCGAGGCCTTCCAGCGCATCACCGACATCCGTGACCGCAAGGCCCGCGTCACCGGCCTCGAGACCGGCTTCTACGACATCGACGATCTCACGACCGGGTTTCATCCGTCGCAACTCATTGTGGTGGCGGGACGTCCGTCGATGGGAAAGAGCTCGCTGGCTTTAAATGTCGCCCTGCACGCCGGGGTGGAACTCCAGAAGCCGGTGCTCTTCTTCTCGCTGGAGATGGACGCGCAGAATATCGCCCGGAACATGCTCTGCACGCACGCCCGGTTCGACAGCCAGAAGATCCGCAAGGGGCTGATCTCCGAGGAGGAGTACGCCCACCTCATGGTGAAGGCGGGGAAGTTCACCGAGGCCCCGATCTTCATCGACGACACGAGCGGCCTCTCCGCCCTCGAACTCCGCGCCCGCGCCCGGCGGTTCAAGGCGGAGAACGACATCCAGATCATCTTCATCGACTACATGCAGCTCATGGAGGTCCGCGGCGGGGGGCGCGGCGGTCCGGAGAGCCGCCAGCAGGAGATCGCGATGATCTCGCGGTCGCTGAAGGCGCTCGCCCGCGAACTGGAAGTGCCGGTGATCGCGCTCTCGCAGCTGAGCCGCCAGGTGGAGAGCCGCGAGAGCCACCGGCCGGTGATGTCGGACCTTCGTGAATGTGTGACCGGGGATACGCCGGTCATGCTTGCCGATGGGCGACGGGTGCCGATCCGAGATCTCGTGGGACGCAAGCCCATGGTCTGGACGGTGAACGAGCGAGGAAAGGTGACAACCGCGAGATCGGATCGAATCTGGTCCGTCGGGCGCAAGCCTGTGCTCCGAATCACCCTCGCGAGCGGGCGGGAACTCAGGGCCACGTCAAGTCATCGCCTCTATGGCGCTTCGGGATGGCTCCGTGTCTCAGACTTGCAACCCGGAGACCGTCTCGCCCTCTCCCGCACGTGGCCCGAGCCCCGGAACACGTTGAGCTGGCCGGTCGAGCATCTTCAGCTCCTGGGTCAACTCATCGGGGACGGCAGTTACCTCGTCCACCAGCCCCTCCGATACACCACCTCGTCCCCCGAGAACAGCCGGATTGTCGCCCGGGCCGCCAGGATCCTCGGCAGCAGCGTCAAGAGGTACGAGGGGCGCGGCCGGTGGCACCAGCTTCTGCTGGGCGGAAACGGAAACCGGTGGCACCCGCGCGGGGTCAATCGCTGGCTGCGGAAGTTGGGAATCTACGGACAACAATCTCATGAGAAGCGCTTGCCGGAGGATGTATTCAGACTCCCGAACGGCCAGGTCGCCGTTCTCCTCCGGCACCTGTGGGCGACGGATGGTTCCATCACTCTCCGGAGACGAGGCAGCCGCGGCGCTCCGCGCGTCTACTTTGCGACGTCCAGCCGGGGACTCGCGCTTGACGTCGTCGCCCTGCTTCTCAGATTCGGAATCGTGGCACGGATCCGGGCGGTCACCCAGCGGGGGTACCGTCCCGTTCATACGGTCGACATCTCCGGCGGGGAGCAGCAGCTTCGGTTCCTGGAGCGGGTCGGCGCCTTTGGGCCGCGCTGCGAGTCGGCCCGCAGGCTGCTCCGGTTGCTGCGCGCGACCGGAAAGAACCCGAATGTCGACACTCTGCCGGTGGAAGTGTTCGATGAAGCCCGCACGGCGATGAAGCGGAGAGGAGTAACGCAGCGCGGCATAGCCGCGATGAGGGGCACCTCGTACGGCGGCACGGCCCATTTCAGGTTCGCGCCTTCGCGGGACACGATTTCGTCGTATGCCGGGCTCCTCCAGAATGATCGACTCAGGTCGTGGTCTGAGTCCGACCTCTTCTGGGATCGCATCCTCAAGATCGAGCCCGCGGGAGTCGAGCCCGTGTACGACCTCACAGTACCCAAGACCGCGTCGTGGCTCGCCGACGGCATCGTCAGTCACAACTCCGGGGCGATCGAGCAGGACGCAGACGTGATCATGATGCTCTATCGGGACGAGTACTACGACCCGGACACGCCCGACAAGAACACCGCCGAAGTCATCATCGCCAAGCAGCGCAACGGTCCCACCGGGACCGTGAAACTCCGGTTCCTCAAGGAGTTCATGCGCTTCGAGAACGCCACCGGGCCGGCCGTCGAAACGCCGAGATGAGGGGGCCTCCCGGCCTCGTTCGTAGTGCGTCCCGTCAGGGCGCACTGTTTCTGTTGTTCGCTGTTGTTGTCCGCTGGCGTCGTCTTCCACACCCGCACCAACGAAGCCGTTCTTGGCGCCTGACGTCTAATCACGCTTGACGTGATTCACGCATCGCGTTATCATGGGCTTATGATCGTGTCGTTCAAGAGCGCCGACACTGAGGCCCTGGCGAGAGGCCGGCGAGTCAGGCGATTCGCGGGCGTCGAGTCCGTGGCGCGACGCAAGCTCCGACAGCTGGAGATTGCGGGGAGGCTGGAGGATCTGCGTGTCCCCCCGGGCAACCGGCTCGAAGCACTCCGGGGCGACCGCTCCGGGCAGCACTGCATCCGTTTGAACGACCGACTCCGGGTGTGCTTTCGCTGGACCGTCGCCGGCCCCGCGGACGTGGAGATCGTGGACTATCACTAGGAGGAGAATCTCATGCGAAAGTTGAGGCCCGTAACGCCAGGCGAATTGCTCCTCGAGGAGTTTCTCATCCCCATGGGACTCACGCAGTACCGCCTCGCCAGGGAAATCGGCGTGCCGCCCCAGAGGATCGGCGAGATCGTGGCCGGCCGACGGGCGATCACGGCCGATACCGACCTTCGGCTCTGTCGCTTCTTCGGTCTGTCCAATGGCTACTGGCTGAGGGCTCAAGCGGCCTGCGACACCGAAGTGGCGGAGGGGCCGCTCGCCAAGGCGCTGGCAAGGATCAAACCCTGGAAGGGTACGGCGGCGCAGCAACGGCTCCCGGAAGGCGCCGAAGTGAGGGGTCCTTTCCCCCGCCGTTCGTAGTGCGTCCCGTCAGGGCGCACCGTTTCTGTTGTTCGTTGTTGTTGTTCCGCGTCATCTCCCCCTCAGGGGTGGGTCCGTCCCGACCCCTGCAGGGTGAGGCACTCCCCGATCCGCCCCACTCCCACCGCACGTATCCCGGGACACCGCGGGGAGGGAGCCGCAGCGGCCCCGCGGGCGGAATGCACGAGCCATGCCGTGACCGTCTGATTCTCGATGCTCCCGGCGAGGCGGGTGAGGGCGCGGGCACGTCCGGCATCGGAGTGCGCGTGGCCTTCGCCTCGTCGCGCAGGTCGAGGAGGTGGCCCGCCGGCCCGCAGTCCACGAAGTACAGTCTGGGGGTCTTGATCAGACGCTTGCCGAGATTCTGGTGATACGGGGGGACGACGAGGATCTGACCGGTGGTCTCCAGGATGCCGAGTCCCTCGGTGACGGTGGGGACGCTCACGCCGAGCGAGGGCGGCCGGGTCGGTCTTGTTGAGCATCCGCTCGCATCGGGTGGCGAGGAGCGCCAGAAATCTGCGGCCGGCCATCGACTCCGTAACGCCGACCATGAGCGACGCCTCCCGCGAACCGCTGCTTCGCGAGGCATTCGGAAAGGTTGTCGACGCCCGTTGACAGGGAGGGGGCGCATTTCCTATCCTGTCCCTCTGAGGAGGAGAGGGCATGCCCAAAGACATCGTCACCTCCGCCACGCCCGAAGAGCGCGAGATCGAGAAGAAGCAGCAGGAGCTGAAATCCCTCGAGACCGATCTCGTCCAGAGCGAACTGCAACTGGCCACGCTTCAGGCCGAACTGCGCGCCTTCCAGGCCCGATACTTCCACGCCCTCGGGGCCAGGTTCGTCGAGCTCGACTCGATCGAGGCGGAGATCGCCGAAAGGCAGGCCCGCCGCCATCCCGCGGACGCGGCGGCGCGGGAGCGGGCGGAGCAGGCGCGGGAACGGTCTCAACACGCCACCGAAGAGACCGAGGCCTTCCGGGGCGTCCCGGATCGGGGCAAGTTCACGCCGACGGAGGACCTCAAGAGACTCTATCGGGGCATCGCATTACGCGTCCACCCGGATCGCGCCGACGGCGATTCGGACCGAGAGCGCCGGCACCGGGTCATGGCCGAGGTGAACGAGGCGTATGCGAACGGCGACGAGACACGATTGCGGGCCCTGCTCAAGGAATGGGAGGCCAGCCCGGAGGCCATCGTCGGCGACGAGCCCGCCGCCCGGCTCGTGAGGCTGATCCGCCAGCTCTCGCAGATCTGGGATCGCCTTGTGGCCATCCGGGCGGAGGTCCAGAGGATCAAGGCCTCGGAACCGTTCCAGTTGCAGAGCCGAGTGGAAGAAGCCGAGGCGGCGGGCCGCGACCTCCTCGCGGAGATGGCCGAGCACCTGGACGAGCAGATCCGGGAGGCGCGGAAGCGGCTGGGAGAAGTTGAAGCCGCGGAGGGAAGGAAGTGAGGTTCATTCGGGCGAGGCGTGCTTCTCTTCTGTCTCGTCTTCCCCACCCGGGCCGTGGGATCGACTCATGGAGCCTGCGTATCAGGTGTCGATCGCGAGCGAGACGGTCGCCCTCTCCCCGGAGGGGAGAGGGAGGGGTGAGGGACGGGCCTGCGTTGGCCCGATGCGTGACGGCTGATTGATTCCCCGCGGGCGCCGCCCGGTTCAGCCGCAGTCGTTGTGGGTTGTCCTTTTCCGTAGCCCGGGCCTTCAGGCCCGGGAACCAAGTGCGCCCCGTTTTTTGGGCCCCCTTCAGGGGGCCTCCGCGAGCGGGGCCGCGGTAGAAGCCCCCTGAAGGGGGCTGTGCCCCGATTCCGGCGCCGAACCCCCAGCCCTGCCTGCCCGCCGAAGCCCGCAGGGCGAAGGAGGGAAGGGCTGGGCTGGAGAAAAACGCTGTTCATCGGAGATCCCTCGACGCCGCAGGAAGAGGTCGCAAAATGAGCGCAGACAACACGCCTCATGAGCGGGACATCGTCCCCGTGACTCCCGCCCCGCTCGCCCCGCCCTCGAACACCCTCGCACGGCGAGTGCCGCATTGTGCTATGATGCGGGTTCATGAGCCCGACAGTTTTCCGTGAGGGGGCCTTTCGGTTTTACTTCTTCTCTCGTGAAGAGCGGCGAATGGACGTTCACGTGCAGGGGACGGAGGGTGAAGCGAAGTTCTGCTGGAGCCCCGGATCAGGCTTGCCCGGAACTACGGCCTGAATCTTCGGCAGGTCAGGGTGGCGCTGCGATTGATTGAGGAGCATCGCGATGAAATCCGCGACGCATGGCGGGCGCACTTCGGCGGTTGAAGTCGTGAACGTGTCGATGCACGGCTTCTGGCTGCTGATCGGCGCGACGGAGCGATTCGTTCCGTTCGAGCAGTTTCCCTGGTTCCGGAAGGCATCCATCGGGCACTTGCTCAACGTGGAGTTGCCCAGCCCGCATCATCTCCACTGGCCCGACCTGGATATCGATCTCGCACTCGATTCTCTGGACCATCCGACGCGATTCCCTCTCATCAGCAAGGCCCGCCCCAACACCCCTGCGGGTTCGAGAGCGAGCGCACGAGGAAAGTGTCCCTGATCCGGGAGACGCGCCCCACGGGAGGGCAGCGCCAGGAGGAGCCAGCAGAATCATCGGGAATCAGGATGAGCGCAGACGACACACCCCATGAACGGGACATCGTTCCCGTGACGCCCGCCCCGCTCGCCCTGCCCTCGAACACCCTCGTGGGCCGGGGCCTCGCCCTCGCGGCGCACCTTGAGGGGCTGGCCGAGCGTGCCGCCGCCCTAGACCTCGCAGACGCGAACGCGGCAGACGAGAACGGAGAGACGGCACTGCATCGAGCAGCCAGGGACGGGGACGTGGAAAGGGCGAGGTCCCTGATCGCTCGCGGTGCAGAGGTCGATGCTGCGGACAAGGATGGCTGGACTGCCTTGCTCTTCGCCACAGACAACGGGCACACCGATGTTGTCGAGTTGCTCCTGAGACACGGTGCGAAGATTGATGCCGCGGACAGGTCTGGCTGGCCTGCCTTATGCTGTGCTGCGTCCTTGGGGCACACGGGCGTTGTCCAATTGCTGCTGGAACATGGTGCGGAAGTCGATGTCGCAAGCGAGGGTGACCGAACTCCGCTGTCCTTTGTCGCGACGGAGGGCCACGCGGACGTCGCCACGATACTGCTTGAACACGGTGCGAAGGTTGATGCTGCGGAGGAGGATGGCTGGACTCCCCTGCACAGAGCCGCGTGCAGCGGCCACACGGCCGTTGCAGAGTTGCTCATTGAGCACGGTGCGAAGGTCGATGCTGTGGAAGAGAATGACTCGACTCCCCTGCACAGAGCCGCGGACAGTGGCAACACGGCCGTTGCAGAGTTGCTCCCGAAACACGGTGCGAAGGTTGATGCTGCGGAGGCGGATGGCTGGACTCCCCTGCACAGAGCCGCGTACTGGGGCTCGGACTGCTTGGGCCACACGGCCGTCGCAGAGTTGCTCATTGAGCACGGTGCGAAGGTCGATGCTGCGGACGAGAATGGCAGGACTCCCCTGCACGTAGCCGCGTACGAGGGCAACACGGCCGTTGCCGAGTTGCTCATTGAGCACGGTGCGAAGGTCGATGCCGTGGCCAAGAATGGCTGGACTCCCCTGCACGGAGCCGCGTTCAAGGAGGACGTACTCTAATTGTCCTTGTTCCCGGAGATGGATGCGGAGATGGATGCCGCGAAGGCGAAGGGGCACAGAGACGTAGCCGAGTTGCTCCTGGATCACGGCGCAGGCATCGATGCCGCCGACGGAACAGGGCGAACCGCCTTGCACGTGGCCGCATCATCTGGGCGTACGAATGTCGCCGAGTTGCTCCTGCAATGCGATGCAGAGAGTGACGCGAAGGACGGGGAAGGATTGACTCCGATCCGCTTGGCAGAATCCAGAGGACACCGCGAAATCGTCCATTTGCTTCGCGCGCACGGCGCGCAGGAAACACCGCCGGAGGGAGCGCCATAGGTGGAGGGGAATCCCCCGTTGACCGGACCTTGTGCTGATCGCTGTCGATGCGGATGCGGCATCGCGCACAGTCAGCATTCACGACCCTTTCCGCCCACTGAGGTCCTCCCCCGAGTATCCCATGCGACACTCGACCTTGTCTGCAACTCCCCGCTGCATCTACTGCCTTGAAGAGAAGGCGAAGACGGAGTTTGACCAAGATCACGTGTTGTCCCGCGGACATGGCCGGTTTCGCGACAATCTAACGCTGTTGCATTCTGTGTGCCGTTCGTGTAACGGGCAATTCGGAAACTCCATCGAGAGGATCGATACGGAGAGGAGCATTGAAGCCGTCCTTCGACTGCTCTATGAGGTCCGTCCGATTTCAAATCGAGCCGCGAAACTCAAGAGCCCGCCGATCCTGCTCCCGATGACTGCGGAAGGCCCTTGGAAGGGCGCCTTGCTGGAAGTCTACGAGGAGAATTCTCACCCCCGCATGCGTCCGGTCCCTCAAGTGTGCTTTGCTTCGCGGTCAGGATCCGGCAAGGTGTTTGTGTCGGAAGCCGAATGGGTCAATAGCGGGTATGCGATTCCATCGGATGCTGACCCAGCCAAGGGCGCTGGTCTCTTCGCGCCGGACTCAGCCGGAGAGCAGAGGCTGCTGCAAAGGCTGAGGGAGAAGGGCATCGACCCGACAACCTACCCGACCTGCCGGTCCGTGGGGCCTCCACCCATGGCAGCGGGCCTCGTTGGATTCAATATCCAATGCGTGCTGACTCCAGAGATACTCCGATGTCGCGCAAAGTCGGCGTTCAACTACTTCGCGTGGAATGTCGGCCCGGACTTCGCCTGCAGACCATCCTTCAATGCGGTCAGAGAATACATCCGCTCGGGCACGAGGCCGGGGTATCATCCGATCATCCCGAGCAACAAGCCCCTCATCATTCGGCCAAACAATGTCAGTCGTGATCCACGGATGCATGTTCTGGCAGTGGGATGGTCACCTGACAAGCAGGACATTCTGTCCGACGTGGTGATGTACTCTGAGATTGGATACGCCGTGGTGTTGTCACTGGGGTGCTCAGAGATTTGGCGTGAGGTGAGATCAGCTCATCGATTTCGACTCCACGGGCGAGTCACTCGTCTGTTCGGCGCGGCGTCTCGGGATGAAGATCACTGGTGGAGAGGAGGTGGCATGGACTCCGCCGTCAATCGCCACTCAACAATGTTGCAGCAGTCCACGGGGCATCCTCGACCGAATGATGTTTCTGCAGAAGAAACCCGGAAGCCGTCATGAAACGCGTCTCGTTCGCTCTCCTCTTCGCCGCAATCCTCTCGACGCTCGTGTCGGCGATCGGGGTGGCTGCGATGCCGTACGGCTACTACACGTTCCTGAGGCTGGTGCTCTGCGCGAGCTGCGGCGTGGGGTGCACCGTGGCCGTCCAGGCCAGGTCGCAGGCATGGCCGTGGGTCTACGGCGTGGGATGCCTGCTCTACAACCCGATCATCCCCGTCCACCTCGGCCGCGGGGCCAAGGGCACATGGATCATCCTGAACGCGGCGGCGGTCGTCCTGCTGTGGATCGGGGTGTATCTCTTCCGCAGCCGCCCGAGGAACGATGTGGACGGGGGAGTGTAGGCTGTTTCCTCCGAGGCGTGCCGGGCAATGTTGGGCAGGAGGAAAATGGCGCCAGGCGACAGCAAGGATGTCGCCCCCTACGCGCCCGGCAAGGCTTCGGAGAAGGGAGACTGGAATCGCACCCCGTCGAACTGGACCAAAGGACCGGCCATCGAGCGGCGCGTGTTCAGTTCAAGACGTCGGGCCTCGATCCGAGATTGATCCGCCCGACATTGCTCGATCACTCTGAAGAGCTCCTCCCGACTGCAGGATGCCACGGCCGCCGGGTGGACAACCACGCGTGAGCTGCTCAAGCCGACGGATGCGTTTGAGACGAACCCGCCAGTCCAGATTCCCCTCAGCACCGCCAGATCAATCTCTCGAGGAATGAACGCGAAGGCGTAGGACTCGGTGAGGGGAATCGCCAGGGCCCATTCAAATGCGCCTGTCGACCGCAAGAGGGGCAGATGGAACATCCCCGCCGAGGGATAGAACAGCGGCATCTCATCGTGCGCTCGGACCCGGACCAACCGGTACAACCGTTGCCACTGCGCCACCATCTGATCGATCTCCATCGGTTTCAGCGCAATGATCTCGGCGAGCGTCCTGGAGGCTGTGTCGTCACCCGATGAGCGCAGTGGCTGCAGAAGCAGCAGAAGCCTCAAGGCTCGAAAGATGTCGGGATTTGAGTCGTCCACCATTCCGTCAGAGACTGCTCCTGTCAAATCCGCCCTGGCTCGGGACAGCGGCGTCTCGACGTAGCGATTGAGCAGCCCTTCCGTTCTATCGCTGTGCAGGCCCTCCAGCGCGAAGAGCGTCTCCGACGAGCGGTCTTTCAAAGTGCGAGACCCAAAGTCGTAGTACCACAAGCGACGCTGGCCAAACTCCCACGGCTTGGTCAGGAACCGGGACACGAAATGACAGTTGAGGTCTGAAGTCGCCATAGTCATCTACCGGCCGAACTGCCGATCTCCGACGCGATCCGGACCGGGTTGAACCTCGTCGGTTCTTCAGACCCGACCGCGGCGCGGACGTTCGTGGACGCGGTCCTGCCCTTCAGCCGCTGATCGCCCGAAAGAGCGCCCGTGGATCGGTGGCCACCCTCTCGCGCACCGGCCGACCCGGAGCCGGGAAGGCGCTCCCGTTCCCGGCGCCATCAACGATGTCGGCGCTCGATCGGCCTGCGGGCCATGTGGTACACCCGGACCACATCGAGTTCGTCCGCGTTGACACGGTAATAGATGCGGTAGGGTGGCATGGACCAGCTTCGGACTCTCCTCCCGTCCCGGAGAGTGGTCTGGGAACCGATCACGAGGCCCGAGGCGAGGAGGCCTACGGTCTCCGTGATCTGAGCGAGAACTCGATCGGCAGCGTCCGGACTGTCGAGGGAGATGTGACGGTAGGCCTCGTCGAGATCCCGCTGGGCCAGCGGAGAGACAACGATCCTCATTTCCGGCGCGCCCCGCGGCGGATCTCGGCCAGGACCTCGGAGAGAGGTTTTCCAGATCCGGCATCGAGTTGGTCGAGGGCGGCGGACAGGCCCCGGTCCTGGGCGGACGTGAGAGCCGGCCCCCGCTCGACGCGGCGGAGGGTGTAGCGACCGGGAGGCACGTCCCACAACCCCTCGGGCACGTGCTTCCCGTCCCAGACCAGCGCGTAAGAACCCATGACTGTCCCCCGAGAGTGAATGCGCGGATCGGCCCCGACTCGGAACACTGTAACACGCCCGGCAGGCGTCGATCAAGGAGGACATCGAATCGGCGTGCAAGGCGATCGGCCAGCCTCATTGCATCTCGGAGTCACTCTCCAACGCGGGCGGGAGGGATCTTCTCGCGGAAGTGACCCGGACCGGGTCGAAAGGCGAATGTTCCTTGACGGAGCGATGGCACGAAACGCCCGGAGGCCGTCCTGAAACACCCCACCGCCTTCGCCCTCCTCCCCGCCGCGATCCTCTCGACGATCGTGTCGGCGATCGGGGTGACCGCCATGCCGTTCGGCTACTACACGTTCCTGAGGCTGGTGCTCTGCGCGAGCCGCGGCGTGGGGTGCTACGTGGCCGTCCAGTCCAGGTCCCAGGCATGGCCCTGGGTCTACGGCGTGGGGTGCCTGCTCTACAACCCGCTCATCCCCGTCCACCTCGGCCGCGGGGCCAAGGGCACATGGATCCTCCTGAACGCGGCGGCGGTCGCCCTGCTCTGGATCGGGGTGTATCTCCTCCGCAGCCGCCCGAGGGACGGTGTGGACGGGGGAGTGTAGGCTGTTTCCTCCGAGGCGTGCCGGGCAATGTTGGGCAGGAGGGAAGTGGCGCCAGGCAACAGCAAGGATGTCGCCCCCTACGCGCCCGGCAAGGCTTCGGAGAAGGGAGACTGGACTCGCTCGCCGTCGAAGTGAACCAAGGGAAGGAAGCCTGGGGACAGGCTGCGAAGTGGAGCACTCCGCAGCCGGCGACGGCGATCGTCAGCACGCGCATCAACACGCGGGCCTACGCCTCGCCGAAGTCCTTTTCATGCAGAAGTCGTCGCCCGTGGACCACCGCTGCGATCCAGACACTCTCCGCCGCGCGGCGATACAAGATGCGGTACCCATCTCACTTGCGCCACTTGGCCACCCGCTTTCGAACCTCCTCATGTGATATCGTGCGGCCGGCGGCGATGTCCGCCTCCGCGCGCGCGAGTTTCTCCCGCACATAGAGATGGTAGATGAGATCCTCGACCTCGATCCTGGCCGGCAGCCGGCGCACCATTTGAAGCACCTCGTTCCGGGCGATCGTCATGCTCTTCCTTTCGCTCAGCCCCCCCCGACTCGGAACATCGTAGCACGCGCGGGGGGGGCGAGCAAGGAGGACGACGAATCGGCGCGCCAGACGGTTGGCTCGCTTCCCCTCGCGACTGGAGCCACGCTCCGAGGCGGGCATGCGGTAGGGCCGGATCCGCGAGGTCTTCACGTTCGACCACGACTTCCGGCGGATGGGGTTCCGGGTGGTTCCGGAACGGCCGTAACCCCGGCCGCGATCGCCCTCGTCCCCCCGCGCTCCCCCTCCCGCCTCCGCCTGGCGGATCACGGCGGACATGCCGGGGGAGCAATGAAGGAGGAAGAAACAGAATCAACAGCAGAAACAACGAACCACAACAGAAACAACAACAACAACAGAAACGGAGTCTGTTCGGAGGCGAAGCCGCGTGAGCCGCTTCGCGGCTGGGAGGAGGTTGGAGGGCCCGAGCGCTCGAAAGCGGCGACGAGTCGCCGCACTCCAAAGGGAGACGCCGATCCGACCGTACCCCCTGTCAGGCGCTGGCCTTACGTGCATCGTCGCCGCGCCGGGCCCCGCCCATTTTGCTTGCAATCCCCCCCCACCGTGCTAGACTGACGCGCTTTCCTGACCCGCCGGACTGTGTCCGGCCCCCGAGGGCCCCCTCCATGCCCGAATCCCGCTCCGCCCTCCGCCTCCTGCGGTCCGCCCGGCGGATTCCCGCGCCGTTCGCCCTCGCCCTCCTGGCGCTCGCCTTCGCCCCCGTCCTCACCGCCCAGGCCCCTCCGGCCCCCCCCGCCGCGCCCGCGGGACAGGTCGTCGTCAGGAAGATCCAGATCGTCGGCCTCGAGACCGGCGATCCCATCGTCGTCACCGCCCGGCTCCAGACCCGCGAGGGCCAGCCGTTCAACACCGACACCTTCCAGGCCGACGTCCGCCGCCTCTACGCCACCGGCCTCTTCAGCAACATCGAGTGGGAGCCCCCCACCGAAACCAACGGATTCACCCTCATCCTCCGCCTCACTGAAACGCAGCGCGTCGCCGCCGTCGAATACGCCAACGTCAAGAACATCCGCGAGAAGAAACTCAACGAGCGCCTCCGCCTCAAGGTCGGAGAGCCCGTCAGCGAATACCTGATGAAACTCGACGCCGACATGATCGTCGATGAGTACAAGAACGAGGGATTCGCCTTCGCGGCGGCCACCCCGGAGGTCGTCAAGGGCGACCGCGGCGCGACGGTGCGCTTCGTCGTCCGCGAGGGACCCAAGGTCAAAATCCGCGAAGTCTCCTTCACCGGCCACACCGCCTTCGATGAGGGCGATCTCGAGGACGTCTGCCAGAAGATCCAGGAGCCCTCCCTCTTTGCCTCGCACGTCTACAAGGAGGAGGACCTCGCCGACGACGTCGAGCGCCTCAAGATGTACTACCGCGCCCACGGCTGGCTCGACGCCAGGACCGTCGTGGAATCGGTGACCTTCACGCCGGACAAGGAGAAGGTCGACGTCGTCTTCCACGTCGACGAGGGCCAGCGGTACATGGTCCAGTTCGTGACGATCACCGGCAACACGGTCTACACCGCCGAGGAGATCCAGAAGGACTTCCGCACGAAGCCGGGACAGGCGTACGACGGGGGACACCTCGACAACGACATGGAGGTCATCCGCTCGATGTACGGCGAGAAGGCGTATGTCGAGGCCCAGGTGGATCTGAAGACCCAGTTCACGCAGACTCCGGGCGAGATCGCGCTCGAGTTTACCGTCAACGAGGGGAAGCCGATCACCGTCGAGAAGATCACCGTCGTGGGGAACACCAAGACGCAGGACAAGGTGGTGCGCCGGGAACTCAAGGTCTATCCCGGCGAGGAACTCAACTCCAGGAAGCTGCGGCAGTCGTTCGACCGGCTCCAGGCGCTCGGCTACTTCAGCAACGTCAACGTCCGCACCGAGACCGGCTCGCAGCCCGACACGCGGAACCTCACCCTCGAGGTCGAGGAGACCACCACCGGGGCCCTGCGGTTCGGGGGCGGCGTCTCGTCGAACAGCGGCGTCATCGGAATCCTCGAACTCTCCCAGCGCAACTTCGACATCGCCGATCCGCCCAAGTCGTTCTCCGACTTCGTCGAGGGGACGGCCTTCGCCGGCGCCGGGCAGGCGCTCCGCATCTCGTTCGAGCCCGGGACCGAGCGCACCCGCTTCGGCGTCGATTTCCGCGAGCCGTACTTCTTCGGATACCCGCTCGGCCTCAACCTCGGCGTCTTCGGCTACGACCGCAACCGGTTCTTCTACCGCGAGAAGCGGACCGGCGGCGGAGTGGGGGTCGACTACCGCTTTGAAGAGACCCCGTGGGTGATCGGCGCGGACACCCGCTTCGAGCGGCTGCAGATCCGGAACGTGGACGCGGACTCCCCGCGCGGGGTGTTCGAGGTGGAAGGGACGAGCAGCCTTCACACGATATCGCCGTGGGTTTCCTATGACCGCCGGGACAGCATCGTCGCCCCCTCCTCCGGGCACATGATCCGGCTCTCGTACGAGAACGCGGGATCGTGGGTCGGCGGCGACTACGACTTCAACAAGCTCGTGCTGGGGGTGGACAAGTATTTCACCGTCTTCACCACCTCCACCAAGGGGAAGCACGTGCTCTGGGGAAACGTGCGTCTGGGCTGGGCGGACGCCTACGGGAACGACAACGATCTCCCGATCTTCGAGCGGTTCTACGCCGGCGGATCGGGCACGGTGCGCGGATTCCAGTTCCGCACGATCAGCCCGAAGGAGCGGAAGGAGCCGATCGGAGGCGACGCCCTGGTGGTGGCGAACCTCGAGTACACCTTCCCGATCTACCGTCCGGAAGAGCGGGGCAAGTTCACCGACGTGCTGCGCGGGGCCGTCTTCCTGGACACGGGCGCCGTGGCGGCCGACTGGGGCGCCCTCGAGGGCGATGATTTCCGGGTTTCGACCGGTCTGGGCGTCCGCTTCTCGCTCCCCTTCCTCGGGAACGTCCCGGTTTCTCTCGACTTCGGCTTCCCCCTGAAGCAGCGCCCCGGCGACGACGAGCAGTTTTTCCATATCAACCTGGGGCAGCAGTTCTAGCCCGGATTATTCATGAAGGCGCGGAGCCTTCGCGCCGAACGCCCGGCAGGTCAAGCCGTCCGCCCTGAGCGAGGCGATCGGTTGTTTCGACCGCCGAGTCGAAGGGCGACACGGTGTTGGAGTCCGGCCCTTCGACTCGCCGGCCGAACGGAGGCCGGCTCGCTCAGGGCGGACGGTTTTCCGGGGGGACGCACCTCCCGTTCGTGAACAATCCGGGTTAGCCATGAGATTCCCGGCTTGTCGGCCGGGTTTCAGTGATTCATGCCCGGACATCAGCCCGGCCCTTCTTCAGGACAACCCTTCGTCAAAAGGAGCCTTCGAATGAGCACGCAGCGGCATCTCACCCTCGTCACGGCCCTCATCGTGGTGGCGTTGGCGATCGGGCGCATCCCCTCCGGCTGGACCCAGCAGGCGCCGGCCGCCGGACTCAAGATCGGAGTGGTGAACATGAAAGAGGTCTTCACCCAGTACAGCAAGGCGAAGGTGTTCGAGGAGCAACTCGACAAGGAGAAGAAAGCCGAGGAGGCCTCGATCCAGGAACTCGAGAAGAACATGAAGTCGCTCATGGATCAGATCGACACCATCCGCAAGGACAAGCCGGACAGCGAACTCCTGAAGGAATACCGCGAGAAGCTGGTGACCATGGAGGCGCTCCGGCGCTATCGGGCGGAATCCTGGAACGACATCGTGAAGGACCGGATCAACCAGAACACCGCCGCCATGTACAACGACATCCGGACGGTCATCGACCAGTACGCGAGGACGAACGCGTACGATCTGATCCTGAAGACGGAGACGGGCAAGCTGGAGACCGACACGGAGGAGAGCGCCAATCAGCGCATCGCGCGGCGCTCGGTGCTGTTCTCGAGCCCGAACTTCGACGTCACCAACCAGATCATCGCGGAGCTCAACCGGTAGGGACATGATGGAATTCCCGCTGGAGGAACTGGCGCGCCTGGTGGGGGCCACCCTCGTCGGGAAACCGGCCGGACCGATCCGCGGGGTCGCCGGCCTCGAGGAGGCGGAACCGGACGAGATCGCCTTCCTCGCGAACCGGAAGTACCGCCGGTTCCTGGACTCGACCCGGGCCGGCGCGGTGGTGGCGGGGCCGGACGTGCGCGAGGCGCGGGTCCCGCTCCTCCGGGTCGAAAACCCGGACCTCGCCTTCGCCCGCATCGCGGAGCGCTTCGCTCCGGAGCCGATTCGCGTTCCACCCGGCGTTCATCCGAGTGCGATCGTCGACCCGACGGCCCGGCTCGGCGCGGGAGTGGCGGTCGGCCCGCTCTGCGTGATCGGCGCGGGGGCGACGCTGGGGGATCGCACGGTCTGCGTGGCGCAGGTCCATGTCGGCCCCCACGCGACGATCGGCCGGGACGTGCTGCTTCATCCGCTGGTGGTGATCCGGGAACGGGTGCGGATCGGCGACCGGGTCATCTGCCATGCCGGTTCGGTGATCGGGAGCGACGGCTTCGGCTTCGCGGAGGAGTCCGGCGCCCGGACCAAGATCCCCCAGATCGGCACCGTGGAGATCGGAAACGACGTCTCGATCGGGGCGAACTCGACCATTGACCGGGCGCGGTTCGGCGTGACGCGCATCGGAGCCGGAACGAAGATCGACAACCTCGTGCAGGTGGCGCACAACGTGCAGGTGGGCGGAAACAGCGTCCTCTGCGCGCAGGTGGGGATTTCCGGCAGCTCGCGACTCGGACAGGGCGTGATCCTCGCGGGACAGGCCGGCGTGGCCGGGCACGTCGAGATCGGCGACGGGGCCCGGATCGGAGGGCGGGGCGGGGTCACGAAGTCCATGCCGGCGGGCGCCACCTGGTCGGGATACCCGGCCCGCGACCACCGGATCGTGCTCCGGGAGCAGGCCGCCGTGGCTCGACTCCCGGGCGTTCTCCGACGACTGGGCGTGCCCGCCCCTCCCGGGCCGGGGACAGGAAAGAAGAAGCGCGATGGCCGCGTCTCGACCGCAACGCACGCTCCGAAACGTCGCTGAGTGCCGCGGGATCGGCCTGTTCAGCGGCGTTCCGGTCACCGTCCGGTTCCGCCCGGCGCCGCCGGACGCCGGCACGGTCTTCGTCCGAACCGATCTCCCGGGTCGCCCGCGCATCCCGGCCGTCATCGAGACCGCCCATCTCAAGTACCGCCGCACGGCGGTCGGTCGCGGCGGCGAGACGGTGGAGACCATCGAACACGCCCTCGCCGCGATTCACGGCTGCGGGCTCGACAACGTGGAGATCGAGATCGACGGCCCCGAGCTTCCCGGCGGGGACGGCAGCGCCGCGATGTTCCTGGAGGCGCTCCAGGGCGCCCAGATCGTCGATCAACCCGCCCCGCGCCCCATGGCCGTCCTCCGCGAGCCGGTGGCGGTGGAGGAGGACGGCGCCACGATCACCGCCCTTCCCGCCGAAGACGGCCTCACGCTCACCTACACGATGGACTACCGGGAGTTCGCGCTGGACCTGCAGCACCGCTCGGTCCGCCTCACCCCGGAGTCCTTCCCGAAAGAACTGGCGCCGGCCCGCACCTTCTGCTTCCGCGCCGAGGTGGAGCAGTTCCTGAAACAGGGGCTGGGGAAGGGCGCCGACCCGAATCAGCAGCTCGTGATCGAGCCGGACGGCCGGCCGAACCTGCCGCTCCGGTTCCCGGACGAGTGCGTGCGGCACAAGCTGCTCGACCTCACGGGCGATCTCTTCCTCCTGAACGCCCCGCTCTCGGCGCACGTCGTCGCGGTCAAGTCCGGCCACGCCGTGAACCTCAAACTCGTCCAGCGCCTCGCGCAGGTCCTGTCGGAACAGGCCCCGCGTCAGAAGGAGACCTGGCTCGACGTCCGCGAGATCCTCAAGATCCTCCCCCACCGCTACCCGTTCCTCCTGATCGACAAGGTGATCGAACTCGACTCCTACCAGCGCGCCGTGGGGATCAAGAACGTCACCTTCAACGAGCCCTACTTCCAGGGCCACTTCCCCGGCCAGCCGATCATGCCCGGGGTGCTGCAGATCGAGGCGATGGCCCAGCTCGCCGGCGCCCTCCTCATGCGGAAGGCCGAGAACGCGAACCGCCTCGCCGTGCTCCTCTCGATCGACCAGGCGAAGCTCCGCAAGACGGTCGTCCCGGGGGACCAGCTCCGGATCGAGGCGGAGGTGATGAAGCTGAAGATGCGCACCGGCCACGTCCAGACCCGCTGCCTCGTGAACGGGCAGGTGGCCGCCGAGGCGCAGCTCAAGTTCATGCTGGTCGATCCGACCGCCGTCGACTCGACGCCGGTCACGGAATAGGCCATGAGCCGGATTCACCCCACCGCCTCGGTTCACCCGCGCGCCGTCCTGGCGGACGACGTCGTCGTCGGCCCCTTCGCCGTGATCGGGGAGCACTGCCGTATCGGCCCGGGGTGCCGGATCGACGGGCACGCCGTGGTGGAGGGACACACGACGCTGGGGGCCCACAATCATGTCTACCCGTTCGCCGTGCTCGGATCGGCCCCGCAGGACCTCACCTACCGCGATGAGCCGACCACCCTCGTGATCGGATCGCACAACACGTTTCGGGAATACTCCACCGTGAATGTGGGGACCGTGAAGGGGGGGGGCTGCACGCGCCTCGGCGACCACAACCTGCTGATGGCGAGCACCCACGTGGCGCACGACTGCCGGCTGGAGAACAACATTGTCATCGCGAACGGCGTCCTGTTCGGCGGGCACGTGAAGGTGGAGAGCGACGCCACCTTCGGCGGTCTCGCGGCCCTGCACCACTTCGTCACCGTCGGTGCGCGGGCGTTCGTGGGAGGAATGACGCGGGTGGTGCAGGATGTCCCGCCCTACATGACGGTGGAGGGGAATCCGGCCAAGGTCCGCTGCGTGAACATCGTGGGACTCAAGCGCCGCAGCGTTTCGGCGGCGACCATCGAGGAACTCAAGGAGGCGCACAAGCTGCTTTTTCGGGCCGGAGTCCCCCGCCCGCGGGCGATTTCGCTCCTCGAACAGAAGCCGGGCACGACCGCGGAACTCCGGCACCTCGTCGCCTTCCTGAAGGCGCAGGCGGCGGGACGGCAGGGTCGGGCGCTGGAGGCGCATCGGAAAGTGGCCCCCCAGGCGGGGCCCGTGGCGGGGCCGACGCCGACCGGGGCGCCTTAGAGACTCTCTCGGCGGGCGAAGCGCAGGGGCGGGGCTTCCGCCACTCGAATGCCTGCCCGCCATCTGTGTGGCGGGGCGGACAGGAGCCCCCGCCCGCCTGTTTCGCGGCTCGTCCTGCACCTTCCGCCGGGCACGGGCGGACGAGCCGCCCGTGGCGCCCTGAATCGTGATCGTCCACCGGCCTGGATGAATAACATGTCCCCCCTCCGTGTCGCTGTCGTGGGCGTCGGTCACCTCGGGAAAGAGCACGCCCGGATCTATGCGGCCATCCCCGGCGTCCGTCTGGTCGCCGTCGCCGATCTCGTGCGCGAACGCGCGGAGGCGGTGGCCGCCCGCACCGGCGCGGAGGCGGTGGGCGACCATCGATCCCTCCTCGGAAAGGTCGACGCGGTCAGTGTCGCCGTCCCGACCGTGGGGCACTTCGAGATCGCGCGGGCCTTCCTCACGGCCGGCGTCCCCTGTCTGGTCGAGAAGCCGATGACCAAGACGACGGCGGAGGCGAAACGGCTGGTCGCGCTCGCCGCGAAACACCGGACGGCCCTGCAGGTGGGGCACGTCGAGCGCTTCAATCCGGCCCTCCGCGCCATCTGGCCGCACGTCGGACGCCCGCGCTTCATCGAGTGTCACCGCCTGTCGCCGTTCCGGTTCCGGTCGATGGACATCGACGTGGTCATGGACCTGATGATCCACGATATCGACATCGTCCTCCATCTCGTCTCCTCCCCGCTCCGGCGGATCGACGCCCTCGGCGTGGGCGTCCTCTCCGGCGCGGAGGACATCGCGAACGCCCGACTCACCTTCGCCGACGGCTGCGTGGCGAATGTCACCGCGAGCCGCGTTTCGGACAAGGCGCTCCGGCGGACGCGGATTTTCAGCGACGACGCCTACATCGCCTTCGACACCGGCGACCGCACCGCGCAGGTGGTCCGCAAGGCCCCGGGGTTCAACGAGGCGCTCCGCGACCTCCCGCGCGATCCGACGAGAATCCCGGACGTGAAGGCGCTGCTCTTCGAGAAGTACCTGCGGATCGAGAACCTCCAGGTGTCCGCCGACGAGGAGCCGCTCCGGACCGAGCTGGAGTCGTTCGTCGAGGCGGTCCGGACGGGATCGACGCCGGTCGTCCCCGGCGAGCACGGGCTTCGCGCCATCGAGACGGCGACGCGGATCACCCGGGCCATCCGGACGGCGCGGGCACGGGCGGAGAGTCGGAGGTCGAGGGTCTAAGCTGCGTTAGCGAAGTTCGGGGCCAGGCGCCGATGAATCGGCCCGTCCACCCTGAGCGAGGCGCCCGCCATCCGTACGGCGGGCGCCGAGTCGAAGGGCGCGCCCGCGGTGCCATCCTTCGACTTGCCCTGCAGCGCGTGCTGCGGGGCCGGAGGATCACCAGTCTGAGACCGGCTTGAGTACTGAGCTGGTGATCCTTCGCCTCGGCCTGCGGCCGAGGCTCAGGATGACAAGGGACGGGGCGGTAACCTCGTACCACGGCGGGAACCGTAGGGGCGGGTGCCGACCGGTTTCCGGATTGACCGTTTCGATGATCGCGGAGAGGATCGCCGCCCTCCGACGGCTTCTCCTGCAGCCATGAGGTCGGGGCCCGCCCGCCCGCCGTCCTCGGGACTCTCCCGCGAGCCCCCATCTCCGGACCGGCCCGAATGACAACCATCCTGATCGTCGCGGGCGAACCGTCGGGGGACCTCCACGGCGCCCGTCTCGCGCGGGCCCTGGTGGAGGCCGACCCCGCGGTCCGGCTCCTCGGAGCGGGCGGTCCGAAAATGAAGGCCGCGGGGGTCGAACTCAGGGTCGAAACGACGCGCCACGCCGTGACCGGGATCGTGGAGGTCCTCGGCGGTCTGTCGGAATTCCGCCGCTGGCATCACCGGCTCGTCCAGACGGTGCAGCGGGATCGTCCAGAGGCGGTCGTCTGCATCGACTTCCCGGATTTCAATCTGAGATTCGCCGAAACCGCCGCGGCCCTCGGGACGAGGCTCGTCTACTACATCTGCCCGCAGGTGTGGGCCTGGCGGAAGGGTCGCGTGCGGGCGATCCGGAGACTGTTCTCCCGCGTCCTCTGCATCTTCCCGTTCGAGGAGGCGTTCTACGGGAAGCACGGGGTCCCGGCGAAGTGGGTGGGGCATCCGCTCATCGACGCCCTGGCGGAGGCCCCGCCGCCGGCCGATCTGAGGCGCGAACTGGGGATCCCGGCGGAGGCCCCGCTCATCGCCTGTCTGCCGGGCAGCCGGACAAGCGAGGTCCGGCGCCACTGGCCGATCTTCCGGGAAGCGGCGCGGAGGGTCGCCGGGGCGCACCCGGAGACGCGATTCGTGTGTGCGGCGGCGGAGGACCTCCCCGACGAGGCGCTCGCCGAAGGACACGGTCCCCGAGTCGAGATCGCGCGGGTGCGGGGTCGAACCCGTGACGTGCTGCACGCGGCGACGATGGCGTGGGTGGCCTCGGGGACGGCCACGGTGGAGGCGGCGCTGGCCGGGACGCCGATGATCGTGGTGTACCGCATTCACCCGGCCACCTGGGCGGCGCTGCTGCCTCTCGTGAAGGTGCCGCACATCGCCATGGCGAATCTCGTGGCGAATCGGCGGCTCGTCCCGGAACTGGTGCAGTGGAACGCCACGCCGGAGCGGCTCTGCCGCGAGACGGAGCGGCTCTGGCCGGAATCGGCCCGGGCCGGGATGCGCCGGGGTCTGCGCGAGGTTCAGGACCGCCTCGGCAAACCCGGCGCGAGCGCGCGCGCTGCGCTGGAGATCCTGGCGGTCGCGCGGGAGTAAGTCGAGAACCGCGAATGGCGCGGATCAAATGGTTTCAGTCCGCCGAGGACGCTGAAGACGCCGAAAAGGACGGAGGCGGGGAACAACCGCGACGGACGGAAACAACAACGGAAGAAACCACGGGTTTGAACACGGGTGGCACGGCCCAACGGGCCGTGCGGCCGAAGGCCGTCGGAAGCCGCACCCGGCGCGCAGGAACAGATCGGACGGCGGTCGTGCAGGATGGACGCAGGGACGGGCTTCTTGTCGCGCTTCGCGCGACCCGGCCCTTCGGGCCGGGCCACCCTCGGACCTCGCTGCGGGGATCGGACGTAGTCGGGTTGCGGACGAGGCCGGCGCGGTGCTTTGGCGCCCTTGCGTGAGCCCTCTGTTGTTTCCGTTGTTGTTTCCGTTGCTGTTTCCGTTGCTGTTTCCGTTGTTGTTTCCGTTGTTGTTTCCGTTGTTGTTTCCGTTGCTGTTTCCGTTGCTGTTTCCGTTGTTGTTTCCCTCATCTGAATTCGCGTAATTCGCGTAATTCGCGGTTTGCCCTCGGGAACACAGACATGTCCATCGCCATCTTCGATCTCCTCGGCGGCGCCAGCGGGGACATGATCCTCGGGGCGATCGTCGATGCCGGCGTCCCGCTCGATCGTCTCCGGCGGGGGCTTCGCGGCGTGCTCCGCACCGGCTACACGATTTCGGCGAGGCGCGTCGTGAAGAGCGGCCTCTCCGCAACCTCCGTGCGCGTTCACGTCGCCGACGCGGCCCATCACCACGCCCGCCCCGTCTCAGAGATCCTCCGGCTTGTCGACCGATCACGCCTCCCGGACCGCGTAAAGCACGATGCGCACCGGATCTTCGAGCGTCTCGGTCGGGTGGAGGCCCGCATTCACGGCGTCCCTTTCGCCCGGTCGCACCTGCACGAGGCGGGGGCCGTCGATGCGATCGTGGACGTGGTCGGGGCCTGTCTGGGTCTCGCGGCGTTGGACGTGGAGACGGTCCACGCCGGCGCGTTCCCGCTCCGCCGCGGGACCGTGCGGACGTCGCACGGTCCGCTCCCGCTCCCGGCCCCGGCGACGACGGCCCTGCTGCGGGGCTGGCCCGTCGAGTGGCTCGAAGGCCCCGGCGAGACCGTCACACCGACCGGGGCGGCGATCCTGACCACGCTCGGCCGGCCCGACACGCTCCCTCCGCCGATGCGGATCACCTCCACGGGCCTTGGCGCAGGCACGCGCGACTGGCCCGATCGGGCGAACGTGCTCCGGCTCACGGTGGGAACCGCGGTCTCACGCGGAGAGGGGGACACCGACGCGGTGTGGGAGGTGGCCTGCAATCTGGACGACTGCACACCCCAGATCGTGGCGCACGCGCTGGAACGCTGTCTCGCAGCGGGCGCGCTGGATGCGTGGGTGACGCCGGTGACGATGAAGAAAGGCCGGCCCGGGTGGATGTTCACTACGCTCGTCGGGGAAGCGGAGCGCCGGGCGGTGGAGGAGACGATCTTCGCGGAGACGCCGACCTTCGGCCTGCGGCGTCACCGCGTGGAGCGCGAGACATTGCGACGCTCGTGGGAGCGAGTGAAGACGCCCTACGGACCTGTACGGGTGAAGGTGGGCCGCCGCGGGACGCGCGCGGTCACGAGGGCACCGGAGTTCGAGGAGGTGAGGCGGGTGGCGGGGGCAGCGGGAGTTTCACCCAAGAGGTTGCTTGGCGTGCCAGGGTAGCCGCGACAGCAGCGAGAAACGGGGCGCAAACCTCATTTTGGCCCCAGGGGTGCATCTTCCTCGGATTCCCGTCGCGTTTCCCTCTCTCTTGCTTGACCCTGTCGGACGTCTTCTTCATCCTCCTCGTCCCATAGTTCCAACGACTCCAGAGTAGATTTCGCCGCCTCCCGCACCCCCGGATCGGGATCGTTCGCCGCCGCCCCCCGCAGCACGGATTCCGCCCGCCCCCGGTCGGAGGGGGTAATCAAGGCTGAGGCGGCGGAACGGCGCACTTCAGCATCGGTGTCCGCTACAAGCGCCCCGAGGAACAAGTCCGACGCCTCGACATCGGGGTTCGATCCTATCTGCGCCGCCAGCCGACTGATCGCGATCCGCCGGACCTCGGGTGCGGGGTCATCGCGACAGAGTTTGAGGAGCACTTGCCGATGCTCCGGGTTTTCGAGCACAAGCTGGGTGACAGCCGTCTGTCGCACCCACTTGTCAGGTTCGGTCAGGATACTGGAAGCCGCGCCTTGGGTCGCATCGCCGGGCGCCGGAAGGGTGGCGAGATAGCGATTGATCTCGTCGATTCTGGCTTGCACGAGCGCCCGTTGCTTCGCCTGTTCCTCGGGATTCGGCGGCCCTGTCCACGAGCCCAGCCCCCAGCGCCGGTTTGTTTCGATCTCATGCTCCAGAGGCGATCTGCGCGCTCTCGCCCACTCGTCAACGTGCAGCAGCGCCCTTCGCGCCTCGTCTCGAACAAAACCGGCCGGGTCCGGATCGTCCCGGAGGACATCCTTCAGCGCCGCCACCATCTCCGGGCCTCGCCATCGCGCCCGCCTCGTGTCGAGGGCGAGTCCCCACCCGAATGAACGAACGGCCTGCCATCGGACCATTCTGTCCGGATCCTCACGAAGTCGCTGTATGAGGACAGACGTCACCTCCGGCCGAAGATCGGCCTGCATGGCCTCCACGGCGCTCTGTCGCTCGGCGGCGAGAGTCCCCATGACGGCCCGCTGTCTTAGTTCCGCGAAGACATCGTCGGGCAAGACCATGACCCGTGAAACCACCTCCGAAGCGAGCGGGGGACCGAACTGGCGGCGGCGACGGCAGGAGTCGTCGTCCAAGGCCCAGTCGGGCGAGCGCATCGCCGAACGGGCCCTCTCGGCTTCTGCTCTGTTTCGTTCCTCCAGACGGCGCTGTAGATCGATGGAGAACAGGTCTTCAAAGACGATTTCGCCGGTGGTCCCGTCTCCCATTCGAAGAAACTCAGCGTAGAGGAGATTCCTTGCCTCCTCCAAATCGGAGGCGTTCTGCAAGATCCGTTCCTGCGTGCCCCTTACAAGAACTGCTATTCCTCGCTTCCGGTTCTCTTCCATCTCGCGATCCGCTTCTGCGAACTTCGCCTGGGACTCCACGCTCCTCTGAATCATGTTGTACACCGTGAACTCCTGCTCGGACATCCACGGCGGCCTCTCTCCGGGATGCTGGATCAGGAACTGCCTCACCTTCTGGAATTCGTCTTCGGACATGCGGTCGGGACGCACGTGGCGGGAGGGATCGAGGGGCGACCGTGAATCCGGCGTTCGGCCTTGGTCCGACGCAAGCCTGTCCTCCGCATCGCCCTCGGTGGGATGGAGACTCTCGATGGCGACCTTGAGCCACAGGAGGGAAAGCAACCACAGCGCGATCATGACCCCGCCGAAGATCAGGAAACGGCGCAACCAGAGAATGAGCCAGCCGGGCTCATCCGACGAACTCGAAGCGGGGGGTGAGGAATCGGAGAGATCGGAGTTCATGTGTCCCTATTGAGTCGCGGGTGCGGGGAGCCAGTCCTTGTAGTTGATCCCATTCGACACCCGCTCGAAGCCGGAGTTCACATTGAAGTACCCGCCGGGGATATCGATGCTGGGATCGTCCGGGCCGTTCGGGTTCCCCCACCAGTTCTTCTGGGCCTTGATGAGAAGCTCGAACGAATGGGCCGCGGGCGGGTCGAAGGACATCCCGAACACGGCGTGGTCCTCAATGTCGCATTGGTGGACCGTGGGGCGGGCGTCCGGACCGATGAGGACCCCACGAGGCGAAACCGTCGCTCCATCGATGCGTGTGTTCCTGAACTTGAACTCCCGGTCCCCTCCACCCCCAACGAAGGCTTGGGTCTGACCCGACGTGCCGTTCCGGAGCAACCTCGAATCGCTCATCTTTCCGAGGACGTCGACGACCTCGATCCCGGCCATCACATTCGCCGTCACATCGATCTTTGAGGAAAGGAGGTCCACGTTTCGCGCCACGATGCCTCGCGCGTTCGCCGTCACCACGACGGGTCCGTTCAAGTGGAGCGCGTTGCGCGACAGGACCGCATCGTGCGTGAATACAATGCCGGATTAATCGTTGTTCGCCACGAGGGTGGAACCGCCGAGTTTGAGGTTTCCGCTCGGGGGTTGCGGGGCGGAGGCCTTTCGGAAGGAGATCCCGCCGGCGGCGAAGGAACCGGTCGACCCCGCGGAGAGGTGGTTCGCCACAACCTGAACGCCCTCCCCGATAAAGGCCAGTCTCGGCGCCGTGTCCGAGTACCGTTCCACCCGGATGGCGCCGCCATCCCCGGCCGAATTCCCGGTAAGCCGGGCGCCGACTACCTTCACCTTCGCCGTCCCGCCCTCGCAGAATAGGTTGAACCCGGGAGGCTCATGCGCGGCCCCGAGGAAGAACCCTCCCCCGGCGCGTGTGGCGGTGTTGGCCTCCAGCCGCGCGCCGTCGAGAATCTCGGCCTGCGCATTCCGAACGTGAATCCCGCCCCCATTTCCGTGGTCCTGATCGACGATGACCGGGCCATTGGCGTGATTGCCGCGGATCGAGCCGCGTCGCACCTCAACGCGCCCAAGACAGGTGACGTGAAGCCCCCCGCCGTCATCATCAGCGACGTTGTCGTGAATCTGATTGTCAAAGACCAACACCGGCTCGCTGCTGGTGGAGCCGGTCAGCGTGAGGGCGACGCCGCCGGCAGCGGCGGAGACGAACACACCGCCCGCATCGCCCTGTGATGCATTCACGTCGATCTCATTGTTCTTCAGCTTGGGACGGCAGAAAGCGAGCGCCGCGCAGGCTCCCCCGTCTACTGAGCATGTGTTCAGAATGAACCGACTTGTCTTTATGGTTCCCTCCACGCCTTTTGACTTGCACCAAACACCGCCACCAGTTCCATTGGCGGTCGAAGCTGCTCCACCGACATCGTTTCCCTCAAACCGACAACCCGATATCGAAAACTTGACCGTTCCCCTCCCCAGCACATCGTCCATCGTCTCGTCGGTCGACTCGGAACGGCCCAACATCCCGACGGCCCCGCCTGACCCGTTTCTGACCGTGTTCTTGATGAACCGATCGCCTTCCAAGTCGACTTCGCTCTTGCCGGTCCCGCGGATGGCGATCGCGCCGCCGTAGGTGCTGTTGCCGGTCACGCGATTCGCCTCGAACTTGTTGTCGGCGATTCGGACCTTGCTGTCCCTCACCAGGATCGCTCCCCCGGCGGCGACCGCGTGGTTACTCGTGAACACATCATGGAGGAGAATCCGGACGACCGGCTCCGACGGGCAATCCAACACGGCGATTCCCCCTCCGCGTCCGGGATCGCTGGAGTTTCCCGAGAATTCGTTCCGGCGCATCAGGACGTCCTTGGCGTCCTCACAAATGACGACTCCCCCCCCGGCTTCCTCCACCTGGTTCAGAAGGAACTTGCTCAGTTCGATTCGGATCGATTTCCCGCCTCGAATCGCGATCCCGCCGCCCTTGCCCACGGTGAGGTTGCCTATGAACTTGCTGCCGGATATCGTGCCGCGAGTCGCCTCTCGGAGAGCGATTCCTCCGCCAGCGCCGATGGTCGCGAAGTTGCCCGTGAAATCGCAGTCCGTTACGGTCAGGTCGCAATTGGCGGCGCTCACTCCCGCGCCAGACCAAGCAATGAGTCCTTCAAAGCAGCAATGTCCGATCGATATCGTTCCGGAAGCAGCCTTGATGCCGGCCCCGTCGCCGGCGATGATGTTTCCCTCGAATGTAAAGTAGCTGAACGTCGCATTTCCCGTGGTCGTGAAGATCGGTCCGGAGTTGCTGCCGGAAATGTGCACCGCGCACTTCGGGCCGGGGGTGAAGGTGAAGGTCTCGCACAACCCGCCGATGGGACCCCCACCCCCTCCCGTCCCAGGCCCGCCGCCCCCTCC
>JACPTZ010000178.1:0-7052 GCA_016192525.1 Planctomycetota bacterium
CACGTTCCCACGTTTGGATGGAGAGAGGGTGCTTGGGAAAGAAGAAGAAAAAACGGAAGACAGGCACCCGTTCACTTGACAGCAGGGCGTGGCTCATATAAGGGGCGACCCTTGCCTGCCCCGAGCCCCGCCGAAGGGCGGTCGCCCCCTGTGGGAGAGGCCTCAGTCGCCTGGCGCCGGGCCGCTCGAAGCGCCACTCGACAGGGGAGCGGGGGCAAGCCCCGCCCCTGCGCTACCCATAGACGTGCGCCGTCATTTCGTTACGGCGGCCTACACCCCGAGCACGTGATACCCGGAATCGACATGGATCACTTCGCCGGTGATTCCCCGCGAGAGCGGGCTGGCGAGGAAGACGGCGGTGTCGCCCACCTCCGCGGCCTCGATGTTGCGCCGGAGGGGCACCTTCTGTTCGTACACCTCGAGGAGGGACGAGAAACCGCTGATCCCGGCCGCGGAGAGAGTCTTTACCGGGCCGGCGGAGATGGCGTTCACCCGAATGTTCTTCGGTCCGAGGTCGACGGCGAGGTAACGCACGCTGGCCTCAAGGGCGGCTTTCGCCACGCCCATCACATTGTAGTTCGGGACGACGCGTTCGCTTCCCATGTAGGTGAGCGTGATCACGCTGCCGCCGCCGCGGGCCTCGAGGAGGGGGAGGGCCGCCCGGCACATCGCCGTCAGCGAGTACGAACTCACCTCCTGCGCCACCCGGTAGCCGTCCCGGGAGGTCTTCACGAAATCGCCGGAGAGGTCTTCGCGGTTCGCGTAGGCCACGCAGTGGGCGACGATGTCGCATCCGCCCCAGTTCTGCTTCGCGTGGTCGAAGGCCGCGGCGAGCTGGGCGTCGTCGGTCACGTCACAGGGGAAGGTGAGCGTGCCCGGGAGGGTCCCCGCGAGTTCGAGGACGTTCTCCTTGAGGCGGTCGCCCTGGTAGGTGAGGAGCAGCTTCGCGCCCTGGTCGGCGAAGGCCTTTGAAATGGCCCACGCGAGGCTGCGCTTGTTGGCGACGCCGAAGACGACGGCGTTTTTCCCGGAGAGGAGCATGGCGGTTCCTCGGAGGAGGGCGGAGACAAACGCGCTTCTATATCGGCGTCCGGGACGTTTGCATAGGAAAATCGAAGCGTTCGCCGGGAGCCCGTCCCTGCCGGAAACCCTTGACCCGCGGATCGCGGTGTCATAGACTCACCCCAGTGAACACCCGCCCCCTAGCCCGGGGCGTCCCAAACGCGCGTCACGCCTCTCGGAAGGGGGATCATGCGCGAAGTCTTCATCAAGGGCGGACCGGTGATGTGGCCCATCCTGGTCTGCTCGATCGTCGTCCTCGCCCTGGCGATCGAACGACTCCTCACTCTCCGACGCTCCCGTGCCGCGTTTCGTCGCTTCGTCGACGAACTCAGGCCGCACTGCGAGCGGGGATCGCTGCGCGAGGCCCTGCGGCACTGCGACGCGTCTTCCCTCGGCCTCGCCCGGCTCTTTCGCGCGGCCGTCGCCTCCGCCGGGCTCCCCAAGAGCGAAATCCGCGAGCGAGTGGACGAGGTGGCCCAGCTTGAACTTCCCGATCTCGAGAAACGCATCGGCATCCTCGCCACGATCGCGCAGGTGGCGCCCCTCCTGGGTCTCCTCGGGACGGTGACCGGGATGATCCGGGCCTTTCAGGCGATCCAGGCGGTCGCCGCTTCCGGCGCCGGGGTGAATCCCGGGCATCTCGCCGGGGGAATCTGGGAGGCCCTCATCACCACCGTCGCCGGGCTGTGCGTGGCCATCCCCGCTTACATCTCCTACAACTGGCTCGTGATCGAGTCGGGCCGGCTCATCGCGGACGTGGAGCGGGCCTGTGCCGAGATCGTGAATCTCCTGGTGGCCCGGGAGCGGGCGGCGCGGAGAACGGCCGCCCCGGTGCCGGAAGGGGTGACGCGCTGAATGTACCGACGCCGACTGGCCCTGGCGAAGTCGCTCGACCTCACCGCGATGGTGGATGTCGTCTTCCAGCTTCTCCTCTTCTTCATGCTGTCGTCGTCGTTCGTCACCCAGGCGGCGGTGCCCGTCGATCTTCCGGAGTCGTCCCATCTGAAGGCCTCCACCGCCGGGATCGAAATCACCATCACCGCGGATGACGAACTCAGGCTGGGCGGCGCGTCCATCAGTCTCGAGGATCTCCGTTCCCGGCTGACCGACCTCTCTCGCGAGGGGGGTGGGGTCTCCATCCTCGGAGACCGCGGGGCCTCCCTGGGCCGCACGATCGAGGTGTGGGACGCCTGCCGCTCCGCCGGAGTGCCGGTGGCGGGCATCCGGGCCCGCTGGAAGGAGGGGGGGGAGTGAGCGACGCCGGCTTTCTCATGCGCGCCGTGCCGATGAGGATCACCTACGACCGGGCGGTGCAGGAAGTCACCGGCCGGGCGGAGGAGCCGATCGCCCTCAGCGACGGCTGTCCCTTCGTGATGGTCCTGCAGGCGGTGTTCGACCGCTACCCCGCGCTGGCCGGGCGGTTCCCTCCCGGCGTCCTCGGATTCACCCTGAACGGGAAGCCCCCCTCGCCGGATGCCCGCGTCAAGGGGGGGGATCACATCCACCTCCTGGTGCCGACTCCGCCCCAGCCCTGAGCAGCCCGAGGCACACAAGATTGCCTTGCCTCGGGGATGCACCCGACGTATAATCCCGTCAGGATTGACCCTCCGGCGGCCCGCAACGCGGCGCGCCTCCGCGGGGGAGCGCCAGAGCGACCCTTCCAGCCGCGCGTTTGGGAACATTCCCAGGCATGCTGGCCTTTGTCTCGGATCTTCACGCGAATCTCGAGGCGCTCACCTGCGTACTCGACGACATCAAGCAGCAGGGCATCTCCGAGATCGTGTGTCTCGGCGACCTGGTGGGGTACGGTCCCAATCCCGCCGAGGTGGTCGACATCGCGATGGGCTTCTCGCTCACGCTGATGGGCAATCACGACGAGGCGGTGATCAACGAGGCCCTCGGCTTCAATCCCGTCGCCCGCCAGGCCATCGAGTGGACCCGGAAGCAGCTCAAGCCGGGCCTCTTCAGCGCCTCCGCGAAGAAGGGGCGCTGGGAATTCCTCAAGGCCCTCCCTCGGACCCACCAGAGAGACGACCTCCTCTTCGTCCACGGCTCACCCCGCGATCCCACGATGGAGTACATCCTGCCCTCCGACTGCGAAGACCTCCTCGGGGGGGTGCCTCCGAAGATTCAGGAGATCTTCAGCAAGTTCGACCGGCTCTGCTTTGTGGGACACACGCACCTTCCCGGGGTCATCTCGGAGGAAAGCGTGTTCATCCGTCCCGAAGTCCTCGGCTATCGTTTCGAAATCCCCCCGGGCAAGAAATTCATCATCAACGTCAGTTCCGTGGGGCAGCCGCGGGATCGCGACCCGCGCGCCTGCTATGCGACGTTCGACGGGAAGACCGTCACGTGGCGCCGGATCGAGTATCCGCACGCCACGACGCGCGACAAGATTCTGGCGATTCCCGAACTGGGCGCCAAGAGCGCGAACCGTCTGGCCCTGGGAGAGTGAAGGACCGGCCGCACCGCCGGGTATCCGGCAACGGCCGCAGTCACGAGCCGTCCACCGAGCCGCCGCCGGCGGCGAGGCGGACGTGGTGAGGGACGGAAAGGAGGCCATCGTGAACGTCAAGATGAGCGCCAAGCGCGTGCCGATCACGGACGAGCTTCGATCGTATGCCGAGGAGCGCGCCGAGCGGTTCGGTCGCTACTTCGACCGGGCCCACGATGTGGAGGTGTTTCTCGGCCGCGACGGGGATGACTACACGGCGGAGATGGTGGTTCACGCCACGAGGGGGCAGATGATCGTCGGTCACGCCAAGGATCGCGGCCTTCACGCGGCGATCGACATGGCCACCGACAAGGTGGACCGCCAGTTGACGAAGGTTAAGGAGCGGATCCGCGGTCGGCGGGCGCGCGGAGCGGGGCAGCGGTCTCCGGGGGAGGGAGAGACCTCGCCGGCGGAAACGGCCGAGCCGGGGTCGGGCGAAGAGGCGGTCTTGTAACGGGCCGTGACGGACGGAGGGGTTTCGGAGACGTGAAAGGAGCCGTCGATGAAGCTGGGTGAGTTGATTGCGAAAAACGCCATCGTGGCCGATCTCTCGGCGATCGACCGGAAAGCGGCGTTAAAGGAACTGGTGACCCGGCTCCGTGAGGCGTACGGGGCGGACACGGTGAAGGTGAACGAGGTGGTGGAGGCGCTCCTCAAGCGCGAGAAGCTGGGCAGCACGGGGATGGGAAACGGCGTGGCGGTCCCTCACGCGAAGCTGGAGGGGCTCAAGGGGATCGTGGGGGTGTTCGGCCGCTCCGCGAAGGGAATCGACTTCAACGCCGTGGACGGTGAAGCGGTCCATCTGATGTTCCTGATCCTGTCCCCCTTCGAACAGGCGGACCTCCACATTCAGGCGCTGCAGCGCATCTCACAGGCCGTCCGTCAGCAGAATTTCTGCAAGTTCCTGCTCGCCGCCAAGGGCGTGAAAGAGATCGTGGAACTGTTCAACGAAGTGGACGAGGCGATCAAGGTCTGACCGCCGGAAGAACTCCCGAGCCGTGCCCCTGGAACGTCACGTCACCGTGCTGAACAAGATGGGCATCCACGTCCGTCCGGCCACCCGGATTTCGGACGTGGCGAACCGCTACCCGGCCGACGTCGAGATCGTCAAGGACGGGATGTCGGTGGACGCCAAGATGCCGCTGGGGATTCTCACCCTGGCGGCCACTGAAGGAACCCCCCTCGTGCTGCGCGCGGAGGGTCCGGGCGCCGAGCAGGCCCTCGAGGAACTGGTGGCGCTTTTCGCCTCGAAATTCGGCATGGAGTGACCCGTGCTGATCAAGAAGGGGATCTCGGTCGCTCCGGGGTTCGTGATCGGGGAGTGCTACTGCCTGGATTCGAACGAGTTTCCGATCCAGCGACGCTCAATCCCGGCCGCCGATGTACCCCGCGAGACCGCGCGGTTCCAGGTCGCCCACGCCTCCGCCGTGGAGGAACTGCAGGGACTCGCCGAGCGTCTCTCGGGAAAGATCGGCCCCACCGTCGGGATTCTCGAAGCCCACCTCAAGCTCCTCCAGGACCAGGGGCTTGTCCGCCAGATCAATGAGGAAATCGTCCGGAACCGGTACGCCGCGGAGTATGCGGTCTACCACGTCTGCCGGCGCTACCGGAAACGCCTGACCGCCCTCGGGGAGGGGGATTTCTTCGCGGCGCGCGCCCAGGACATCCAGGACATCGAACGTCGCTTCCTCACCCACCTCACGGGCCGTCGCCGCGTCGACATCAGCAAGCTGGACAAGCCGGTCATTGTCGTCGCGCACGAGTTGACGCCGACGGAAACCGCGGGACTGGACCGCGAGAAGATCATCGGCTTCGCCACCGACGGCGGCGGCCGCACCTCCCACACCGCCATCATTGCGCGCTCGCTCGGCATCCCGGCGGTGGTCGGACTCGACTCGATCACCGCGGACGTGGTGGGGGGGGACACGCTCATCATCGACGGCAGCAACGGAATGGTCATCGTCCAGCCGGACGAGGAGACCGAGAAAAAGTACCGGGCCCTGGAACGCAATTACCGGAACCTGGAACTCAAACTCTCCGAAGAATTACGCGACCTCGAGGCGGAGACCCCCGACGGCTGCCGAATCCGGCTCCTGGCGAACATCGATCGCCCGGACGACATCCGGGCGGCCCTCGACAACGGCGCCGACGGCGTGGGTCTTTACCGAACCGAGTTTCTCTACGTCGATCCCCGCGACCTTCCGACCGAGCGGACGCACTACGAGGCGTATCGGCGCGCCCATGCCGAGATGGGGGGACGCGAGGTCGTCTTTCGCACCCTCGATCTGGGCGCGGACAAGTTCGACCTCGACGGGACCAGCAAGGAGAAAAACCCGTTTCTCGGCTGCCGTGCCATCCGTCACTCCCTCCGGAACATCGAAATGTTCCGGGCGCAGCTCCGCGCGCTGCTCCGGGCCTCGGAGCACGGTCCCACCCGGATCATGTTTCCGATGATTTCCTCGCTTCAGGAACTGCGCCAGGCGAAGGACATTCTCGAACAGACCCGTCAGAAACTGCGCGCGGAGAAGGTCCCGTTCGCCCCGGACATCGGCGTCGGGATCATGGTGGAGGTCCCCTCGGCCGCGCTCCTGATCGACATGCTCCTGGACGACGTCGATTTCGTGAGCGTCGGAACGAACGACCTCATCCAGTACACCCTCGCCGCGGACCGTTTGAACGAGAAGATCGCGGATCTCTACCAGCCCGCGCATCCGGCGGTCCTGCGCCTGCTCCAGCGCGTCCTCGAGGAATCGGCGAAGCGGGAGAAGCCGGTTTCGCTCTGCGGAGAGATGGCGGGGGAGCCGGTGTACACGATTCTCCTGCTCGGACTCGGCCTGCGGGAATTCAGCGCGGCCCCGGCCACGCTGCCGGAGATCAAGCAGGTGATCCGCAAGGTGACCCTCAAGGAGGCCCAGGAGGTCGCCCAGAAGGCGCTGCTCTTCAGGGACGCCACGGAGACGCTGGAGTTCCTGAGGAAGCGGACGAAGCGAATCCTGCCGGATGCGTTCTAGGAAGCCGGCGGCGAAGGTGAAAGGAGAGCGATCATGCCACGGTTCATCCTGCGGCCCGTGCTGACGGCGTTGCTCTTTCTGGTCCTTCTCTCGCCGCCGGCGCGCGCCACGACCCTGCGCCTCCGCACCGGGCAGTTCCTCCACGGGGAAATCGTCTCGCACGACGAGGCCGGGATCAAGTTCAAGCGGTGGGACAACGGCGGCCTCCTGAGCATCTCGTGGGACCAGCTCTCGGACGGGGAGGACCGGCGGCTTCGATCGCTGCTGGGCCTCTCCGACGACTCGGAGGAGATGGTGGACGGCGTCCGGCTGATCCTGGACAGCGGCGAGGCGCTGGAAGGGGTGATCACGGACGAAAACGCCCAGCGGATTCTGCTCCGCTCGGCGAAGGGCAAGCCCCGCCCGATCCCGCCCAAGAGCGTGAAGAGCCGCGAGCCCCTTTCTCTTCCGGCGCTCGACTACTACACGGCACAGGAGCTCCACGA
>JACPTZ010000178.1:7094-25014 GCA_016192525.1 Planctomycetota bacterium
CCGCGACTGAACACCTCACCCTCGCCCGTCTCTGCCGCAAGCTCCGGCTCTTCGACGCCGCCGGAAGCCACTACGGCAAGGCCTGTGAGGCCGACCCCACGCTCGCGGAATCGATCAAGGCGGAGATGGACGCCGTCGCCGCCCAGGCCCAGGAGAGCGGCGCCATCGCCCTCCTCGATGAGGTGGACAAGGCGCTTGCCGACGGAAAGTATGCCGAGGCCCGGGCCGCGCTCGAGAAACTCAAGACGCAGTATCCGAATTCCTCGGCGGCCGCCGGAGCGAAGGCGCTGGAGGACAAGATCGCCCAGGAGGAGGCGGCGGCCAGGAGCGGCGGCGCCGGCGCGACGTCGAAGGCCGCCGCGGACAAGGTCTCGAAGGAGTATTATGCGCTGCTCAAGAGCCTGATCGGGAAGGTGGCCGGGGACAAGTCGTTCACGATGGACGACTGCCGGGAGTATCTCGACAAGGTGCTCCCCGGTGAGCTCATGGACAAACTGGCCGCGAGGCTGAAGATGGAGCGGGCCGCGCTTGAGGAACAGTGGAAGAATCGCGCGCCCGCGGATACGCGCCAGGCCTCGTACGGCGACGGTTCCTGGATCGTCGCCGGGAAGGATCCATCAAGACTCTCCGACGAGGCCGAGAGCGGAGGAGGTCTGGAGGACTTCAAGAAACAGAAGGAACAGCAGAAGGCGATCGAGGAACTGAGGCAGAAGGCCCAGGACAACAAGAACTACAAGCCCCAGACAGAGGCCGACTGGTGGACGGCCGCGAACGCGGTGAAGCGGGCCTCCTGGCTGGAGGCCGCCTTCGTGGAGCAGCACCTCAAGGTGGTGGAGGTGCGCTACAAGAACTGCGGGGGGTGCGGAGGCTCCGGGGTGGTCGTCTCGCCGCAGACGCAGTTCTGCCGCCGGTGCGAGGGACTCGGGAAAGAGAAGATCGTCACCTACCAATGAGAGACCATCTCAGAAGCCCGCCGTAGGGGCACGGCGCCGCCGTGCCCCTACGGACGGCGAGTCTTGAGAGACAGCCTCCAGGAGGTTCTGATGGGCTCCTCCGCCGATCGAAACCTGATCGCACCCGGAATCTGTCTCGCCGTCCTCCGTTCGCTTCACTTCGCCGGAATCGTCCTCGCCGGTCTGGGACTGGGCGGCTGCTCCGTTTCCTACGTGGCGAAGCAGGCCTCAGGCCAGCTGCACATCGTCATGAACCGGACGTCGATCGATAAACTCCTGAAGACCGGGCGCCTCACCGAAGACCAGAAGGAGAAGCTGCGGCTCGTCCTCGAGGCCAAGGCGTATGCCGAGGAAACGATCGGTCTCACAAGGTCCGATAATTATCTGAAGTATCACGACACCGGCGGGAAGTCTGTGGCGTGGAACCTGTCCGCCTCGCCCAGGGACGCGCTGGCGCCGAAGACGTGGTGGTTTCCGATCGTCGGAACCGTTCCCTATCTGGGTTACTTCGACCGGGAGGACGGCGAAATCGAGGAGCGCCGGCTCAAGGCGCAGGGGTACGACACCTGTCTCCGGGGAGTCCGGGCCTACAGTACCCTGGGATGGTTCACCGATCCGGTCTTCTCGCCGATGCTCGAGGACGACATCCACGAACTCGTCAACACGATCGTCCACGAACTGACCCACGGAACCGTCTATGCCTCCGGCCAGGGGGACTTCAACGAGTCCTTCGCCACGTTCGTCGGAAACCAGGGCGGCGTGGAGTTCCTCGCGATGAGATTCGGCGCCGACTCCGCCGTCTGCCGCCGAGCGCGCGAAGCGATCGCCGACGATGCCGCCTTCGGCGAGTGGATCGCCGATCATCTCGATCGCCTTCGCGGTCTCTATGCCTCGGACCTGGCTTCCGAGGAGAAGATACACCGTCGGGAGTTTTTCTTCCGGCAGATGCGGGAGGGTTACACCGCGGAACTGAAGCCGATGCTCAAGACCGCCGACTACGACTATTTCCCCGCGATGCAGATCAACAATGCCGTGCTGCTGGGGTACGCCCGGTACATGGACGATCTTGCGCTCTACGAGAAGGCGTACGAGTCGCTCGGCCGGGACCTGCGGGCCACCGTACTCCTGGCTGTACATCTGGCCGACGAGGGGGACGATCCGAAGGAGGGGTTCCGCCGGTGGTTGAAGGAGGACCCCGCGACCCGGTTCACGCCGACCCTGCGGAAGGCGGCTCCGCCGGACGACGGGAAACCCGCCAGCCCGCGAGCACGACCCCGTCCGCTGTCGTGGATCATCCACCAGGATTCCACCGTCCCGGTCTGAGCGTTTTCCACAACCGGCCAAAGCCCAGTGTTTATGCGGATCCCGGGCCGCCCCCCCCGTTTCCCCAAGGCAACATAATAGCCATTATCGGACTCAAGAGAAACGGGGAGTTGTCGTGCAGGGGCCGGCCTGGGCCGCACAGGCCGGAAAACTTGTGCTACCGAACCGGACGCAACACCCCCCGCGGCCCGATCCGGTATTGCGCGCCTCGCCACTCCACGGTCGATCCGAACCAGGCGTACAACCAGCCGAATGGCATGAGCAGGTCGTTGACCGGGAGCAGCCAGAGGTACTTCCACGTGGCCCGATCCCGATAGTAAAACGCGTTGAGCCAGCCCACCGCGAAGAGGCGCGCCCCCAGGGTGGCCGCCACGACGGACACGCCCAGGAGCGGTGCATCGACGGCGTGGATCAGCGCAAAGGCCGCCGCCGAGGGCAGCCCGAAAAGGAGCCCGGCCAGCGCATAGACCCCGGGCCGCACGGCCCGGATCGTCCTCCCCCAGCGCAGGACGTGCCTCAGGTAGGCCGACCAGATGTACCGGTGCAGGATGATCGGCATGAAGAACGGAGCCGCCAGGACCCGGCGGCCGGACCGGAAGATGAGATGTCCAAGTTCGTGATCGTCGGCGATGCAGTCCCCCACGGCGGCAAACCCGCCGATCGCTTCCAGCGCCTCCCGCCGGAAGGCGAGCGTGGCGCCGATCCCGAAATCGAGCGATCGCCGCCATCCCTGCGCGGCGTAAATCCCGAGGGTCGAGCCGTTCATCCCCAGGCTTTCGCAGGCGGCGGGCAGATTCTCGGCCCCGAGGCAGACCGGAATGACCGTCACCGCGCCGCATTCGGGTTTCGCCAGGGTGGAGACGAGGAGTCGCAGATAGTCGCGCCCCGGCGCGCGGGTGTCGCTGTCGTTCACCACGATCGCCTCTCCGGTGGCGACCGCATAGGCGTTCTGGAGGTTTCGGGCCTTCGCGTTCAGGCCCGGGGCGGGACCGCCGATCACGATCTGCATCCGGCCCGGCGGGGCGCCCTCCCGCAACCGTTCCAGGATCGGCCGCACCGGATCGGCCGCGTCGAGGATGGCGAAGATGACCTCGAAGTCGGGATAGTCCTGGTCGAGGTAGGAACGGAAGTTCTCCTCCGCCTCCTCGTCGACCCCCTTGATGGGCTTGAGGATCGAGACCCGGGGCCAGGATCCGTCCGCCGGCGGAGGGGGTCGGCGCAGCAGAAACCACGCGGCGACCGGCATGGACAGCGCGGCCGCCACGGTGAGAGCGGCGATCGAGAGGAGGACGATATCGACGGCGCCGGGCATGGGATGAACGGGCCTGCTGGGCCGTCAGGACGGAAAGAACACTACTCCCGCTCGACGATGTCCGCCTTCATCGAGGCGAAGAGATCGAGGACGCCCTGTCGCTCGCGGGCGGGGACCTTCGCCTCGTCCAGGCCGTCGGCGCAGTCCTTCATGAAGGCGGCCCACTGGGCCTCGGTCACTTCCATTCCCCGGTGCGCCTCCTTCATGGACTGGCCCGTGTACTGATACGGCCCGCCGCTCCTCGAGGCGATAAGGACCGTAATCTGCACCTTCAGGCCGGGGACATTCTCAGGTTTGGCCCGTTGCTGGAGCTGCTTGTTCTCGAGAATGACCGGATCGGAGAGGACGTGATTCACCATCGCGTCGGTCGCCCGGGCCACCCCGTTCAGTTCCCCGAGACGGGCGTACAGGGAATCCGGATCGACCGCCGGGGGCCGTCGTCCCCCCGAAGCGCACCCGGCCAGCAGGATCGCGGACAGCCCCAGACACAGACTTTTCTTGCGGCTCATGGTTCCTCCTCGCAGTGGAAGGCTGCGGAGGGAGCGGCTACGGCCCCGGCCGATGCCGCTTCTCCAGCTCCGACTCCAGATCGGTCAGACGAATCCCCCGCCGGGCGCACAGGACCAGCAGGTGGTACAACAGATCGCACGACTCTTCGACCACCCGGCGCCGGGAGCGGTTCTTGGACGCCAGGACCAGTTCCGTCGCTTCCTCGCCGATCTTGCGGACGAGATCGTCGAGCGCCCCGCGGAGGAGTTTCGTGGTGTACGAGCCCCTCGGGGCGCGACGGCGGCGCTCCTCGATGATGTGGTCCAGGATCGCGAGCATCGAGGAGGGATGCGCCTGAAGCGCCCGCGTAGCGCCCGCGGCGGCCGCCCTCACCGCCCGGCCCCCGCCAAAGCAGGTGAAGGTCCCGCGATGGCAGGCCGATCCCGTCTGCTCGACCCGCAGAAGGACCGCGTCGCGGTCGCAATCCAGGGCGAGCGACCGGACGCGCTGGGTGTGGCCGCTCGTGGCTCCCTTCCGCCAGAGTTCGCGCCGTGAGCGCGACCAGTAGTGCGCCTCTCCGGTCTTCCGCGTGAGACGAAGCGCCTCGCGATTCATCCACGCCAGCATCAGCACCCGGCCCGTAGCCTCGTCCTGGACAATGGCGGGGATCAGTCCGCGTGCGTCGTAGCGGGGGCGGGGGGAGGTCGTCATCTGAGCCCGGTCCTCACCGACTCACGTCCCAGCCCGACGAGGGCGTGCAGATAGCGCTCCACGGCCTCCCGCTCATGCCGCTGGAGGAGCACCACCCGAAGCCGGTGCTCGAAGTCGTCGAGCGCGCCATCGGAGCGCCTGACGATCGAGTCGAACTGGTCGAGGGGCGTCTCGACGGCTCGACCGCGCACCCGGCGTCGGACCTCGGTGATGGAGACGGCCGCCGCCCCGCGGCGCACTTCGAAGGCCGCCTCCGGATCGATCCGATTCGACAGACGAAACGCGGGTTCGGCGTCCGTCAGCGACTGCGAGAGCGGCCTCCAGGCGCGCCCTCCGCCGGCGTCGACGTCCTCCCCCAGCAGGACGCGACCTCCCCGGACGAAGGGGACGACGATGCTGATCCGGTCGGGCGTCACGCGGGACACCTCTCCGGTGCTGATCAGCAGATCGGAGATGGGCTTCTCGTGTCCCACGGTCGCTGCGACGGGCCAGAGTCCGTCGATGGCCGCCGCCTCCCACGTCCCGGCCAGGCTCAACTGCTGCGTACGGAGCCAGGCGAGATCGGCGCGGAGACAGGGGACGAGGGAGGTGGATTCGGGGTCAGGGAGGGTCATGAGGGGATTCCGCAAGGTCAGCCCCTCGTTACGGCCCCCGCCCGACGAATGGCGGGGGCCTACTCGGGGACTCGGATGAGAGGCTGGTCCATCAAAGTAGCGTAGCAGGACTAGATCCGCCGCACGGGGACGCCGTGCTGCAGAAGATAGTCTTTCACCCCGGCGATCGTCAACTCCCTGAAGTGGAAGAGCGAGGCCGCCAGCGCCGCGTCCGCGCGGCCGTCGCGGAACGCCTCGAGGAAGTGGGCCGGATGACCCGCCCCGCCGGAGGCGATCACCGGAATCCCCACGGCCTCGCCGACCGACCGGGTCAGTTCGCAGTCGAACCCGTTCTTCGTGCCGTCCCGGTCCATGCTCGTCAGGAGAATCTCTCCGGCCCCGTGCTTTTCCGCCGCGCGGGCCCAGTCCACCGCGTCAAGTCCGCTCCGCTCCGTCCCGCCGTGCGTCAGCACCTCCCACTTCCGTGGACCCATGGCCCGCGCGTCGATGGCCACCACCACGCACTGGCGGCCGAACCGTCGCGCGGCCGTCGTAATCAGGCCCGGCCGCTGGACGGCCGCGGTGTTGATGGAGACCTTGTCGGCGCCCCGGAGCAGCAGCTGTCGGATGTCGTCCTCGTTCCGGATTCCCCCGCCCACGGTGAAGGGGATGAAGACGGCGTCCGCCACGCGCTCGACCATGTCGAGTTTCACCTGACGGGACTGGGTCGTGGCGGAGATGTCGATCCCGGAGATTCCGGAACTGCGTCCCTTTCACCACCCGTCCGCCGTCGATGTCCAGACAGGGAATGATTCGTTTGGCGAGCATCGGTCAGGCTACCGCCGCAATGGCCTCGGCGAGCTGGATCCGCCCCTCGTAGATCGAGCGGCCGAGGACCGCCCCCTCCACGCCGGCGTGGGCCGCAGCCTTCAGCGCGCGCAGATCGTCGATCGAACCGATCCCCCCGCTCGCCAGGACGCGCAGGCGGCTCCCCTCCGCCACGCGGTTGATCAGCTCGACGTTCGCCCCCTGCATCGTCCCGTCCCGGCCGATGTCGGTGATCATCACCCGTCGAAGGCCCATCGACTGCAGCACCACGGCGTAGTCCAGCGGGTTGAATTCGGTCGCCTCGGTCCAGCCCTTCATCATCACCTGGTCGCCCCGGGTGTCGATGGCGACGACCACCTTCGCGGCCCCGAACTCGAAGACGAGATCCTCAAGCACGCGCGCTTCCGTCACGGCCGCGGTCCCCATGACGATCCGCGTGGCCCCGGCCTTCAGGTAGAGATCCGCGGTCTCCCGGGTGCGGATTCCGCCGCCCACCTGGAACTCGAGACCCAGGTCCGCGATCGCCTTCGCCAGGTCGAGGAGCCGCGATCCCTGCCCGAAGGCCCCGTTCAGGTCGACGAGGTGGAGGAATCTCGCTCCCTGCGCCATCCACTGCTCGACGAACTTGAGCGGTTGATCGCTGTAGACCCGGCTCTCCTCGCGCTTGCCCTGGTGCAGGCGCACCACCTTCCCGTCGAGCACGTCCACGGCCGGAATCACGAGCATGGCTGGTTCACCTCCCCGACGTGGGGACGCCGGACATCCTCAGGAAACTCTCGAGAAGCCGGAGCCCCGCCTTCTGACTTTTCTCCGGATGGAATTGTACACCCCGGACGGCGCCTTTGCCAATCGCCGACGGAAATTCTTCGCCATAGTCGGTCGTCCCCAGGACGATCGAGGGGTCCGCCGGCGCCATCACGTAGGAGTGGACGAAGTAGAAACAGGGCTCGGGGATCCCCTCGAAGAGTCCGGCGCCGCCCCCGACGGGCTGCACCGTGTTCCAGCCGATGTGCGGGACCTTCAGCGGAGTGCGGAGCCTTCGAACCGCCCCCGCGAAGAGCCCCAGGCCGTGCGTTCCGGGTGATTCCTCGCTCGACTCGAGGAGGAGCTGCATGCCCAGACAGATTCCGAGGAAGGGGCGCCCCGAGGCCAGGTACGCGAGGAGGGGGTCGACCAGCCTCGCGGACTGGAGCCGCTTCACGGCGTCCCCGAAGGCCCCCACGCCCGGGAGAACCAGGCGTTCGGCCGATTCGATCGCCCCGGGAGAGGAGACGACGGTCGACGCCCCGCCCACATGGCGTATCGCCTTCGCCACACTGGCGAGGTTGCCCATGCCGTAGTCGACAATGGTGACCGGAATCGGCAAGGGGCCCTCGTCAATCCGGGCTGGTGATCCGTCGATTCTGATCGCGCGAGCGGTCGGCCGTACGAGGTTGCCGCCACTGACGCTGTCATCCTGAGCGAAGCCCGCCGCCGTTTGGCGGGCGGAGCGAAGGATCGCCAGCCTTGACCGAGAGAAGGCGCATTCGCGCGAATGCGCTGGCGATCCTTCGTGTCGCGGGCTGCGCCCCGCAGCACGTGCGCGGGGCCGTAACGAGGGGCCGGTCCTGCGCGCGGGCCACCCTCGCCTGGCCCGCCCCTCGTGACGCGGCCGGAGCCTGCCCTGAGCGAAGCCGAAGGGGGCCGCTACTCGGGGCTACGGTGTTCCATTCATGAATGGTCCGGGTTAGAGCGCCCCCTTCGTGCTCGGCAGACCCCGCCGGCGGGCGTCGATCGACACCGCCTCGCGGCAGGCCCTCGCGAACGCCTTGAAACAGGCCTCGATCTTGTGATGCGAGTTGTTCCCGTAGGGAACCTCGAGGTGGACGTTCGCGCCGGCGTGATTCGCGAAGGCCCGGAAGAACTCCTCGACCATCTCACAATCGAACCCCCCCACCTTGCGCTTCGGCAGGGAGACCCGGAAGACCACGAACGGGCGGCCGCCGAAATCGACCACCGCCCGGGCGAGCGCCTCATCGAGCGGGACGGCCGCCGCGCCGTACCGGCGGATCCCTTTCTTGTCTCCCAGCGCCTGCCGGATCGCGTCGCCCAGGGCGATCCCCACGTCCTCGACGGTGTGATGCTGGTCGATGTGCAGATCCCCCCTGGCGCGGATCTCCAGATCGAAAAGCGCGTGCTTCCCAACCTGCTCGAGCATGTGGTCGAAGAAACCGATGCCGGTCCGGGCCGAGGCCCGGCCGCCGCCGTCGAGCGACAGGCGGACCTGGACGTCGGTCTCGCGCGTCTTGCGGCGGACATGGGCGGATCGTCGTCGCACGGTTCTTCTCCCGGACTCATCGGGCCCGGATCGGCGCCCGTCTCCGGCGGCGCGGCCGACCCGACACGGCGCGAAGCACCTTCAGAAACAGGTCGTTTTCGTCCCGGGTCCCCACGCTTACCCGAAGGCAATTCTCGAGGAGGGGAAATCCCGAAACGTCCCGCACCAGGACCCCCCCCTTGAGCAGCCCGTCGAACGCCGCTTTCGAGTCCCTGACCCGGAACAGCAGAAAGTTCGCCCGGGATCGATAGACCTTCACGCCGTCCATCCCCCCCATCTCCGCGGCCATCCGGTCGCGCTCGGCGACGATGTAGAGGACGTTTTTCTCCGTCCACTCCGGGTGTTCGAGGACATTCAGCGCGGCCACCTGGGCGAAGGTCCCCACGCTGTACGGCAGTTTGACTTTGGCGATCTCCGCGACGACCTCCGGCCTTCCGAGCAGGTAGCCGATCCGGAGGCCGGCCGACTGGAGCGCCTTCGAGAAGGTGCGCAGAATGAGGAGGTGCGGATAGTCCCGGACGAGCGGGAGGGCCGTGTCCTGCTGGAACTGGAAGTAGGCCTCATCGACGAGCACCAGCCCGCGCGTCGATTCGCAGACTCGACGGATGTCGGCGTGGGCGATGGCGGCGCCGGTGGGATTGTTGGGGGTGTCGATGATGACGAGCCGGGTCTCCGGATGGCTCACCGCCTTCTCGAAGGCGGGGATGTCGTACTCCAGGTCGCGCGAGAGCGGGATCGGCCGGGCATCCGCCTCGAAGGCCTCCGAGAAGACGCGGAACAGCGAGAAGCTGGGCGCCGGATAGACCACGCGGGTGCCGGGGTGGACGATGGCGTGGAAGAGGGTCAGCAGGAGTTCGTTCGACCCGTTCCCGACGATGAGACCCTCCCGCGGATGGCCGGTCAGGGTGGACAGGCGCCGCGCCAGCTCGTCGGCATCGTGCGTGGGGTAGCGCTGCCAGGCCCGCTTCGAGAAGGCGTCCAGCACCGCCCTCTTGAGTTCCTCCGGGTAGTCGAACGGACACTCGTTCTGGTTGAGTTTGGCCTTTGCCCCGTGCGGAAGGACCTGATATCCCTTCAGGCGTCGCACGCCGGAGCGAATGTTGCTCAGAGCCTGCTCAAGACTTGGGGTCATTCTCACCGCTCCCTCATCGACACCGACCGCGCATGCGCCTGCAGCCCCTCGGCCATCGCGAAGTTGATGACGTGATCGCGGGCCTCCTTGAACGAGGCGCGGGAGAACGAGACGAACGATCGGCGCTTCAGGAAGTCGTGCACCCCGAGCACCGAGGCGAACCGGCCCGTGCCGCCGGTCGGCAGGACGTGCGATGGCCCGGCCCAGTAGTCCCCCATCGCCACCGGGGTCCAGGGACCCAGAAAGACCGCGCCGGCGTGGCGGATCCGCTTGAGGACGTCGTTCGGGTGCTTCACCAGCACCTCGCAGTGCTCCGGGGCGATCTTGTTCACCAGCTCCGCCCCCGATTCGAGCGAATCGACGAGGATCACCGCTCCGTGCTCCGTCAGCGCCCGTTCCGCGATCTGGGAACGGGTGAGATCGCTCAACTGGATCTTGAGGTGGCGGATCACCTTCGGGGCCAGCTTCGTCGAATCGGTCACGCAGACCACGGTCGACTGCTCGTCATGCTCCGCCTGGGCGAGGAGATCGGCGGCGATGAGCTTCGGATTCGCGTGGGCGTCGGCGAGCACGACCAGTTCGCTCGGTCCGGCGATCATGTCGATGTCCACCTCGCCGAAGACCATCTTCTTGGCCAGCTGGACGTAGGTGTTTCCGGGGCCGACGATCTTGTCCACCCGCGGCACCAGCTTCGTCCCGTAGGCCATCGCCGCGATCGCCTGCGGACCCCCCACTTTAAAGATCCGCTTCACGCCGACTTCCTGCGCCGCGACAAGGACCGCCGGGTGGACGCTCCCGTCGCGCTGGGGCGGGGTGCAGATCACCGTCTCCCCGACTCCCGCGGCCCGGGCCGGGATCGCGGTCATGAGCACTGTGGAGGGATACGTCGCGCGGCCGCCGGGAACGTAGATGCCCACGCGATCGAGCGGCGACCAGTCCTGACCGAGGACCGCCCCACCGGCTCCGCGCATGCGCCACGAGACCGCCTTCTCGTGTTTGTGGTAGCGGCTGATGTTCCCCGCGGCGCGCTTGATGAGCTGGAACAGGGAACTCTCGATCTTCTCGTAGGCCTCCTCCAGTTCGTCCGAAGAGACCTGCATCGCGTCGGGCCGGATCGTGACGCCGTCGAAGCGCACGGTGCACTCGTAACACGCGACGTCGCCGCGCTCCTGGACCTCCTTGAGGATGCCGCGGACTCCGTGCTCCATCTCCGGCGTGAAGGCCGCCCCGCGCCGGAGAATGGCGCGCAGCGTTTCGTTCTCGCGTCCGTCGCTGTAGACGTGAACGGGAATCATCGATGGCTCCAGACCGATACTGTCATCCTGAGCCTCGCCCGCAGGGCGAGGCGAGGGATCGCCTCCGCCACACAGATGGCGGACAAGAGCTCATGCGCCAGGTTCGTTCCAGTAATGGTGATCCACCGCCCTGCCCGCCGGCCCCTCGGTACGGCCGCCTGCGGCGGCCTACTCGGGGGAGGAGGGCGGGGCTCAGGATGACAATTCGGCGCACCGCTCGTCGGCGCATCTCTTCTCAGGCTCCTGGTTGAGGATGACAAGGACAACGCTCATTCGCGGTCGAGAATGCCGGGATCGCCCGCAGCAGAGCCAGGGAGTCACGGACTTCCCACCGCGTCCAGGAACCGGCGCACCGCCGCGTTCTTCACCGCGTACGAGGCCCGGTTGACGATGCATCGGGCGGTCGACTCCGCGATCACCTCGCGCACGGCGAGCCGGTTCGCCTTGAGCGTGCGACCGGTCTCGACCAGATCGACGATGAGATCCGACAGACCCAGACCCGGCGCAAGTTCCACCGATCCCGAGAGCCGGATGAGCTCCACCGGGATGCCGCCCGCCTCGAAGTGCGCCAAGGCCGTGCGCGGGTATTTCGTCGCCACCCGGAGGGAGGTCGGGACTTCGCCGCTGTTCCGCGCGCGGGCCGCCGGCCCCGCCACCACCATGCGACATCGACCAAATCCGAGATCCAGCGGCTCCAGCACGTCGCACCCCGTCTCGCCGATCACGTCCTTCCCGCAGATCCCCACATCCGCCACGCCGTACTCGACGTAGGTCGGGCAGTCCATGTCTTTGAGAAAGATCAGCCGGTGCTTTCCGCTCAGGTCGCGGACGGCGAGTTCGCGCGACTCCTCCACGCCGGGCACGCGGATGCCCGCGGCGGCCAGGCGCGCCAGCGCGCCGGCGAGCAGTCTCCCCTTGGTCAGCGCGATGGTCAGCATTCCGCCTGCTCCACCCGCTCCACGCCGAAGGAGAAGCCGACCGCCGGCAGATCGCGACCGAAGCGCGCGCACAGGTCGTCGTATCGGCCTCCGCCGCACAGCGGGAAACCGAGTCCCTCGACGTACACCTGGAACATGATCCCGGTGTAGTATCCGAGTCCGCGCACCTCGCCGAGATCGTAGACGAAGTGGCCGCCCACGCCCTGCGCCGCCAGCCTCCGGCCGAGCGCCGAGAGATGACGGACGGCGCCCTTCGCGCGCATGGTACCTGGCCTAGGACGGCTTGGTACCACGCTATGTCGCCCCGCTAGGCCATGGTCCATGCCGCGCCATCCGTGGCGCGGCGACATCGCATGGCCCCGTACCTTCCTTGGCACGGGGAAGGCGGGGCGAATCCCACGTGTCCGAGGTTGATCTGAAACCGGGCGAGTCCGAGCGCGCGGCAGGCCCGCGCCGCGAGCGTGAGCACCTCCACCTCGGCGCCGATTCCGCGGCCACCGAGGCACTCGACGCCGGCCTGCGTAAACTCGGCGAACTTCCCCGCGTGCGGAGGCTCCCGACGAAAGATGTTCGCGGCGTAGCGGACCCGGATCGGGAGCCGACGCCCCGCCAGCTTGCCGGCCGCCAGCCGCGCGACGGCGCTCGTGGCATCGGCTCGAAGGGCCAGGAGGCGCCCGTCGGGGTCAAAGAAGCGATAGACCCGCGACAGGGCGCCCGCGTCCATCCCGCGGGCGAAAACGTCGTAGTTCTCGAATGTCGGGGTGATGACTTCCCGGTATCCGCAGGCCTCGAAGACCCGCTCCAAGGTCTTCTCAATTCGACGCTTCCGCTCGGCCGCCTCGAAAATCCTGTCCTGCACGCCGAAGGGAAGTTGGGCGGACGCAGCGGCGGGCATGGGCATGCGGCCGTTGAACCACAGCACCCCAGAAATTGCAATAGAATTGAGCCGGGAGGGAGGCTATACTCCGGGCCATGGATAAGACCAGCGTCGCCGCCGTCCTGGGTGAGATCGGCACCTTCCTCGAACTGAAGGGCGAGAATCCCTTCAAGTCCCGCGCCTATCATGCGGCCGCGCGGACGATCGAGGCCCTCCCGGAGGACCTCGCCGTGGTGGTCCGCGAGAAGAGGCTCGGCGATCTCAAGGGGATCGGCGAGGCGCTGGCCGAGAAGATCACCACGCTCGTCGAGACCGGCCACCTCGAGTATTACGAGGAGCTCAAGGAGTCCATCGCGGTCGGACTCCTCGACATGCTGAAGATCGGCGGGCTGGGTCCGAAGCGGGTCCGGACGATCCACGAGAAGCTGGGCTGTCGCACGATCCAGGCCCTCGAAGAGGCCTGCCGCGGGAACAGAATCTCCGCCCTGGAGGGATTCGGGGAGAAGATGCAGGCGAAGATACTCGAGGGGATCGCCTTTCTCCGGACGCACGCCGGGCAGCATCTGGTAAACGTGGCGACGAAGGCCGCCGAGGAGCTGATGACCGCGTTGCGCGACCTCCCGGACGTGATTCGCCTGGAGGTGGCCGGGTCCCTCCGGCGCCGGAAGGAGATCGTCCGCGACATCGACAGCGTGGTCGCCGCCGGCCGCGCCGACCGCATCATGGCCGCCTTCACCGGCCACCCCGAGGTGATGAGCGTGATCGGGGCGGGCGAGACCAGGTCGAGCGTGCTGCTGAAATCCGGAATCCAGGCGGACCTGCGGGTGGTCTCGGATGGGCAGTTTCCGTTCGCCCTGGCCTACTTCACCGGCTCGAAGGACCACAACGTCGCCATGCGGCAGCGGGCGAAGGACCGGGGGCTCAAACTCAACGAGTACGGACTCTTCCGCGGGGAGAAGCCGGTCGCCTGCGGGGACGAGGAGGCGATCTTCAAGGCGCTCGGCCTCGCGTACATTCCACCGGAACTGCGCGAGAACACCGTCGAGTTCGAGATGGCCGGGAAGGGCCCGGTGCCGCGTCTCCTCGAACGCGAGGACCTGCGCGGGATCTTCCACTGCCACTCCACCTGGAGCGACGGTGCGATGGATCTGCCGGCGATCCCCGCCCTCGCCGCCGAACTTGGATACGAGTACGTCGGCATGTCGGAGCATTCGAAAACCTCCGGCTACGCGAACGGGCTCAGCATCGATCGCGTCCGCGAGAACCAGAAGACGATCGACTCAATCAACGCCTCGTGGAAAGCGGGCCGGACGGCCTGGCTCTTCAAGGGGATCGAGTGCGACATCCTGCCCGACGGCGCGCTCGACTACGATGCGGAGACGCTCGCTACCTTCGACTTTGTGATCATCTCCGTGCACAGCCACTTTCACCTGTCCGAGGCGGAGCAGACGAAGCGGGTCATCCGCGCCCTGCAGAATCCGTTCGTGACCCTCCTGGGACACCCGACGGGACGGCTGCTTCTGGCGAGAGACGGTTTCGCCATCGACATGCCGGAGGTGCTCCGCGCCGCGGCGAAGGCGGGAGTCGTCGTGGAGACGAACGCCAGTCCGCACCGCCTCGATCTCGACTGGCGGCACGGCGCCCTGGCCCGTTCGCTCGAGGTGAAGACGAGCATCAACCCCGACGCGCACCATGAAAGCGGCCTCGCCGACACGCTCTACGGCACCGGCATCGCGCGAAAGGGGGGATTCACGAAGGACGAAGTGATCACGACGATGCCGCTGGCCCGGATGAAGAAGTGGCTCGCGGAGCGGAAGGGGAAGGCGATCCACAGCGCGGCCGGACGGGGGTCTCCCCCGGCCTAGCCCCCCACCAGGCTCGCTCTCGCCCTGGCGGCTTCGCGGAAGAGCGCCTCCAGCCGCACCCCGTCTCCGCGTTCCAGCGCGGTGTCGAGGGCGGCGAGGATCGAGGTGACGCGGCGGATCTGGGCGCGGACCGGCGCGGTATTGGTGAGGAGGATGTCCCGATAGAGCGTGGCGTCGCCGGACGCGAGACGCGTCGTGTCGCGGAATCCGGAGGCGACGAGCCGGCGCATGAGGGAGAGGTTCCGGTCGTGCGCCGCGGCCCGGGCGAGCGCGCTGGCCCAGACGAACGGGACATGGCTCGTGGCGGCGACGATCTTGTCGTGCTGCGTCGCCTCGAGCCGAAGCGGCCTTGCCCCCAGCCGCTTGACGATCGAGGTGAGCACCCGCGTCGCCACCGCGTCCGTGCCGGCGCCGGGAGTGAGGACCCAGGTCGATCCGCGGAACATCTTCGGGTCGGCCCCGGCCAGTCCCGCCACCTCGTTCCCGCACATCGGATGGCTGCCGCAAACCCGGATTCGCCTCGCCCGTCTCCCCTCCGTGATCCAGCCGCCCCGTTCGGCGGCGTCATCCAGCGCCCGGACCACCGAGGCCTTCGTGCTTCCCAGATCGGTGAGGAGCGCCCCCGGCCTCAGGCGCGGGGAGAGGGCGGGGATCAGCGTCAGGATCGTCTGGACCGGCGTCGCCAGGACCACGACGTCCGCCTCGCGGACCAGCCGCTCGAAGTGCGTGTCGGCCTCTTCGACGAAGCGTTTCCGGACCGCCTCGCGCGCCGTGGCGGCGCGATGCGTGATTCCGACGACGTGGCGGGCCACGCCGGCGTCGCGCGCCGCCCGGGCCAGCGAGCCGCCCATCTGGCCGAGGCCGACGATGCAGAGGGTGTCGAAGAGAGGTTTCATGGCATGGACCTGGAGATGTCAAAGTCGCTTCGACGGAAGATCGGTGAGAAGGGGATCTTCTCCTTCGCCAGCGCGTCCGCGGCCCCCTCTTCGCGGTCAACGAGGCAGATGGCGCGGACGATCTCGCAGGTGGTTTCCTCGCGCAGCGCCTTCACCGCCTTCAGCGTGGAGCCGCCGGTCGTGATCACGTCGTCCACCACCACCACCCGCCCCTTCGCGGGGAGTGCCGGGCCCTCGATCCACTTGGACGTCCCGTGGTCCTTCGGTTCCTTGCGGACCAGGAAGGCCGCCATCGGTCGCCCGAGATCGACGCTCGCCACGGCGGCCGCGCAGGCAATGGGGTCGGCCCCCATCGTGAGTCCGCCGATCGCGCCGGCGCGATCCTCCTTCGTCATCTCGCAGACGATCCTTCCCACGAGCCACGCCCCGCGGGCGGAGAGGGTCGTGACCTTCCCGTCGATGTAGAAGTTGCTCGTCTTTCCGGAGGCGAGCTTCACCTCGCCGATCCGGATCGATTTCTGCAGCATCTCGCGCAGTTCGGCGCGCCATTCGTTCAGGCCGGGCATGCGGTCTCCTCGATCGGTGTCGCGGGGATTCTAGCGCCGGGCCGCGCCGGCGTGAAGTCATTTTCCAAACACCTGTATCTTCCCGTCCCCCGCGGCGGCCCGGCCCCCCTCCTGCGCGTAGGCCTTCACCACGTACTTGTGCGTCGGCAGGTGGTCGGGGACCACCAGACTCGTCTCGAAGGAGCCGTCCGGGCCGAGGGTGGCGGTATTGGTGTAGAGCACGATCCGGTTGGCGATCCCGAAATTCTTCGAGATCACCTCCGCCACGTCCGGGGCGTCCAGCTTCACGGGCGCCTGCTTCTCGAGGAAGTGGAGCCGTTCGCATTCGAGCGTCACCACCGCCGGTCCGCGGCCGATCGGGCCGGTCCAGCCCTTCACGCGACCTGTGAAGGTGAAGCGCGTTCCGGCCCGGGCGTCCTTCGGAAGATCGAGATCGATGGTTCCCTCGGGGAGGGCGATCTGGAGCGTGGGATCGCCGAACAGGCCGTACAGCCAGACCTCATCCCGCCGGAGACGGGCCATGAGCGCCGGGTCCTTGAGGAAGGGCTGCGACTGCGCATCGATCATCACCCGCGCCGGGTCCGATTTCGCCGAGGGCGCGAGGATCCGGCGACGCGCCTCCGTCACCCAGTCCCCCAGCCGCCATTGCGGGCGGGTGAAGACGGTTCCCATGAGCTCCTTCGCGAAGATGCCGTCGGAGTACGGGTGCGAAAGCCCGGAACACCCGAGCACGGCGAGGAAGCCGTTCGGGGCGCGCACCAGCTCTTCCGCGAGGCAGGAACGGTCCGGATCGTCGAACTGACCGGTGTTGCACGCGAAGAAGACCCCCACCGGCCGGGCGTTGCCGATCCTCAGCTTCGGGATCTGGTCCTTGCCGAGGATCGGGTACTTCTTCCCCTGCCACTCGAGCAGTTCGAGCCGTTCGGTCCAGCCGTGGCCGGCGTAGGCAAAGAGCACGCATCCCTCCTCGAAGCGCGAAAGGAGGAGATCGTTCAGATTCGGCGGAAGGCAGGTGTAGGGGGTGGGGAGCTGGGGCGAGGAGACCGCGGCGAAGTCGTAGGCGCCGGGGATCATCCCGGCCACCATGGTGGTCGCCCCCTTGCTGATGACGTTGTCCTGCTGCGCGCCGTGCTGACCGGTCCCGAAGGCGAGGGAGAGTCGCTTGCGCCACGCCCCGCCGGGTCGGTCGACGGCGTAGTCGATCCACTTCTTCACCATCGCCTCGAGCTGGGAGCGCTTCTCGCAGGAGGCGCGGCCGATGGTGATGTCCGGCACCGGGTCATTGTCGTCCATGCAGGCGGCGTACTGATCGGTGCCGCAGATGCCGGGGGTGACGGCGTCGAAGAGGTGGAGCGGCACAGTGACAAGATCGGAGCGGAGCGTATCGCGATCGCGGGTGGCATCCGCGCAGATGAGCACGTAGCGGAGCTGGCCGCCTCCCGTCTGATGGGCCAGGCGGAGAAAGCCCCGGAGGTCCGGCGCGCCGTCCGGTCCCGCTCCTGCCAGGGCCCGGATCGCCTCGCACGGCACGACCCCGACCGTGAGCCCCTCCGCGCGACGCTTCTCCGCGAGCGGCTCCACGGCCCCCGCCCACGCCGCCGGGACGAGGATCAGGAACTGGGCGGTCAGCGCCGCCTGGACCGCCTCCGGCGTCACGCCGAGGGAGGTGATGCGGATGGGCCGGATCGCGGAGCGGGGGGTGCAGAGAATCACTCGCTCCGGCGCCTGGAGGGCGGCGTCACCCCGGGGTCCGCAGTAGCCGCAGAAGGTCCAGTTCCAGCCCTGGTCCCCGCCGCCGTACTCGACTGAGCCCGCCAGGCGCACC
>JACPTZ010000179.1:0-7026 GCA_016192525.1 Planctomycetota bacterium
CGGAGCCAGACGTTGTTCGGGTTGAGGGTCAGCGCCTCCTTCCATGACTCGATGGCCCCGGCCCGGTCGCCGGATAGGTGCTGCCAGGTGCCGAGAGCGGACAGGAGATCGTCGTTTTCAGGTGCCAGTTCGAGCGCCGCCCGACAGCAGGCGATCGCCTCCCCGTACCTCTGCCGCGACTCGTGGATGCGGGCCATCCGCAGATGGGCGTCCACCGAAAAGGGGTTGAGCGCGAGGGTGGTCCGGCACTCCTGCAGCGCCGCGTCGCACTCGCCAAGCCGAAGGAGGCCGTCGATGAGCTCGGACCGGGCGGAGCCATTGGCGAAGTCGCGTTCGAGAGCCTGGAGATGGAGGCGGACCACCGACCGGAGGTCGTGATCCTGCGCCGCGAGTTCGGCGCCGATGCCGAGGACGACACCGGTCTTCCTCGCCGAGTCGAGCAGCGCCTTGCGCTGAAGCCAGGCCTCGATGGTGAATCCCTTCCGGTCGAGAATCTCGTTCCGGAACATCCGCGCGGCGAGGAACTCCGGATTGACCGCCAGGGCGCGATCCACGAGGTCGATGGCCTTCGGAATGTTCTGCTCGGAGTACAGATAGTATTCGGCGAGATCCAGCATCGCCAGGGCGTGCGCGGGATCGGCCTTGAGCGTCTTCTCGAGGGCCGTTCGCTTCCGGTGCTCCTGTTTCTCGGCGTCCATCTCCGCCTCGACCTCCGACAGACAGGCGGCGAGATAGAGGGTGTGGGGATTCTCATCGTGAAAGAGGGCGCGCTCGGCGGCGTCGCGCTCGACATGCTTGTGCTTGTCCTCCGATCCGAGGGTGGCCAGCAGATAGGCCTCGTGGAACTGCTCGTAGCCGTTTTTCGAATCGACCTCCAGAAGGGTGCGGAGCACGTCGCGGGCGCCGCGGCTGACTTCGACGGTCTCGTCCGACGCCGCGTGCGGCGTGGGAGGAACGGGCGTGGCGAAGGCGCCGGCCGCGTTTCGGACGAGGAGGGCGCGACCCAGCGTCTCCAGGCCCCTCAGCGGCGCCCCGTCGGGGGCCGTGAGACGGCACCGGAACCCCCACGGACCGTCGGCCTCGGAGACCCGGATCAGAAGACGGTTCCACCCCTCCGCGAGCCGCACCCCCACGATGTCCTGGTCCAGGGTGGCGCTCCGCATCGCCTCGTTGGCATGCACCTCCACGCCGTTCAGCCGGATCCGGCAGCCCTCGTCGGAGGCGATCCGCAGGGCGGCCGGCTGAGACGTCGGACTCCTGACGTAGCAGAGGGCGTAGACGATCGCATCGTCGTTGGGGGTGAACAGCGAGTCGAGGTCGATGTAGCCCGAGTGGCCGGTCACGGGAACCGCGCGCCACCCGACCTTCCGCTTCACGCCGTCGAAGGTGGCGTTGAGATCGGGCTCCGTCTCCGGTCCGAACTCGGTGCTCCAGCCGGCGGTGCCGTTGTCGTTGGCGAACGGGCCGCAGAGGAGCCAGTCGGTGAGAAAGCCGAGGGCCTTGAACTGCGCGTCGCCCTGACCGACCTTGCCCGCCCGGATCGAGGAGTGGCCCCGATACCAGTGGATCCAGTTCAGGAGGGAGGGATCGGCGGCCTCCGGGGCGAGACCGGAGAGGAGCTTGTCGAGCTCCGCGTAACGTTCGGTCTCCTGGGCGAACTCGTAGAGGCGGTGGAGGTAGATCTCCCCGCGCATCGAGAAGAGCGGTCGCTGCTCGGCCGAGGCGCGCTTCATCGCCTGCGTGACGGCCTGGAGGGCCTCGGTGTAGCGATCGAAGGCGTCGTCGGGCCTCCCCCGGCTCTCCGCCTCGAGGCCGCGGGTTTCCATCTCGCGGGCCTCGTCAAGGACGTCGTCGGCGCAAATCCGCGGAACGGCCGGAAGGACCATCGCGAGAAGGGCGAGGGCCGGAAGAAGACGGCGGAGAGGCATGGGGGATCCTCAGTCTGAGAGAGAGGTGTTGTCGTCCGGAAACAGGGACCGCCCGCCCTGAGCGAGGTCGCCCTGAGCCTGCGAAGGGCGACCGAATCGAAGGGCGGACCGCAATGTGGCTCGCTCACCTCGTCCCTCGACCCGGGCGCGGCCGGGAAGCCGCGCCATCGCTCAGGACGGGCGGCACGACCCTATCGTATCACTCTCGCCTCCGCCCAGTCGGCGTAGGTCCCGGCGCCGTACACGGGCGGCGGTTCGTCGTCCGGCCAGGACCAGCCGTCGCCGCTCTCGACATGGAGGGTGAGGGCCTGCACCCCCTTCACGTCGAGTTTCACCGGCTGCGGATCGCCACCCGCCCGAAGGCGTTCGCTCCGGAAGATCTCCTTGCCGTCGGCGAGAACCGTGAAGCGGGCGTAGGCGCCGGCGATCGAGGCGTCGTCGATCCCCAGGGTGGCGCGGAACTCCCGGAAGCCGCCGGCGAGCCCGTAGGTGACGGTGCAAGCGGGGAAGACCCCGAGACCTTTCCGGTAGACGGCCTTCCGGAGCCGGAGCGGGGCGGGGGACCGGCTGTCGCTGATCCGATCGCGCTGGAGCGTAAAGAAGCGCCGAACGATGTCGTCGCCCTGCGCCGCCCCCGAGTCGGGCGGAGGGGCCAGAGGCCCCTCGAAGGTCTCGACAAGCAACTGCGGATCGAGGTCGCTCAGAAAGACGCAGCGCCCGTTCCGGACGTGGAGGGCGCTCAGGGTGGAGACACTCAGCGACACGGACACGCCGAACATCGACTTGAACGCCAGCTTCTGGTCCTTCAGCCCCTCGATCGTCCCGGTGGCGCGGCTGCCGGAAAGGCCGCGAAGCGTGACCAGGAGGGTGGTCGGGGGGACGGGCGGCGCCTCCAGCTCCACGAGATCGATCGAATCGAGGTCCTTGGCCGCGTAGGTCTTTTCCTTGCCATAGAGCGAGGACTTGATCGTGACACCGACGGGGGCGACCTTTGTGACCGTTCCGGAGTCGTGGTCGCCGTTGACCAGAGACACCGAGTCGGTGTCGAGCTTCAGGGCCGGGGCCGGCTCGATCTGCGGACGAAACCGCTCGATCCGGCGCACCTGCGTGAGGGGGAGGCTGAGGCCGCCGAAGTCCTCGGTCGTCAGGGTGAACCCGTCGGAGGTTTCGGACGCGATCTTGCCGACGTAGAAGTCGCCCGTGGTGAGCGTGACGGCGAACTCCGCCGAGATCGGCAGGGCCGTCGTCGAGAACGAGATCTCGACCACGTCCGCGAGCGGGAGGATCTCCTCCTTCCCGTCGCTGGTGGTGCAGACAAGGCTCCCGGCCCCCTCGAGTCGGAGGGCCGTCACGGAACGGGTACGGTCCTCCACGTCGGCCACGCGGAAGTCGGCGCGGACGGAAGGGAGGAACGCGAGCGCCGTCAGGGTGAGGGAGAGGATCGCGCGGCGGCGGCGGTCGGGCATCGAACCAAGGCTCCTGCGGTCGGTCGCGGTGGAAGTGTACCAAGGGGACGGAGGGAGCGCAACGGTTGGAGCATGGAGATCTGGGGCGAGCGGCCGGAGTCCGGGAGGCCGCTTCGCGGCGAGGGGACCATGGGCCTTCCCGCACGCCGGTGAGCGCCTGCCCGCCATCCGTGTGGCGGGGCGAAGAGTCGACGCACCCCGCACTCCCTACCCCACCCGGATGTCCTTGACGTGCAGTTCCACGCTCTCGTTCCCCTGCCAGATGTTCATCATCGGGGTGTAGGCGAGCGAAACCGCCCCCTCTCGGGCGGAACGGAGCGACTCCGCGGCGTCCGCCATCCCGAAGCCGACCGCCTTCCGGGTGGTCCCCGCCTGCGTGACGCGGAACTGAAGATGGTCTCCGCGCTTCCCGACGATCCGCGGCTCGCCCACCAGGCTGAGCCCGGCCGAAGACATCACCGGCTTCGGGTTCCGGTGACCGTGCGGGGCCAGCAGGTCGATCTCCCGCACGAATTCCCTGGAGAGATGGGCGAGCGACATCTCGCCGTCGATGTGCAGGACCGGCTCGGCGGCCGTCTCGGTCAGATGGTCGCGCGCGTAGGCCTTGAGACGCTCCCTGAACTCACCCACCTGACGCTTTTCGATCTGCACCCCCACGGCGTGCTCGTGCCCGCCGTGCGCGATGAGATGCTCCCGGCAGTGGCTGATCGCCTCGAAGAGGTTGAAGCCGGGGATCGAGCGGCCCGAGCCCTTCCCCCGGTCGCCATCCAGCGCGATGACGACCGCCGGGCGGTGGAACCGGTCCACGATCCGCGCGGCCACGATCCCCACCACCCCCTGATGCCACCGTTCGTCGGCGAGGACGATCGCGTAGTCCTGGCCGGGATCGTGGTCGCGCTCCACCTGCTCCTTCGCCTGCGCCGTGATCGCCGCCTCGATCTTCTGCCGCTCGCCGTTCAGACGGTCGAGCTGCTCGGCCAGCGGACCCACCTTCGCAGGGTCCTCCTCCACCAGGAGATCGACGGCCAGCCGGGCCGAGCCGAGCCGCCCCGCGGCGTTCAGACGGGGCGCAATCTTGAAGCCGATGTCGGCGGCCTCGATCGCCTCCTTCCCGAGCGCCGCCTTCTCCATCAGGGCCCGGAGGCCCGGGTTCTTCGTCGAGCGGAGCGTGGACAGTCCGAAGGCCGTGAGCACCCGGTTCTCGCCGGTGAGCGGAACCACGTCCGCGATCGTCCCGATGGCGACGAGCCCGAGGGCGTCGATGAGAAACTGCTGCATGGCCGGGGTCTGCTTCCCGGCGGGAGAGAGCCGCTCCGCCAGCGCCCAGGCGAGCTTGAAAGCCACCCCGGCCGCGCAGAGCGAGGCCGACTCGCCCCGCTCCTCGTTGAGTTTCGGATTGACGAGCGCCGTGTCGCGCGGCAGATCGGACGGCGGCTCGTGGTGATCGAGGACGACGACGTCGATCCCGAGTTCCTTCGCGCGCGCGATCTTCTCCGCGTCGGAGGTCCCGCAATCGACAGTGATCATGCAGCGGAAGCCCTCGGCGGCGAACTTCTCGATGGCCGGGGCGCTGAGGGAGTAGCCCTCCGTCACGCGGTGCGGGACGTAGTACGGGACCTCGCGGCCAAGGGCGCGGAAGAACCGGACGAGGAGGGAAGCACCGGTGATGCCGTCGACGTCGTAGTCGCCGTACACCAGGATCTTCTCGTCGCGCCGGAGGGCGGCGTCGATCCGCTCCATGGCGGGGGCGAGATTCGGTAGGGACTTGGGATCGCCGATGGCGCCGATGTCGGGCCGGAGGAAGGCGCGGGCGGCCTTCGGGTCGCGGATGTCCCGGTTGAGGAGGAGCTGACCGAGGGCGGGCGAGATGCGGAGGGTCGAAGCGAGCGAGCGGGCGGCGACGGGATCGGAGGGCCGGAGCTGCCAGCGCCTGGTCCCGGATCGGCCGGAGGTGCGAGGAACCATTCGTTGTCGTGCGGCCGATCGTCCCCGGCGACGCGATGTCGCCCCTGGAACGACCGGGCGCCCCCTTCCGTGGAGATTGCGGTCGCTGAGACGCACGGGATTCTATCAGGATCGAGCCGGATTGCAAGGGCAATGGTCTGACGCGGACAATCTCCATCGAGTTTCGGCGCGGGGGAATCTCGGGTGATTGACCACTATGTATGTATACACATATCGTGGTCAACGAGGGCCAGTGAGTGTTGGCCCGGGTGAGGCAGCGGAAACGATCGTAGGGGCGGGGACTGACCGGTCGCTGGAGATCTCACGGTCCCCCTCGCGCGACCGGTCCACGCCGTGCGAGGCCTCTCCTGCAGCATCGAGGTCGGGACCCGCCCGAAACCTTTCTTGCGTCTGCCGCCCTCACCACCGGCGGATGCAGTCGGCGGCCAGTAAGCCGAGTCCGCCGGCGAGGAGAACTCCGAGAGCGCACAGCGTCAGGTGCGGTACGACGGATTCGACCCGCCGGAGGCAGCTCCGGCAGGCGACACAGAGGGGGGTACCTGGCGTCCTGCTGGGATCGCTCAGAGGAGCATAGTCGCGGTCGCACAGGCCGCAGACGACGCCGGAGCCGACATGCACCTCGGCGTCCCCGAGCGGCTTGGCATCCCTGGCGCGGATGTCGCGGAAGAGCCGGAAGAACCCGGAGTGCGCGGACACCACACTCCCCAGCTGGAGACCGCCGACGAAGCTCGCCGCCGCCAGCAGGACGGCGTGCGAGGCGATCTTCCCCCGCCAGTCGAGACCGCCCCTGAGGAGCAGGTCGCCCGCCCCGGCCCCGAGCAGGACCAGCGGCACCCCCGCATTCCAGATGAAGAAAGCCGCCTCGCAGAGGACCGCCCGGGAGCGGCCGGCTTTCATCGTCATCCAGGCGACGGCAGCGCCGGCGAGAAGGGTCCAGGCCGTCCCCCCCCACAGAATCCACCCCCACACATGCTCCCCTCCGGGCTCCCTAATTGTCTTGATGTGGACATCGAAAAGGTGGGCCGCGAGCGTCAGATCAACGGCGGCGGCGATCACGACGTAGCCGCCGACTTCGATCCACTTCACCGGGGGTCGAGGACGTCGAGGGCCGAAGGGGCAAAGCCGGGCCGCCGCCAGCGCGACGATCGCACCCCAGCCCAGGAATCCCGCATGGAGGACTTCACCCGACACCAGGCCGCGGTCCGTTCTCCAGGCGTTCGGCGCCAGGAGCAGGATCGAGGTTGCGGAAACGAAGGCGCAGAAGCCGACCGCATAGGCGACGAGGGAGGGGATGAGCCTGACCTCGATCGCGCACTCGCTGCACCGAAGCGGAGGGTCCATCCCCGCGACGTACTCGCGAAACCCCCGGCAGGGATTCCCGCAGCGACCGCAGAAGGGCTGATCGAGTTCCGGGCGCATTGCATTCCGGCGACGGAGAGGGGCGCGCGTCTGCACGCGGAAGGGCCGCTCCCCTCCCCCTACCCCCTCCGGAGGGGGAATCAGCAACGGCCAACCACCCGCACGAACAGCGTTGACGGATCACTAGAGGGCCATCAACATTGGATTCGTGGGTGGCACGGGCAGCTCGCGGCCCGTGCGGCCGGGCACGGGCGGACAAGCCGCCCGTGCCACCCGGGAGCCGCAAGGGGCCTGGCCAAGCTGCAATT
>JACPTZ010000179.1:7100-15172 GCA_016192525.1 Planctomycetota bacterium
CCCCGGCCGAGAGTGAGTATCGCGATCCGGACAGGGCACAGGACTCCAAACGATGCAGGCGCTCCTCGCGGTGGCGTCCAGGCGCGGAAAGGGGCAACATCAGGGTCCCGAGAATCTCCCCGACCGAGTAGGTCATGAGCAGCAAGGCAAACGTCAGATTGACGACGAGAACCCCCGCCACCGGATTCCAGAAAAGGCTGAAGGGAAACCGGGTGCCCCCCAACAGGCAGGTGGCGATCGAAATCGTCACGACCAGAGACAGCCCGATGATCCATCGAAGCGCCGACGAAGGCGGCGTCCTCTCGGGGGCGGGGTCGGGCGTCGGCTGGAGGCCGTGTTCCGGGCCTTGAGGATCGGGGGACATTCCGGCTCCGATTGTACCTCAACCCGCGCCCTCCATCCAGCCTCCCCACGCGGCGATCCTTATTTGACTTCCCCGCCCGCCCGGCCTAAGATCACCGGCTCGGACCCGCTCCCGCCAGGGCGGCCCGACGAGGATCCCGGGATGGACCCGTTCGAAGCCTCCGCCGCCAAGTTCATCCGCTTCTTTGCGAAGGCGGTCCGAAGCGTGCGGATGTACAACGTCGATCACCCGTCCGTGAAACAGGACCTCGACCAGGCGTTCGCCACGATCAACGAGATGCTCGGTCCGAACCCCGAAGTCTCGCTCGGCGTCCAGGAGGGGGTCCTGATGCTGCAGAACCGACCCTCCAAGGCGCTCACCTCGGCCGGTTCCGCCCTCATCCAGCTCCTCAAGGGAAAGCGGATCGCCACCCTCGCCTTCCCGCGCGGTTTCCCGAGGGAGGAGTTCTCGGCCCTCGTCAACCTCATGTCGAGGAAGGACGACGACGTCCTGAAGGACAACCGCATCGACCCCGCCCTTCTGGCGCCCTTCAGGTCGATCAAGCTCCGCGAACTCGTGTTCCTCCTCGTCGACAGCGGGCAGGAGGTCTCCGCCACTGCGGCCTCCGCCGCGCACTCCGCCCCGGCTCCCTCGGGCCCCCCTCCCCCGCCGCAGGCGCCGGAGGACAGCCTCACCCTCCTCGACCGGCACTTCCAGTCGGCCCTGCAGTCGCTCTCGCCGGACGGCGACGCGGCCCCGGAGAAGTCCGAGTCATCGCTCGCGTCGTTCATGACGTCTTTCTCCAACTCGGCCCGACAGGCGGGATCGACCCCCTCGGCGCCTCTCACCCTGGGCTACCTGGAGCGCCTCCTGACGAAGGGCTGGCCGGGGATCGGGAGCGAGGAGTTCCAAGGCATGTTCGAGCGGGTGCTGGGAGGCCTCTCCCCGGAAACGCGCGAGACCTTTAACGGCGGCGCCCCGGGCTCGGCGGCCGAAGACGCCCTGGCGCTCACGCGACGCCTCCCCGTGGAGTTCCGCGCCTCGCTCGTGGCGGCCGATCTTCGCGCCGGTTCGCGCGGCGCCGGAAAACTCCGCGAGACGATCGAATCGCTCGCCCCCTCCCCGAGCGAACGTCTGGAACTCATGGACGCCCTCTCGAAGGCGGTGCTCCGCTCCGGTGGCTCGGTGGAACAGAGCCGCGAGATGCTCGGGAAGGTGATGAACCTCCTCCCGGCTGTCGAGGAGGTGCGGCGGGAGGGCGGCTCGATCCTCGTCATCGAGCCGGACTCGGCGCTCGCCGCGGCGCACGACGAGTCGCTCCGCGAGGCCGGCTACGCCGTCACGGTGACGGGCGACGGCCGCAAGGCCCGCGAAACCCTCCGCGAGAAGAAGGGGTTCGACGCCATCGTGATGGAGATGCGGCTCCCCGGGATCGGCGGACTGGAGCTCCTCCCCCTCCTCCAGAGCGAGCACGGGACGCCCCCGGTGGTCGTGGTGACGCAATCGCCGGGGCTTCGCGAGGAATACGAGGTGGCCACCTACCCGAAGCTCCGCTTCTTCAAGAAGCCGGCCGTCGCGGCGGAGATCCTGGAGGCGCTGCGCGAACTGATCCCGCCGAAGCCGGCGGCCACCCCGGGATCGGGCGCCCCGGCCGCGGAGGCGGAGAAAGTGAGCGAGGCCGACCTCCGGAAGGCGAAGAGCGTGCAGATGAGCCTCTTCCCGAAGTCGATGCCGGGCGCGGACGGCTACGTGCTGGCGGCGGCGAACCGGCTGGCGGAGGAGACGCTGTCCGACTTCTACGACGTGGGGTACCGCGGGACCGACGAGATCTTTGTGGTGCTGTGCGGCGTTTCGGGTCCGGCCCCGGCGGGGGCGCGGATCCTGATGATGCTCCGCAACATCTTCCGGACCGTCGCGGAAACCGGCGCCTCGCCGCTGATCGCCGTCCTGGAGGCGAACGACCTGATCTCGCGTCAGCTCCAGCCGGGGGTGTTCGTGAATGCGGTGTACGCCGTGCTCAACCTGAAGACGGGCACGGTGGAGGTGGCGAATGTGGGTCACGAGCCGCCGATCACCTGGTCGAAGGAGATGGCCCTGGCCGCCTCGGGGATGCCGCCCGCCGCCGCCACGCTGGGAGCGATGAGTCGCCCGGCCCTCGAACCGCGGATCACGCAGGAGAAGATCGCCCTCGCCCCGGGCGACTTCGTCGTCTTCGTCACCGACGGCCTCCCCGAGGCCAAGCACCCGAAACTCGGCAAGTTTGCCCTCAAGGGGCTCATCAAGACGATCAACCGCCAGTGCGGTCTCCCCCCTGCCGAGCTCGCCAACTCCCTGCTGGACGCGGTCACCTCTCACCTCGGCGGCGCGGCACTGGCGGACGATCTGTCGGTGGTGATCCTGAGGCGGGAGGGATAGCGCCGCGCATGACCTCCCTCACCCCCCAGCAGCGGCGGCTCTGTGGATCGAGAAGATGTCGCTTCCGGTTCTGCAGGTGCGAAAGACCCTCAACCCCAAATGCGACATCCCGAAGCTTCGGGCGTGGCTCCAGACGAAGCCACTGGAATCGCGGGACACGGAGGTTCATCCGGTGGGGGTGGTGAAAGAGATGTCGTGGCGGGAGACGGCGGGGGAACGCTGGAACGGCCGCCTCCCCCATCTCGAGCTGGTCTACGAGGAGCGGAACGGCTTCCTGCTGACCATGGCGGCGGAGATCCAGAACCCCGGGACGCTTTCGGCCACCTTTGTATCGAGCGCCATCCGGAAGGAACTGGAGCAGGCCGGGGTTCTGGGCGGTCCGGCGGAAACCGCGACGCAGGGGTGAGTTGAGATTAACTTGAGGGAGGACCGCCGCATGGCCATCGAATTCAGCTGCTTCGGATGCGGATCGAGGGTGAAGGTCGACGACTCGCTGGCGGGGAAGAAGGCGAAGTGCCCGAAGTGCGCCGGGGTGCTCACGGTCCCGGCCGCGACGACCGCGCCCGTCCCCGCCCCGCCCGGGGGGGCCGGGACCCTGCCGCTGACCATGGCGGCGAACCGTCAGGTGTCGGGTCGACCGTGCGCGGCATGCGCGAAGGAGATCAGGTTCGGCGAGGAGATCCGGAATTGCGGGGACTGCGGGCGTTCGTATCACCAGTCCTGCTGGCGCGGCGGCTGCGTGGCGCCGGCCTGCCCCGGGGCCCGCAAGAGCGCGCCGGAGATCCCGGCGGCCGGGGGAGCGCCGGCCGACAAGGGCAAGCCGTGCCCCTCGTGCGGAGAGCCCAACCCCTTCTACGTCACCCAGTGCCGGCACTGCGGGAGCATCGTCAATCGGGAAGCGGCAGAGTCGCTCCCGGCCGTCCTGACCGCGGGGGCCGAGTCGAAGAAGGCGCTCGCGTTCGCCGTTCTGGGTCTGTTCTGCTGCGGATTCATCTTCGGCTGGCTGGCCGTCCAGAAGGCGAACGAGGCCAACACCGCCCGCACCCAGGCGGGCCTGCCCAAGAGCACCGTGGCCACCATCGCCCTCGTGCTCGGGATCATCGACATCGTCGGCTGGGCGGCGATGCTGGTGCTGCGCCAGGTGGGGAGGATGGGATAGATCCGCACGGGCTTCCCCGGGCTCCCATGTGAGCGCCGGAGGCGATGCTGCGGTAGAAAACCCCTCTCACTTTCGGCGCGCCATCGTATCAAGGGTAGAGAAGCTCTCTCACAATCGGATCCGGGTCGACGGGCACGCCCGCCGCGGCGAGAAACCCCTCCAACGAGGGTCCGCGAGGGATCGGGCCGCCATCGGAGACAGGCCGGTGAGCCGTCGGGCCTTCGAGGCTGGAAGCGTCCCGACCCGATGGAGCGAAGCTGGCCGGACGGCCGGCGTCCTTATCCGTGCGGCCGGCCGGCCGATCCCTTGAGAAAGCGCGCCCCCGGACCCGCGACCCAGGTGCGAGCCGTGACTCCCCTGGGATCCGCGCCTCGGGCTGAGAAAGGCGCGCTACCGCCGCCGTACGGCCGCCGAAGGAGGACGGCCGATCCGTACGTCTGTCCCCGCGGCGGGCGCGACCGCCAACCCGGATCCGATCCTCTTTCCCCCCCCCAAGACTCATTTCCGGTACCGTCCACGAGCGGCCTGCGGGAGAACCGCGAATTGCGCGAATTACGCGAATTCTTTTGAAAGATTACAACGGAAGCAACAGCAGAAACGGCAACAGAAACAGAAACATAAACATAAACAGAAACAGAAACAGAAACAGCAACAGCAACAGAAACGGCAACAGAAACAGCAACAGAAACAGCAACAGAAACAGCGACAGGAACAACAGCCCAACAACGGACTCGGGAAGTTTGCCCCCTCCCCCGGACACCCCTCGGCGTTCTTCGGCGACTTGACCGCTCGATCGGGGGGAACTCGGGAGGGAAACCCGACCTGATGGAACCGGGCGCCGCCTGACCCGCTTCGCCCCTCCGTGCCTCCGCGCCTCCGCGTGAATCCCTCCGCGTCTCCCCTCCCTCTGCGATTCGGGGATGGGCACTTCCAACTGCTGCATGCCGGGCGCGCCTTGCTCAAGGGCGTATCGCGCTCTTGACTTCACCCGTGCGGCAACCTAATATCGACTACACGCGGCCGCCTCCGCGCGATGGGCCCGGGGGCCCCGCCAGACGGCCTCACCTCGGGAGGGTGTGTGGCCTCCCCCACCCCGCCTCCGAAAGAGCCCCGGCCGAATCCCGAGTCGCTCGGCCGCTCCGCCCTCCGGAACGGATTCATCACCCCCGGGCAACTCAGCGAGTGTCTCCAGTTGCTGGAGGCCGCCCGGAGGCAGGGTCGCCCGGTTCGCCTCGGCCAGATCCTCGTCGAGCGCGGTTACCTCACCCCCACCCAGATCCAGGATCTTCTCGCCGGTCAGCAAAAGGTCCTGATGCGCTGCTCCGGCTGCGGCCGGCAGTTCAATGTGGTCCGCCCCGAGCCCGGACTGTCGTTCCGTTGCCCGCCGTGCGGAGGCGTCCTGATGTCGCCCCGAATCCTCGGCGAAGTCAGTGCCGACGGCTCGTGGTTCACCGAGCCCGGTCCGCCGGAGCGGGTGGCGGAAGAGGTGCTGGAGGAGGAAACGCCTCGGCCGGCAACGCCCCCGCGCCAGCCCCGCTACCGTCCGTATGCGCCCCCCCCACTCCCGCCCGCTCCGCGGGGAAGCCGGCTCCGCACGGCCGGGATGGTCTGCGGATCAGCGATCCTTCTCATCGTGGCGGTCGGGTTCCCTCTCGGCCTCTTCGATGAGCCGGGGCCGAGGACGGCGGGGGTGAGATCCCCGTCCGCGCCTGGCGAATCCGAGACAGGTACAGGTCCCGCAGCGCCGCTCGCGCGGCGCGCCCCGACGGAAGGCGAACCGTCCCAGGCGCGGCGCGCCCCGGGGGAGGGCGAAGGGCCAAAGAGCAGGCGCACCCCTGGAGAGGGCGACGCACGGCCGGCCAGTGGTGCTCCCGAGGCGAAGCCGCCTGTGCCGTCCGCTCCTGACCCGTTCCTGGCCGCCCTCGAGTCCGCCCGCAAGGTCATCGTGGCCGGCGACCTCCCCGCCGCCCGATCCGCCGTCGCCGCTCTCGAGCGCGACCCGGCCGCGCGCGATCCGCAGCACGCCGCCGAGATGGACCGGCTCCGCGGCGGCCTCCGCCGCCGCGTCCGCGCCTTGTTCGACCGGCTCGCCGCCGAAATCGACACCCTCTGCCGTGAGGGCAAGTTCGACGAGGCGGAGTCGCTCTGCGACAAGGCGCACGAGCTCACCGACTCCGAGACCTCACGGACCCTTCCGTCGCTCGTGGACCGGGTCCGCGCGGGGCGCGAGAAGGCCGCCCTGGCCTCCCTCCGCCCGGCCGTTCCCCCCGCGGAGGAGCTGGCCGCGTGGAAGTCCGACGGCGAGGCCCGCGTCCGGGCCGCGCGCGAGCAGATCGCCGCCGCCCGCACGGAGGAGCGCGATCGCATCGCGCAGCAAAAGGCACGCCTCCTCGAGGCGACGAAGCGCGACCCGATCGACATCCAGTGGAGCGACAAGCTCGCCCTGAAGAGGTGCCTTGTCTCCGACTTTTCCCGCGACAAGGTCCGCCTCGTGAGCCAGTCGCCGCCGGTGGAGATGGAGGGACCCTGGGAGGGACTGCCGAACGAGAGCGTTTACGAGATCCGGAAGACCGCGCTCGACCCGAAGGACGCGCGCGGCTGGTTCGACCTCGGCCGCTTCCTCGCCCTGAAGCGGATGGGCCGGCAGGCCGTCCAGGCCTTCGATCAGGCGTTTGCCACGGATGCCTCCCTCCGCGCCGTCGCCCCCGACATGGCGAAGGTGCTGAGCCCCCCCACCCTCTTCAACGCCACGAACTACCGGGTGGCGGGGGGATTCGTCCACCTGCTCTACGACTTCGGGAGGGCGGAGGAGGCGCAGGACTTCCAGGGCCAGGGGGCGGAGGCGGAGGTGAAGGACGGCCGCCTCGAACTGCGCGGACGCGGGTTCGTCGCATGCACGATCCGGGACATCCCGTTCACCGGGAAAGTCTCGTACGCCCTCGACCCCGGACCCGCCGTCTCTTCCTGGGTCTCGTTCGGGATGATCCAGACCTCGGCCGGAGGGAATCGCCGCCTTTACCGCGTGCTCTACTACCCTGAGGAGGCCTCGTGGTTTTTCATGGAGGTGGGTGAGGACGTGGAGACGCCCAGGGCGATCCGCTGGACCGGGACGAACTCCCGCAAGCCGCGATTTGTGCTCGGCCTCGACGGCTCGGAATTCACGCTTTCGATCGACGGAGAGGTCGTCCACCGCTCCCGCATCCCGAAGATCGACGAGGTCATGCTCTTCGCCGGCGGCGTGGCGGTGGGGGAGGGAGTGGATCCGGACAGCGGGCGGCGCGTCATCGCACCGATGTCGAATCGCCCGGCGGCGGTCGCCTGCGAGCGGATCGAGGTGACCGGGGCGGTCCCGCCGTCGTGGCTCTCGAAGGTCCGCTCCTCCGAGGCGGCGATGTTCGAGCGCGAGCTGGAAGACGGCCTTAAAGTCAAGCCGGGAGAGACGGCATCGCACCTCCCCCACCCGTTCCGCGAGCCGGCGTGGTCGGTCTATCCGCCCGCGTGGCGGGACGCCTACGAAAAGGCGCATCGGGCGATGGACACCTTCGTCCGGTACGAAGGGGCGGCCGACTATGTGACGGCGGCCAACGCCCTCGCCGCGGCGCTCGCGACCGCCCCGCGCCATCCGGGGGTGTGGTATCTCGCCGGGCAACTGGCGCTCTGGAGCGGGGAGGAGGAGGCCGCGAGCGAGTCCTGTCGCCGGGCGCTCGACTTCGATCCCCGACCACGGCTCACGCGACCTCAAGATGGGGACGCTCGCCGCGGTCCTCCGATCCGAGATCGAGAAAGTGCTCGCCGTGCGGCCCGACTTCGCCCCGGCGCTCGTCGCGGGGGGGAGGGTGGCGCTGTACGAGCGGAAGTACGAGGCGGCGCTTGATCTCCTCGGGGCCGCCAGGGCGCTCGATCCCGCGAATCCGCAGATCCCGGTGGCCCTGCGGGCGGCCGGACGCGTTCGGGACGGCCCGTCCTGGAAGAACTCCCACGAGGCGAAGGCGCGTCGACACCGGATCATCACCGACATCAGCGAGGGCCGAGGAATTCTGGCCGTCCAGGGGCCGCTCGCGTGCCGGGTGCTTGAGCAGATCCTCGATGCGCGGGTGACGAGCTTAGGCCGTTTTGATATTGCGCCGATCCGCACGATGGGGCCGGAGGCGTGCA